>CAZVXA010000076.1:0-28393 GCA_964630955.1 uncultured bacterium | reverse complement strand
CCGCGCGCCACACAATCAAAAAATCATATTTCAAATCAGCAATGCCGCTTAAACAGGAATCTGTTCCAAAGGTATTACACTGGCTGAGCGGAGTCGAAGCCAGCACCCGAAGAACTTCCTCCCTCTGAACCGCTCCCTTCGACTCCGCTCAGGGAACTACTTTCTCAAGAGGGTGCTTGTCATACGGAATTCGGCTATAAAGTAGCGATTTGTTTTTGTTGAGATGCCCGCGCAGCGGGCATCTCAACAAAAACAAACCACCTCTATAACCAACGGAGTCAGGATTAGAAGTTGACCCACCATTGAGATGATGTGAGTTTTGACGATCGATTTCATCATAGAAGGAGTGCCGTTTATCTCGATTCACCAACGGTCACCAGCGCATCCATGATGGACTATCGGCAAATTTTTGGGTCAACTCCCGACGTGAAAGCCATCGCCCCAGGACGGGTCAATCTTCTGGGTGAACACACCGACTACAACGACGGCTTTGTGCTGCCAACGGCGATTCCCCAGCAGACAACCGTTTCGATTGGCCGGAGTGCGGACGATCGCCACCACTTCTATTCCGTTGAACTGGCAGAACGAGTCGAGCTGCTCCCTACCGAATCTGCTCCTGATGGGTTCGCCCGCTACATTGAGGGCTGCATTCGAGTGCTTGAGAAGGAGGGTGTTTCGATACCGCTACTCAACCTGTTTGTCACCTCCACTGTTCCAATTGGTGCAGGGCTGTCCAGCAGCGCTGCGTTGGAGGTGGCGACATTGAAGGGACTGCGATCGCTCCTCCAGCTCGAACTGGACGATGTCCGTCTCGCCCAACTGGGCCAGCAGGCCGAAATCCAGTATACGGGTGTCAGTTGTGGCATCCTCGACCAGATGGCCTCCAGTCTGGCGGACACCGACCACATGCTCTTCCTGGATACCCGCACCCTGGAACGCAAGATTCTGCCGTTTCCAGCAGGAGCCGAAATTGTGGTAATTGACAGTGGGGTGGCGCGATCGCTTGCCAGCAGCAGCTACAACCAGCGCCGAGCCGAATGCGAGGAGGCCGCTCGTCAACTGGGTGTCAAAGCTTTACGCGATATCAGCGAACCTCAGCAGGCAGAAACGCTACCGGAACCGATTCGCCGCCGCGCCCGCCACGTAATTACCGAAAACAACCGGGTGCTGAAGGTGCTTTCGGGCGTTTCAGCGGCGGAGTTTGGTGAACTGATGAATGCGTCTCACGCCAGTCTGCGAGACGATTACGAAGTCTCAGTTCCCGCACTGGATCTGCTAGTGGAAATCTTGCAGAAAACGCCGGGAGTATTTGGCGCACGCCTGACGGGAGCCGGGTTTGGCGGTGCCTGTGTAGCGCTGGTAGAAGCTGGGAAGGGTGGGGCGATCGCCCAGGCTGCTCTCAAGCAGTACAACAGCAAAGGCCACAAAGGGAATATTTTAGTAAGCTAGCGTAGCTCGTAGCTAATTTGCCCAATCATTAAGGATTGTCTCGATTTTTTTGAAGTAGAGGCGAAGCTCCTGAAAATCATCTTCAGAAATGGATTTCGCGTGTGCATCTGGTCTACCTTTAGCATTAATTTCTTCCAGCAGAAATAGCACCTTAGCCTTTTCCATAGGAAAGACATTCTCAAACAGTTCCCACTCCCGCTTAATTATGTTGATTAATTCCAGAAAAAATAGTGGCGATCTATCCCTATCCAATAAGTTATTTAAGTCCTTTCCCTGCATTCCCAGTTTTCGATTATCTGGAACCGATGAAATTACAGCCTCAGCCCCCTTCTTTGGCCCCTTAGAAATTTTAAGAACATTCTTGACAAGGGTTCGAAGATCTTTTTCAATTTTGTTTCTTCGTTGAGAAATTTCCTGCACTTTCTCTTCTTGACTCAAATTCAGACGCTCATTTTTATGCCTATCTCTCAACAATTTTGCGATTGCCTCCAGATTAAAGGCATAGCCATCGGCGCTCTTTTGAACAAGACCATATCCCACCAGATGGCGAGTGTAGTTTGAATGATCCAGGGCTAAGGCATTGAAACTCTCGATATCACCTTGAGCCAAAAACCTTAGCATATCGTACTCATCCGGATACCACTGAAATAGAACTTGAATCATCATCTCAAGATATTCCTGAGAGTGTAAAACAAATTCTTCTTTGGCACGATTATAGAGAACTTTTTCAATTTTGACAGGGCGTTCTAGCCGAGCCAGTTTGTTAATTTGACTACACATCTGGCGAATCAGAAATGGATGGCCACCAAAGTCCTCTGTTAATTTTGCCGATATCAATGTGTCAAATTTGAGACCCATGTAATCACCAAGTTTGGTGACCATCTGAGTGACCTGATCAACCGTAAACGGGGGCACATACTGACTTGGAATGGATGCATATATTGGATTATCGTGACCCAGTAGCATGGATGATTCAATACAGCTTGGATTGGTGCCAACAAGCATGTATGAGAAGACTTGTGGATTTTTCTGATAGAAACCTCTCATTGTTTGCCAGAAGAATATGAAGTCATCTCCTTCTCGCCAGTGAGAAGATGAAGCTGTGTTTGGCGTGAGCCGTTCTATCTCATCAAAGATAAAAAGAGTGCTTGCAGCTTTTTTCGAGCTATATATCTTGAGCATATCTAGCTCAAAACTATCAGCGGCAAGCTTTTCTGTATAACGCTCACTTGTGATGATCTTGGCTTTAGACTCCTTCGCAGTGTGATATTCATGAACCAGCTTCTCAAGTAGTTCATACCAACGCAGCATATGTATCGATGGATTTTCGCAATCTAGTGATACAACATGGTCACCATTCGCAAGCAAGCGTCGCTCAATTGCATAGACAATTGAAGTCTTTCCACTTTTCCTTAAGCCAAATAAACTAGTATGTTCTCCAGATTGATAGCGATTCACTATTTCACTGATTAAATTGGATCTACCAAAGAAGTAAGTGTCCTTCTTTAAGGGGGACAAAAACGAGAATAAATCACGTGAATAAAAGTGTTTTCTAAAACGGTTTTCTAAAATTCTTATAGCGTCAACTTCGAGCAGTTCTTTATATGTAACAGGTACAATAATCTGATGCTCTGGATCGGACTTCAGAAGCTGCTCAACCTTTTTTTCTACATTATTTGCCCGACTAACAAGAACTCCACAAACGGTTTCCGTTCGCATTTTAGGGAGCTTTTTGATTACTTCATCGAAGATGTCTAGAGATCTTGGCTCAAAATTCTCATAGCTGCTCAACACACAGATGACTTCGCGCTCTATATTGAACATTTCAGATGTTCGTGGCGTAGGCTTCATGAGAAAGTAATTGTATTTGGACTGGGCAACATAGATTTCTTCCCCAGAGTTTGTCAAATACCAGCCTTTTGAAAGTACATTGAGAATACTTTGCTCTTCCTCACCAAATCTACTAAGGACGAACTGCTTATGGAATCCAGGATTAGTGATTGTTTTGTCAACCATATCTGACATAACTTCAATTTTTGTAATTCTGCGGCAATTCTATTGTGGTCGCCCAACCACTGCATGCGCAACCAAAAACTATCGATTTTTCATCACCCGTTCGATCTCACGCTTCTCCTGTTTGCGCTTCAGGTCTTCGCGTTTGTCGTGGAGCTTCTTACCGCGAGCCAGGGCGATCGCCACCTTCACTTTTCCGCCCTTGAGATACATTCGGAGGGGAACCAGCGTCAAACCCTTCTGTTCCACCTGACCGATGAGTTTACGAATCTCCTGACGGTGGAGAAGCAGCTTGCGCGTCCGGCGAGGGTCGTGGTTGAACACCTGGCTGGCGGTTTCATGGGGAGAAATGTGGACGTTGTGCAGCCAGACTTCGGCATTGCGGATCAGGGCGTAACCGTCCTGGAGGTTCACCTTACCGTCGCGGATGGACTTGACCTCGGTACCGCGCAGTTCGACGCCCGCCTCAAAGGTCTCCAGAATCTCGTAGGTAAACCGCGCCTGACGGTTCTCCGCAACGATTTTGATGCCCTCCTTGTTGTCTGCCATTGCCGTATCCTGTTACTTCGCTACACGCTTAAGAAAGTTTGGAGAATCTCTGCGAGGGACTACTCCGTTGCAACTGTGGCTTTGTGAAGTCGCTACTCTACAACGATGCGCCACTCGTGGAGTTCGTAGGTCACGCAACCGTTCTGAATCAGCGGGTCACGCTCCACAATCGCCTTCGCCTCCAATAGGGAATCCGCCCGAAACAGCAGCATCCCACCGCCATACTCCGCCCAGTAGCCCGTTTTTGCCTGATGTCCCTGTTCAATCAAATCCCTCACAAAGGCTTTGTGAGCGGCAACGAATTGGTCAAAAATAGGCTTTTCAACGATCCCCTTCTCAATTTTGACGAACCAGGGCATGGAAAATTTCTACGGTTGGATTTCAAGGATACTCTGTATTTTGAACTGCTGCGATCGCCCGCAGGCAGAAGATTTAGATTTATTCAAATCGTGGGGGTGTAGGCTGGGCAGTGCAGTGACCCATGCACATTTTGAACGATCTAACGGTGGAACCGCACTGCCAATCTGGCAGGTTATTCGACGGCAAACTGCTGGGCATAAAAGCGGGCATACCGATCGCCCTGCTCCAGCAATTCGGTGTGAGTTCCAGACTCCACTACCCGACCATTCTCTACCACGAGAATGCGATCGACCCGACGAATCGTGGCCAATCGGTGGGCAATGATGAACACCGTGCGTCCCTTCATCAAACGCTCAAGGGCTTCCTGCACCAGGGCTTCCGATTCCGAGTCGAGGGCAGAGGTGGCCTCATCCAGGATGAGAATGCGGGGATTGAGCAAAACAGCGCGGGCGATCGCGATTCGCTGCCGCTGGCCTCCCGACAGGTTCACTCCCCTTTCTCCCACCCAGGTCTGGTAACCGTCGGGAAATTGGGTGATGAACTGGTGCGCGTTAGCGACCCGTGCTGCTTCCTCAACGGCCTCCAGATCAAACCGTTTGCGGCCAAAAGCGATGTTCTGGGCGATCGTGCCTGAGAATAGCACGTTTTCCTGGGGGACGATACCGATCTGCTGCCGCAGGCTGCGCAGGGTGACCTCCTGAATGTCAGTGCCGTCAATCAGGACTTGTCCTTCCTGGGGATCGTAGAAACGAGGCAGAAGGTTGACCAGTGTGGTTTTGCCTGCACCAGAGGCTCCCACCAGGGCGATCGCCTCCCCCGGAAATGCTAACAAACTCAGCCGATTTAGCACGGGTTTGTCGGGAGTGTAGGCAAAGCTGACGTTGCGATACTCCACCTTGCCCGTCACAGGGGGCAGGGGGCTTGCGCCTGGTTTTTCGATGACAGCGGGGGCGATCGCCAGCAATTCAAAGATGCGATCGACCGATGCCTGCCCCTGTTTGTACTCGTTGTAGTTGTCCGTCAGGTGAGCAACGGGATCAATCAGCATTGCCGCCGCCACCACGAAGCTACCGAACTGCTGACCCGTTAGATTCCCCGACGCAATCTGCCACCCTCCCATCAGCAGAATCAGCAGCACAATCAACACCTGCAAAAAGCCAACCACGGGATATTGCACTGCCCGCAGCCACGCCGCCTTGTATTTCGCCTGCCGATTGCGCTCCGACTCCTGCTGGAATCGCTCAATCTCGTACTCCTCTGCTGCAAACGCCCGAACCAGCCGAATACCGCTAAACACCTCCGTCAGCAGCGAAGACAGATCGGACACCAGATTCTGACTGCGGCGAGACACCGCCAGAATCCGTTCCCCAAACCAGCTCACCAGCGCTCCCAGTAGAGGAATCACGATCAGGCTGGCCAGGGTCAACTGCCAGTTCAGGTAGAGCATATACCCGAACACAAACACCAATTGCAGGAGGCTGGGCGTGGAGTCGTGGAACAGCTTATTCACCACTTCCCCAATCCGGTCAATGTCTTCGGTGAGGCGATAGGAAAGGTCACCCGTCTGCGCCCGCTCAAAGTAGCTGAGGCTGAGGGATTGCAGGTGGGAATAAACCCGGTTGCGCAGGTTGAGGGCGATCGCCAGGGCTGCCTTTGCCATCAGCGAATCCTGTCCGTACTGCGCCAGTTTGTGGATGAAGAACACCATAACCACTACTGCTGAGATTCGCAGTAGCTCTACCAGATTGCCATTCACCAGCGCATCCAGCAAAAATCCTGCCAGCCATGCAAGCAACGGCCAGCAAGCGGTAAAAATGACGGTGCAAACCAGTGCTAAGACAATCGTGCGCCACTGAGGGCGCAGGTAGGGCAACAGTTGCCAGTAGTTCGATCGCGGTTTGGCTTTCAAGGAAGGCGGAAAAGTAATCTGCTTTGCTAGGCTATCAGGTTTTCATGACCCCCTGTCGAAAGCAGAGTTCCATTCCCTAAACCGACTGCTGCTTTTGCTTACGCCGCCAGATCCAGACTCCAAAAGCCACCACCAAGGTCAGCAACACAATCTTCGAAACAGGCCCCAGATACTCGTCTACCAGATCGTAGTTATCACCCAGCAAAAATCCAGCGTAGGTCAACAGACTCGTCCAGATAATCGTACCCAGGGTAGAATACAGCAAAAACATCCCAAAATTCATCCGGCTGATTCCCGCAGGCAGGGATATCAACGTCCGCACCCCCGGCACCAGACGGCAAATGAACACTGCCCGTCCACCGTACTGATTGAACCAGGCGATCGCCTTCTCAATATCTCGACTGGAAATCGTCAGCCACTTCCCATACTTATCCGCCAAATCCATCAACCGCTTCTCACCCAGGAACATCCCCGCGTAGTACCAGGGGAACGCACCGATGACAGTGCCAATCACCCCAGCCGCGATCGCCGGAACCATTTGCATATTCCCCTTGGCCACCGTAAACCCTGCCAGCGGCATGATCAGCTCCGAAGGAATCGGCGGAAACAGGTTTTCAAGGAACATCAGCAAGCCGATGCCCAGATAACCCAGGGACTCCATTGTGCGGGTAATCCATTCAACCATAGTCGGGAACGGGAGTTAGGGACAGGGCGAGTTGAGCGATCGGTTTAGAAGCAAAAAAAGTCGGATCCCCCCTCAATCCCCCCTTAAAAAGGGGGGAAGTCGGAAAATCCCTCGCCTTAGTAATAGGAGGGTTGAGTGGGGTATCCCAAAGGTACGTTTCCTCGAAATTTCCCTAAGTGGAAAGAAGCCAAGCCATCACCCTCTCACGGCTCAGCCAAGTAGCGATCATGGGTAACACGCTGTGGGCTGCTGGCCACCCACGGGCAACCTGGTCGGAGGGGTTTGGGGACGCGGTCGTCCCCAAGCGGGGGGTTTGGGGGGTAAGCTACCCCCCAAGAAGATTGGTTCGCAGCCCAAACCTCCGCTTACCTTACCCACTTCTTCCCTCAAAAAGACTCACGCTACAACCAAATGTTGGGATGTTTTTTGTGGAAGTGCGGAACACCGCACTTCCACCCCTGAAATGGAAAGCCCAAACAAAACGGGGGATGAACCAGTGCCCATCCCCCGTCTCACCTGAATTTAGGTTCCCGAAGTCCAGGAGTTAATGTACTCAATCTGAGACTCCGTCAGACTGTCGATCGCAATCCCCATCGCCTGAAGCTTCAGACGGGCGATTTCCTCATCCACTTCCTTCGGAATCGAGTGCAGCCCAGGAGCCAGTTGGCCCTTATTCTTCACAAGATACTCGCAGGCCATTGCCTGGTTGGCAAAGCTCATATCCATCACCGCGCTAGGGTGTCCCTCAGCCGCAGCCAGATTCACCAGACGACCTTCGCCCAGCACGATCACCGACTTGCCGTTGCTCAGGCTGTACTGCTCAGTAAACTGACGCACCGTCTTCACATCGCTGGCCATCTCGCGCAGCGACTTCAGGTCGATCTCGATATCAAAGTGACCGGAGTTACAAACGATCGCCCCATCCTTCATCACCTCGAAGTGCTCGCCCCGAATGACGTGCTTATTGCCCGTCACCGTGATGAAAATGTCACCCTGAGGAGCTGCCAGCGTCATCGGTAGCACCCGGAATCCATCCATCACCGCTTCCAGCGCCTTGATCGAGTCGATCTCAGTAACAATCACATTGGCACCCATCCCGCGTGCCCGCAGCGCCGTTCCCTTACCGCACCAGCCGTAGCCTGCCACGACCACCGTCTTTCCGGCCAGCAGAATGTTGGTGGCGCGGATGATGCCATCCAGGGTGGACTGGCCCGTCCCGTAGCGGTTGTCAAAGAAATGCTTGGTGTCAGCATCGTTCACATTCACCGCCGGGAAGGTCAGCACGCCATCTCTCAGCATCGCCTGGAGGCGAACAATCCCGGTGGTGGTCTCTTCTGTAGTACCGATCAGGTCTGCAATCTGGTGCTGACGCTCCTGAATCAGGGTAGCCACCACATCACTACCGTCGTCAATGATCACGTTAGGACGATGATCCAGGGCAATCTGGACGTGACGGTGATAGGTGTCGTTGTCTTCCCCCTTAATGGCAAAAACAGGGATTCCATAGTCAGCAACCAGGCTGGCGGCAACATCATCCTGTGTCGAGAGGGGGTTACTGGCAATCAGCAGCGCATCAGCTCCAGCGTTTTTAAGAGCGATCGCCAGGTGAGCCGTCTCAGTTGTAACGTGGCAACAGGCGACCAGACGCATCCCGGCCAGCGGCTTTTCTTTTGCAAATCTTTCCTGAATCTGGCGCAGCACGGGCATCTCTCGACCTGCCCACTCAATTCGCTGCTTACCCTGGGTCGCCAGAGCTAAATCTTTTACTTCGTGCTTCACCTGAGTTGTCGTAGTCATGAGATTGAGTTTAGGGAACATTACAATTCATTACTTTCACTACGCTACTCGGCAGGAACAAAACCGACAACCGTAGAGAATCAAACTTTATGACCCCTTGCTGGAATCGTTTCCCAGCAGCATACTGGACTCCACGTAATTTATAGAACCGCATCCCTACGGATGTCGGACGCTTTCAGAGTGATTACCGTGAGGGGGAAAGCGGAGATTATTAAAGTTGGCAGACGCCTTGCGGAATCAGGTTGAGGAGTCGTGAATTCTAATTTTGTCTGAGGGTTGGTAGCTGAGATAACTTTATCTTATACTGCAACCTGCTAGTATGTAGTTATAGTGGTTCAACCGTTCTGCCTTTCTGGCAGAATTTGACCGTTTCTCTCAGGAACTAGAAGCGACGCTTTCGCAATTCCTGTGGGTTGGCGATTTGGAACCGTTCTCCGGCTTTATCCTTATCCGCCTTGTCGAGTTGTAGAATGAGAATTTATGGAATCTGGCAGTAGAGCCGACAATCCTTCCCCCCGACCGTCTTACCGATTGGCAGATTTTATCGGTACATTGATCGCAGTGTTGACTCTGACGATTCCTGTGGTGGCGATCGCCTACTATTCTTCATCTCCCCCCCCTTTGCTACCCGCTTATACCCCTACAAACCATATGCAGAGCCGTTAGCAAATGGTTCAAGTGAATGGTTCAAGCGAGAGTGGAGAGCTGTGTGCTGCACAGCCCTCCACTCTCGCTTAGAATGCTATTCGGGGAGTTACCTGATTGTTTAGCGTTGCATCCACTGATCCGTCCAAAGTGATGCTCAAACAATTACCTTCACCTCCCCCGATTCGGAACGCTATTGACTTGGAGAATTACTGTGGATTTATCGCGTATTCCGCCCCAACCCAAACCGGGTCTGCTGAACGTCCTGATCGAAATTCCGGCAGGCAGCAAAAACAAGTACGAGTTTGACAAAGATCTGGGTGCTTTTGCCCTCGATCGCGTCCTCTATGCCTCGGTACAGTATCCCTTCGACTACGGCTTTGTGCCCAACACCCTGGCGGATGATGGCGATCCTCTAGACGGTATGGTGATCATGGATCAGCCAACTTTCCCCGGTTGCGTCATCGCGGCGCGTCCCATTGGGATGCTGGAAATGGTGGATGGGGGCGATCGCGACGAAAAAATCCTCTGCGTTCCCGACAAAGACCCCCGCTACGCCAATGTCAAATCGCTGAAAGACATTGCCCCCCACCGTCTGGATGAAGTCGCCGAGTTCTTCCGCACCTACAAGAACCTGGAGAAAAAAGTGACAGAAATTTTGGGCTGGAAGGATGTCGATCAGGTGATGCCCCTGGTGGAAACCTGCATCAAAGCAAGTAAAAGCTGATCAAGTTGACCCGGTGGGGCCTCCCTAACCCTATGCTAGTAGTCCACCAAAGAAACTTTGCCTGGTTAGTGTGGCGAGCGAAGCGCGCCACACTAACCAGGCAAAGTTTGTCAACCAGGCAAAGTTCGCTTGGCGAACTACTAATTAGTTGATTAGAGCCTATCCAAAAAACCGAATTCTGGGAGACGCTACAGCGTCGAGTCTCCCAGAATTCGGTTTTTTGGATAGGCTCTTAGTCTAGTTCAGCACAGTTTTTTGTGAGAGAGCCTTGCTCCGTGCGGCTCTCTCACAAAAAACTGTGGCCTGCTGGAGCGCGACTCCCTACAATGGCCTTCCACCTGACGCTCCTCAGACAGTTAACGAACTGTCCACTTCTCTGTAAGGAGATGATGACCCTGGCAGGTCATACCCCCTATTCTGATAGAAGTGCGCTATATTTCAATGTTTATTGCATCTACTGCTCGGTTCAAATTCAGTCAGGCAGGGTGTAGCGCAAGCAAAAACAGAATTTGGGCTAGTTTTTGATTCAATGCTGATTCTTCCGCAGCCTTGGGGAATCTTTAATTAGGAAGAGGATTCGTTTCTGACTCTCTTGACATTCCTTTGGGAATCGGTTGTCCGTCATTCACTTAAACCAGACTTTAGTACTTTTCATGTCCGGCTTTGACCTTTCTACAGCCAGTTCTTGCACATCCGTTCCAACTGCGCTCTCGCATCTCGGTTCCGCCTGCGGTTTTACAGTGAAATTCTGGGGGGTGCGGGGCAGCATCCCAACTCCCGGACTGGAGACAGTACGCTATGGCGGTAACACAGCCTGCGTCGAGCTTCAGGTCGGGGGAAAGCGAATTATCTTTGATGGCGGCACGGGGTTGAGGGTACTGGGAAAACATCTGCGGCAGGAAATGCCCGTTGAGGCCCACATCTTTTTTACCCATAGCCACTGGGATCGAATTCAGGGGTTTCCTTTCTTCACCCCGGCCTTCATCCCCGGCAACCTGTTCCACATCTATGGGGCAATGGGAGCGAACGGAGCTTCCATCAAACAGCGTCTCTGTGACCAGATGCTGCGCCCCAATTTTCCAGTTCCTTTGCAGGTGATGCGCTCGGATCTAAGGTTCCGCGATATTGCTCCAGGGTCTGTTATTACCCTGGACGATGTGATGATTGAAACGGTGTCACTGAATCGCCCCAATGGGGCATTGGGCTATCGCGTCACCTGGAACGGCTACTCAGTCGTCTACGCGACCGACACCGAAAACGGAGAGCAGCCCGACCAGAGTCTACTGTACCTGGCTCACCATGCCGATGCCCTGATCTACGACGCCTCCTATATCAACCCTGCGCTGTACGACCCCGATGAGGCAGCCACCCAACACTCGATCATCTGGGGGTCAGGAATTGAATTGGCGATCGCCGCCAAAGTCAAGCGCATTGTTCTGTTCCACCATGACCCCGCCTACGACGACGATTTTCTTGACCAGGCGCAGGCTGAAGTAAAGGCACGTTTCCCCAATGTAGAGTTGGCGCGAGAAGGCATGACCCTCAACATCCTGGATGACCCCACAAAGGATTCTTGAAAGACACAGGTGGTAAGATTTGGTGAAATTCTACCGCCGCTACAATGAATGCTTTTCAGGATGCATTTATCTCCTATGGTCGTCCCGATAGCAAAGCCTTTGTGCTGCGCCTGCACCAGCGGCTAATCGGTGCCGGCCTAAAAGTATGGGTAGACCAGAATGATATTCCCCTGGGCGTTGACTATCAGGATCAAATAAACGAGGGCATCGAAACCTCAGACAACTTTATCTTTGTCATTTCGCCCCACGCAGTCAACTCGCCCTACTGCCGCAGAGAGATCGAACTGGCGGTGCAGCTCAAAAAGCGCATCATTCCCCTGATGCACGTTGACCAGATCAGCCGAGACATCTGGATGCAGCGCAACCCGGAAAAGTCTGAGACGGATTGGAAGGCAGTGCAGACATCAGGGAAACACTACAGCGACGATCGCAACCCCAATCTACACCCAGCAATTGCCAGAATCAATTGGATCTGGTTCCGGGAAGACATTGACAACTTTGAAACCTCGTTGGCGGGTCTGCTTGGGATTTTTCAGCGTCACCAGAACTACATCCAGCAGCACACGCGGTTAATGGCCCAGGCGCGGGAGTGGGAGCGGGAACAGCGGCAACCTCACTATCTGCTGGTGGGCGAAGAGCGGCTTCAGGCAGAAGCATGGCTGCGACAGCGTTTTCGAGATGGTCCACCCCCCTGTGAGCCGACGGATCTGCACAGTGAGTTCATCTGTGAAAGCACCAAGAACGCCAATAACCTGATGACCCAGGTATTTCTCTGCTCTGCGGAGGCAGACCGGGCGATCGCCACCCAGGTTGGCTACAGTTTGATGCGACAGGGCTTCACTCTGTGGACTGATCAGACCGACGTGCAGTCTGGGGAAGAACTGGAGGATGCAGTCAATCGGGGTATCGAGCGAGCCGACACGATGGTGTATTTGCTGTCGCATGATTCCCTGGCATCGCGGCAGTGTCAGCGGGAGGTGGACTATGCGATCGCCCACAATAAGCGGATTATTCCCCTGCGGCTCCAGGCGACCGAAAAAAGCAGCCGCAGCGCTCGTCGAGGCATGGACGATATCTTTGGGCTGATCTCAAACACGAAGGTACCGCCGCCCATTCCCACGAAGCTGAAAAACGTCCAGGCGATTGACCTGACGGAACCAGAGGATGAGGGGCTGTACAAGCTGGCTATCAATCGTCTGCTGAAGCAACTGAACCAGGATGCGTCCTACTTTGAACAGCACAAGGTCCTGCTGGTGCGGGCGCTAAAGTGGCAGGCGCAACAGCGCAATCCCAGTGTTCTGCTGCGGGGCAACAACTTGAAGCAGGCGGAATCATGGTTGCAGGTGGCCGAGAAATCGGAGGACTATCCACCAACTGCTCTTCAGAAGGAGTTTTTGGCAACGAGCCTGGAGCAGCCCGGTGACGCTGCAATTAATGTATTTCTGGCCTACTCCTCCGCTGATTCGGACTTTGCTCGTCGATTGAACGAGGCCATTCAAAGTCAGGGCAGAACCACCTGGTTTGACCAGGAAAGTCTGGCAGTGGGGGTGGGGCGCGATGTCAAGGCCGAGATCCAGCGAGCGATCGAATCCGCAGAGGTGATGCTGCTCGTGCTGTCTCCGGCGACAGTGGGCGATCACCCCTGCTTGGAACAGCTTGACTACGCCGTCTCGCTAAACAAACGGGTTTTGCCACTCCACTGTCGCACCATTGCCCCCGATCACCTGCCTCCCACCCTGAAGGATGGCCAGTGGATCGATTTTCGCAAGCGAGACGGCTTCTTCATGAGTTTTGGGGAACTGATGCGATCGCTCGACGCTGACCCCCAGCATGTGCGGAACCACACTCGGTTGCTGACGAAGGCCATTGATTGGGACCGGACAGGGCGCGAAGAGAGCTATCTGCTGCGGGGAAAAGACTTGCTGCAAGCGCAGGAATGGCTGCAGCAGGCGAAAGGAAAATCTCCAGCCCCAATTCCCCTGCAAGTCGAATATATTACCGCCAGCCAGGAACAGCCCCGGCGTCGGGTGCGGGTGCGCACGGCAGCACTGGCAGCACTGGTGATCACGGGACTTTTAGGAGTGGCCCGCCTGGGGGGATGGATGCAGCCCGCAGAACTGGCAACCTACGACCATCTGCTGCGACTGGCTCCCCATGAACCACAGGACGATCGCCTGCTGATTGTTGAGGTAGACCAGGACAGTACGCGCTTTCTGAACAGCCGTTATGCCCCCAGTCCTGGCAGCATTCCCGACGCAGCGCTGCTGGATGTGTTGACCGTTTTGCGACAATCTCCTCCCCGGTTAATTGGCCTCGACCTGTACCGGGACTTCAACGCCACCCCTGAACTGGCCGCCCAGCTCAAACAAACTAACAATTTGATTGTGGTCTGCAAGAGCGGCTATATCAATCGACGCGGAGAAAAGATTCCTGGTACACCGCCCCCCGCCGAGATCAACGCCGCTCAGGTTGGCTTCAGCGATTTCATAGAAGACAGTGATGGTGGGAAATTCATCCGTCGTCACTATCTGATGCAAAATCCCGACCCCCAGTACTGCAACACTTCAGACGCATTCAGTCTGGTGCTGGCGCGTCGCTACCTGGAGGCCGCAGGGAAGTCTTTTGTTTCTCCACTGAATGAGTTCGGGGAGTACGTACAGGATATGGAGTTGGGCGATCGCCCCATTCCCCAACTACTGGGCATAGGTGGCCCCTACCAGAACCGCAACAACCAGCTTTTCGGCTATCAAACTCTATTGAAATATCGGATTCACAACGGGAGCCCCAACCTATTTGCCCCCGCCGTCTCGCTGGCCGCACTGCTGCAAAATCAGGTACCTCCCGAACAATGGCGCGATCGCATTGTCCTGATTGGCATGACCGACCGCGACCGGGCCGGGGTAGATTTCTGGAATACACCCTATGGAGATATGGCCGGGGTCAAGCTGCAAGGTCAGATGGTCAGTCAGCTCCTGAGTGCTACCCTGAATAACCGTCCTCTCATCCTCTGGTGGACTGCCTGGGGCGAGGGTCTGTGGATTTTTGTCTGGACGCTGACTGGTGGACTGATTGTCTGGTATTTCCGGCGGCTCTCGCTGATGGCGATCGCACTGGTGGCTACCCTTATTAGCCTGTATGGACTGTGTTATGGGCTATTCGTTGTGGCGAGTCTGTGGGTACCTCTGGTGCCGGGGGCGATCGGGCTGCTGACTGCAGCAGGAGTTGTTGGACTGTTAACAACTCGCCTGCGGAAAGTTTAGGGAAGCCTCCCTACGGTGAATCGTAAAGTTCGGGAATGTAATAGGCATTCAAAAACGAAGCAGAGCCGCCCGTGAGCTGAAACTGCGGCAGTGGGCGACTCCAGAAATAGGAGAAGCGCATTCCGTTGTCGTCACCATCGCCCGATACAATATGATCCCAGACATCGGGGGTGTTGGCAGGCGCTTCTAACAGGAAATAGTGGCGACGGGCCAGGTTCCGCGTGTCCAGCCAGCACCGTTCGCATACGCCCAGTTTGCGCAAAATGGGCAAATCCACCAGCCCACTCTCCTCATAAATTTCTCGACAGAGCGCCTGTTCAACCGACTCGCCCGACTCCAATCCACCCCCCGGAATCTGCACGGGTGCTTCTTGAGAAGTAGGATGCCAAAACAGCAGCAGCTCATACTGACGGCTGCGATTTTTGCGAATAATAAAGGCTCCAACTCGCTCAGACACCTTCAGTTCATCTGGGGTAGAAACCGACTTCGAAAGCTGATAAACCATAGCGTATGTCTCCGGGCGATCGCACGTCTACATAGCCACAAGGGTCAACCTGTGGGGCTATCGACTGACCACTTCAGTTGAATTATGCCCTTTTCCGCAAGGGGCGATCGCATGGGTATCCCGGGTGTATCCCAATTTTGCGAGTGGCGTGGGCGAAGCCTGCGCCACTCGCAAAATTGGTTTTGGAAATTTGCAAAAGTGGGATGTACCCGATATCCCAGTCCTTAGGGATCTGCTGTTGAATAGAATCCCAGTTTTCACCTGGCGCGGCTCCGCCGCGCGAAAACTGGGATTCTATGGCTCTTAGTCTAATTCCGCTGGTCGGCTGAAATTCTTTCTCCAGTGGCGGGGTTAAACACAAATAGATGGTCAAGGTTTAGCCGGAGGGGGAGGCGATCGCCCACCTGGGGCATCAGAGCCGGCGACACCTGGAGGTTAAGAACAGGAGCATTCAGCGCTTCCTTGGAGGGAAGCATGGCACGAACTAAAATCTCTCGGCCCAGCGGCTCCACCACGGTCACAGTTACGGTCAGGTGAGGCGTTCCTTCGGTAGCCACCTGGAGCTGTTCGGGTCGAATGCCCAGGTTGACTCGCTGTCCCTGAGCCGATCGTAGCGCCGAGTGAAATTTTGGGGGACAGGGGATAAGCTGGCCTTCCACCAGAAAGTTCGTTCCGTCGTACACTGCACTCAAGATGTTCATCGGGGGACTGCCAACGAAGGTCGCCACCATCTGATTGACAGGCTGGGCGTAGATAGCCTGAGGACTGCCAATTTGCTGGATCTGGCCTCCGTTCAGCACCACGATCTGGTCTGCAAGAGTCATGGCCTCCACCTGGTCATGGGTGACGTAAATGGTGGTAATCCCAAGTCGCTGGTGCAGTTGCTTCAGTTCAGCGCGGGTGTCGTCGCGCAGTTGGGCATCCAGGTTGGACAGGGGTTCGTCAAGGAGAAACACCTGGGGCTGACGGGCGATCGCTCGCCCCAGGGCCACCCGCTGCTGTTGCCCACCGGAAAGCTGTTTCGGTCGTCGCTCCAGTAGATGGGTAATATCCAGAGCGCGAGCCACCGTCTCAATTCGTTCCTGTACAGTGCGAGGGTCAGTCTGCCGCATCCGCAGCCCAAAGGCCAGGTTCTCGGCTACCGTCATGTGGGGATAGAGAGCATAGTTCTGGAACACCATTGCCACATCCCGCTGTCGGGCAGGCACATCGTTAACAATGCGATCGCCAATGTACAGATTGCCGGAGGTCGCTTTTTCCAATCCAGCAACCGTTCTGAGAATCGTGGACTTACCGCATCCTGATGGCCCCACCAGTACCCAAAACTGCCCATCCGGCACCTCGAAGTTAATATCCTCGATGGCGGTGACCGAATTGAAACGGCGCGTGATGCTCTCTAAACAGACTCTTGCCACGATCGCTACCTAGAAATCATCTTCTGTGGAACATTATGGCGGATGCCGGAGTTTCCAGATGAATCAAAAGCCCAAAGCAAGACAACAATCCTGAACAAAATCATCCCCTCTCTAGCGGTCTCCGATGCCGCCTCAGTTGATAATGAATTTGGATATAGCGGTTTCACTCTGTTGAGAAGGGGTGTGGGGGTGTGCCCCCACTCAGGGGCACACCCCCTCAAGGGGGAATCACCCTTGCACCCCCGAAATCCGCACTTGATTCGCCTGGAAAAGGCTGTAACGTTTTGAATCCTGTTATTACATTCCTGTTATGAACTATCTGGTCGCAATACTGGCCGATCGCATTCAGGCAGAAGCTGCCTATGTAGCACTCGAAAAAGAAGGTTTGCCAATGCAGCAGGTGAGTATCCTCGGCAAAGGCTACAAGAGCGCTGACGAGTACGGATTTCTCAATCCCAATAAAGCCGCCTGGAACCAGGTGAAACTGATGGCGCTCTGGCTGGTGCCTTTCGGGTTTCTTGGCGGGGTTGCGTTCAACCTTTCGACTCAATATATGCTGGTGCCGTCGCTTGGTGAGATGGGCAACCACATTCTCGGCGGCATGCTTGGGGCGATCGGTGGGGCAATGGGCAGTTTCTTCATCGGTGGCGGCACCGGACTGGTTGTGGGTGGGGGCGATGCGTTGCCCTATCGGAATCGCCTCAACGCCGGGAAATACCTGATTGTAGTGAATGGGAACGCCAACCTGACCAATCAAGCCACCCGCATTCTGAAGCAGTTCAACCCTGAGAATATCCAGGGCTACGTTGAGCCTGCCTGATCCTTTCACACCCCTGACGCTATTCGCTCCGCAGTCTATGCAGGGGGGGCGCAACTCATCCGGTCGTTTATCCATACCTGCTGCAATGTCCAATCTTCCCAATACGCTCGAAGAAGCGATCGCCCAATCTCAGGAGGCCACCAAAGCAGCGATCGCCGATGGTCTGACCCGACTGCAAGTCGAACTGGCCTTTCCAGAACTGAAAATTATGCCCGTTGCCCAGCAGTTTATTCTGGCGTTTGAAGACCGGGGTGACTGCCTGCGGGTGTACTTTCCCGATCCAGGTTCGGCTGCTCTGGCGAGACGAGATTGGGGCGAGAAGCCCTACGCCATTCGTGGCATCAACGACATGAAGGCAGAGATGCAGCCGGAGGAAGAACTGTTTATTTTTGTGGAGCCGTCCTCTGTAGAGGTGGGGGATGTGGAGCAGCTTTGCGAGAAGGCGCTGGATCGTCCGGTGGTCTTTCTCAATCCCCGTCTCGAAGATGTCGCCACGATCGGCATTGGCTATGCGGGACGGCAACTGCGGGAGCGGTTCCTCAGCCAGTTCCAGTCCTGCTACTACATCCGGTCCCTGGAGGGGGCGGCACTGTTCCGCTGCTATCCCCAGCCCTGGCAGGTGTGGTTAGAAGAGGAGGGGGAATACAAACTGGTGGCCGAAGAAGCTCAAAAGCCTGTGGGAGAAGCACTGGAACAAATCTTATTGCGGGCCAGAGGGATTGATCCGGAGCAACCCCAGGTGACGCCGAAGAAAGGATTATTTGCCGGATTATCGCAATTCCTGCGAGCGCTCAGCCAGTAAACTTCACAGTCCCTTGCATTGGGTTTTACACAGTCTTGCATGATAGTTCTCCGACTGGGCGGGCATAATAGGGCATATCGTAAGAGGCTGAGATCACTGTGCCGAAGGGTCGCCGTATTTTTATTGGAGATATTCATGGTCACTACGATGGCCTGATGAACCTGCTAGAGGCGATCGCCCCTGACAGCTCCGACCAGGTTTTTCTCCTGGGAGATCTGATCGACCGGGGACCCAAGAGCGCCGACGTGGTGCAGTTTGTTCGTCAAAGCGGCTATCAGTGCCTGATGGGAAACCACGAACAGCTTCTGATCGAAGCCTTCCCCGATGGCATCCTCTGTCCTCAGGCACTCCAGGCGTGGCTTTATAGCGGTGGCCAGACTACCGTCAACAGCTACCCCAAGATCGAAACTCTGCTGGCCGAACACCTCGATTGGGTCCGCACACTGCCCGCCCACCTCGATCTGGGCGATGTCTGGCTGGTTCACGCTGGCGTCAAGCCCAACTTGCCGATTAAACAGCACACGACACAGGAGTACTGCTGGATTCGTGACGAGTTCCACAGCAGCCGCAAACCCTATTTCTCCGACAAACTGATCATTACCGGGCACACCATCACCTTTACCCTGCCCAACGTACAACCGGGGGCGATCGCCTGTGGCCCCGGCTGGATGGACATCGACACCGGAGCCTACCACCCTCGCAGCGGTTGGTTGACTGCGGTTGATCTCGATAATCAACTGGTCATCCAGGTCAACGTTCACCAGAAACTCCTGCGCAAACTGCCGTTAGCAGAAGCGACTGTCCAAATCGACCCCAGTAAGGTAGGTCGTCGCCGCCCGCCTTCTCCGTTGATGATGCGGGCTTAGCAAGCGTTTTCACCCGCACAGCGAGTGAAAATGCTTACTAAGCTCATTGATGCAGTTCACCTACCTGGATGAGGCGGCGATCACCCCTTTGCACGACACAATAGAGGGGCAACGTTCACCGAACCCCTATGGTGTCTTCAACGCTCAAAGCTGCGGAAGCGGCACTCGTTGTCTACGATCTGTGGAAGCTGTATGGCGATCGCCCGGTCGTCCAGGGGGTCAGTTTTGAGATTTACCCTGGTGAAGTGGTGGGATTGCTGGGTCCCAACGGTGCGGGTAAAACAACTACCGTGGGCATGTTGTATGGGGCAGTGGCCCCCAGTCGGGGGTTTGTGAAGTTGGGGAATGTCCAGGTGCAGAGCGATGGGCGAACCGCCCGCGCCAAAATGGGTATTGTCACCCAGGAGGACAACCTCGACCCCGATTTCTCTGTGATTGAGAATCTAATGCACTTTGCTCACCACTACCGGATTCGGGGGAGTGCTGCTCGCCAACGGGTGGGTGAGGTGCTGGCCCAGGTCAACCTGGAAAATTATGCAAATTACGCCATTGATGAACTTTCTGGCGGTCTGAAGCGGCGGCTGGTGCTGGCGCGATCGCTCCTCAACTATCCCTCTGTCGTGTTTCTGGACGAACCCACGACCGGACTCGACCCCGACGCCCGTCAGGAGTTCTGGCGGCTGGTGATTGACCTGAAGCAGCAGGGATGCGGTGTTCTGCTGACGACGCACTATATGGATGAGGCGCAGCGGCTGTGCGATCGCCTTTTGCTGCTTCAGCAGGGACAGGTGATCGATGAGGATACTCCGCTGGCGTTAATTGAGCGGACGGTGGGGAAAGAGGTAGCGGAGGTAGATGGTTTGGAGGAGCGAGAGTTGCAGGCGATCGCCACCCGGCACGAAACCTGGTGTCGTCCCTTTGGCACTGGCTATTTGCTACCACTACCGATCGATCACCCCCAGGCGATGTGGGAGCAACTCTGTGCGTTAGAGCCACCCCGCCTCACCCGAAGACGGGCCAACCTGGAAGATGTCTTTCTGCGGTTGACGGGCAAAGTGCTGTCGTAGCTGAACAATCCCAAAGGGATACGGTTTACTGGAGCGTGTTATGAAAAGTCCTGCCATTACCCCCTGGGGTGTCTATTCAGTCTGGCGACGGCACGCCAAGGTGTATCAGCGCACCTGGCTAGTGAACTGTCTGCCGCCTCTAAGTGAACCGATTGTGTATCTGGTGGCCTTCGGTTTTGGTCTGAGTCCCCTGGTGGGGGAGATCACCTACCTGGGACAAGAAGTTTCCTACCTGCAATTCATTGCCCCGGCGATGATCGGCATCGGGCTGCTGTTTCAGTCCTTCTTTGAAGGCGCGTATGCCAGCTTCATTCGCCTCAATTTTCAGCGCACCTGGCAGGCACTCCTGACCGCACCCCTGAGCTTTGCCGAGGTATTTCTTGGGGACTGGCTATGGGCCATGACAAAAGGCATGATCGCCGGAGTGCTCACTGGAATTGTGGCGGTCATCTGGGGAATTTACCCACTTTCAGCACTGATCCTGGGCCTTCCGGTGATGATTCTCACCAGTCTGCTGTTTGGCGCAATGGGTCTGCTGACTGCTGGCTGGGTACGCAGCGTCGATCAGGTGAACGTCCCCATATTCCTGCTGATCATCCCCATGTTCACCCTCTGCGGCACCTACTTTCCCCGCGATACGCTGCCCCCATTTCTGCAAGGAATCGCCACCATTCTGCCGCTCGCCTCGGTAGTTGATCTGCTGCGATTCCCGATGGGATTACCCCCTTTCTGGCCGCTGCAATTGCTGTGGCTACTGGGGTTAATGGTGGTGTTTGCGGCAATGGCGGTGCGTAAGATTTATCCAAAACTGGTGCAGTAGTACTTCCCATTAACAATTTCTTTCGTTCACCCCTGAACACAAGAGAGTTCGGCTTTAATCAGGAAGAACCATTTTCACCTGCTGGCACCTTCATGCGTCGAATTCTTGCACTCCTCGGTCTATCCCTCGTGTTCGCTGTCGCCGTTGAACTCATTCAACCCACCGCCCTTGCCATCCCCTCGATCGCCCAAACTCCCCCAGCAGAGTTAGAAACCGACAGCACCACCCAGGAAAAACAGCGTAACCCCCAGTTTCGCCCCGACCCCGACAACCCCAATATGCTGCGCGACTACGGCTTCAATGAGCCGATCGCCCAGACGGGGAAAGTCACCGTGCGAGGAGATATCCGTCCGATTAGCAGCGATCGCCTGATCACTCCCTGCCCCAGGGACTCCGCGCCCTATGCCCTGGCGGAGAGCACTAACTACAGAGTGCAAATTTGCTCTGCGGAATACGACCCCTGGTTGCCCAAGTACTATATCGGGCGCGCTAAGGACGGCAACGGTGAACTGAGAATTACCAGCACCAACGCTAACGAAGCCCGCCAGCTCATCTTCCGAAACGCTGGATATTCTTACATCCTGTATCGAGACAGCGCCCGTCCCCAACTGAGCAACGCCTACCTGGAGGTCTACACCCCCTCCGGGCGAGGATATGGAGAAGCCCTTTTTTACATCTACGAGCGGTTAGATCGGCCCCGTGGCTAGCGATCGCCGCTGGATTCAACGCTGGTTTTGGGGCAAAGCCTCCTGGGGGCGGCTGGTGCGATCACTCCTGCTGATTTATGTAGTCCTCTGTCTGTACGTCATGTTTGTCGCCGACCGGATGATCTTTCTGCCACCGCCCGCCAGCTACCGGGATATGCCCAACCTGGTGAAACTGACGACGGAGGATGGCCTGCACATCACCGCTCTGTATCTTCCAAACCCTGCTGCAACCCACACCATCCTCTTTAGCCACGGCAATGCAGAAGATATTGGTCAGCTTCGTCCCTATGCAGAGGAATTACACCAGACGGGATTTGCCGTCTTCGCCTACGACTACCGGGGCTATGGCAGGAGTCAGGGCACCCCGACCGAAAATGGCAGCTATAAAGACATCGCAGCCGCCTACGCCTATTTGACAAATGAATTGGCGATCGCTCCCCAACGCATCCTGGTGATGGGGCGTTCCATTGGCAGTGGGCCATCCACCTACCTGGCGGCAGAGAAACCAACGGGCGGGCTAATTCTGGAAAATGCGTTCACCAGTATTCTACGAGTCGTACTGCCCTTTCCACTGCTGCCCTTCGATAAGTTTCCCAACATCGAACGGATTTCTTCCGTGCGATCGCCCGTTTTGATCATCCATGCTCAGCAGGACACCATCATTCCCCCCGCCCACGGAAAAGAACTTTTTGCTGCCGCCAATGAACCCAAGCAATATTGGTGGGTAGAGGAAGCAGGTCACAATAATCTAACTGAAGTGGCAGGAGAAGAATATTTTGAGCACCTGAGAGCCTTCTCCCGGTGGGCAATTACTCATTCTGACAGTAGATGAGGATGATTCTGTCATTCATCTAAGCTGGAAGACTCAGAGAATGAATCTGCGTCGGAGAAAAGACGATGGGCAAAAAGAAATCAAAGAAAAAGGATAAGAGACAGTCAGACGCAAAGCTTCCCGTTATCGGCCCAGTTCAACAGCTTGCTAACCAGGACTCAGAAAGTGACAACCCACTATCGGATGGCTTAGGAGAGGTGGGAATGGCGATCGCCACCGCCGTCCTTGGTGTGCTGGCTCAACGAGCAGTCAGTACCGCAGCACGATCGCTGACCAAATCTGATGCCGCCAGCAATCTTGCAGAAAGCTTAAATCATTCCGCCAACACCAGTGCCTCAGCAATTCAAGAAATCCTACACGAGCTGAAACCTGTTTTGTTACAACTCATTGACGCAATTCGCAATGCAATCGAGAATTTTGACGCGAGTGAAGCACTGACGACGGTCAAAGGTGGCATTGAGACAGCAAAAGACGTGGTAGAGGATACCGTTAAGAACGTCTCGACTGCAGTTAAGGAGACAGCCGAGGATTCTCAGGAAAAGATTTCGGATACGCTAGACCGGGCCAATGCAACCCGCAGCAAACTGACTCAGGTAGCAGGCGTTGCAGCTGAGGCGATCACCAGTGTTCTTCAGGATGCAAAAACAAAGAAAGAGAGCAATGGGCCGGTGAGCCACTGAATTAAGTGCCTATCCGAAAACCCAATTTCTGGTGGGCGCGCCGCTGTAGCGGCGCGCCCTCCAGAATTTGGGTTTTCGGATAGGCACTAAAGACGATGGCGAGTAGAGCAAGGGATGTAGGGCGGGCATCTTGCCTGCCCAGATCACCGGGTGGGCATCTTGCCCACCCTACAGTGCTTATGTCCTAGTTCAGTAACGCTGTGCCAATTCCGCTTATTCCTGCTGGCTTCTATCGGGAGCGGGCAATTTTCCGGGCTGGACGTTAAGGGCGATCGCCTGACCATTGCGATCGATTTCTAAAGGCAGGTCATTCCCAATCTGACTGTTTTCAACGACCTGCCGCACCTGCTCAGAACGGGTCACATCCTGTCCACCAATCTTGTTGATTACGTCACCCGCTTTCACGCCAGCCTGTGCTGCGGGAGAATTGGGAACAACCTGCATCACCAATACACCCTGATCCTTCTGCACCTTGAAAGGGGCACTGGGGTCGTTGTTAATGTTTTCCTTCAGGTCGGGAGACAGGTCGGCCATTTGGACGCCGAGGTAGGGGTGGTCTACCCTCCCCGTGGCAATCAGTTGGTCTGCGATCCGCTTGGCACTGTTGATGGGAATTGCAAAACCCAGCCCCTGGGCACCACCAATAATTGCGGTGTTCATACCGACCACTTCGCCGCGCTCGTTCAACAGCGGTCCCCCAGAGTTACCGGGGTTAATGGCAGCATCGGTCTGAATAAAACTGACCCGCTGGTCAGGAATACGAACCTGGGCACTGCTGCGCCCGGTAGCGCTAATGATGCCAGCGGTAACGGTGTTATCCAGGCCCAGAGGGTTGCCAATGGCGATCGCCCATTCTCCCGGCTCCAGTTGGTCAGAGTTGCCTAGGGCAACCGTGGGCAGACTATTTGCTTCGATTTTGATCACAGCCACATCGGTCGCTGGATCTGCACCCATTACCTGGCCCTGATAACTACGCCCATCCTTCAGCGTCACGCGCACCTGGTCGGCTCCTTGCACGACGTGGGCATTGGTCAGAATTACACCGTTGGCTTCTACGATAAATCCTGAACCAGAACCCCGTCGCTGTTCAGAAGGCATGCGCCCGCCATTACGGCCAAAGAACTGATTGAAGAAGGGGTCGTTCAATCCTTCCGGTAGTCTTGATTGAACGGTGCGCGATGAGTCAATTCTGACAACCGCCGGACCAACCCGTTCAGCAGCAGCAGCGATAAAATTGCTGTTGCCCGCCGCAAAAATGGAGCGACTGGGGGTGAAAGAACCACCCGAATTATTGGGAGTACCTGGAATAGTGGGCAACTGGCTGACCGAAGACTGGGGTTGTAGCGCGAGACTTTGGGAGGCCAGCAGGCGATCGCCGACGACAACGCCCCCCGCGCCCATCAAGGCCACTGCCAGATAAGTGAGCGGCTGACGCACAGAAAACCCACGGCGTTGTACGGAATGATCTTGAACGTTAGTCACGGTAGGGGATGTGTCCTTTTGTAGAGTTTGTAGACTGATAAGTCAGTAGGCGCGATTCAGGTTGACCCCCAAAAGCTTTTCCGCCCACGCAGTGAGCAGAGCAGCTTTTGGGGTTTCGACTTTTTCCACGCCCACTGACCTCATTCAGATATTCCTAAGCTAAATAGGGGTTGTGACAGTGGGGTGACACTTGCGTCACGGGCCTGTGAATCTTTGATTACAATCTCGTTGGCATTTTGTCATCCGAAATTCACGCGCTTACCATAGCGATGACAAACTCGACTGATAACTTGATGATTACAGGTGAATGAATGCTAACGGGGAGGAGACAGACTCATCTGCGACACGCAGTGAAATGAGCTGGTTTCTCCCTCTTTTCTTTGTCAAGGAGAAGCTTTGGAACTGGCTTGGACTCTGCCCAGCTAGCAGATAAACAACGACCATTCTACTCAGTACTGAAGTTTTGACTATTTTTCTACAATGCCACAAAACGCCATCTACGAGGGCATTTTGTGGCATATTTGGTTTTAGCGCCGATTTTCCCTGAAACGCTCACTGCGTCAGCATTTCAGGGAAAATCGGCGCAATTTAGTCAACAGTCCAGTAAGTAATTGGGCATGGAAAAAGTTGAAACCCCAAAAGCTGAATCGCGCCTGCCTCATTCGTAAACTCGCCCCCGCCATTTCTTCGGAGTCCGAATCGAAGAAAGGAAAATTCGCAGCACCGCCAGTGGGTCAGCCAGAGGGGAAAACCAGAAAGACCAGGAAGCCCCTGATTGGGCGTAGGATGACCGGATCGCCAGCAGCAGCGCAAATCGAATCACCAGCAGGAATATGTTCAGGCTCAGAGCCACCTGTACCGGAAGCGAGGCATTTCCTGTGAAAAACAACCAGGCCAGAAGGGGAGTGGCGATCGCCGGAATTCCCTGGATCGCCGTCAAAAATCCCAGATCGCCCCACTTCTGTGCTGGAGAACAGGCGTCTTTCAGATCAAGCGATCGTCCCCACTCTGTCCAGGTTTCGGCCATGCCCTCGTACATCCGAACCTTCAGCAGGTTAGCTCCATCCAGGAAGGCCACCTTTGCTCCGGCGGCGGCGGCCTTCCGGGCCAGGGTAACATCATCACAGAAAGAACTGCGGGCGCTGGCGTAGCCGTCGAGTTGGGTAAGGAGCGATCGGCGCACCAGAAAACACTGACCATTGGCCATGACGCGCTCTGCTCCATCGGCCCCTGATCCGGCAGGCCCAAACCGATACAGCAGGGTAACCAGGAGCGCCGGTTGGAGCCACCATTCTCCGATATCTTTCAGCATGAACTGGGGGGCAAGAGAAACCAAGTCATAGCCCTTCTGTTCAGCGACCGAAATTAAACTGGCGATCAGACCCGGTTGGGGACGGGTGTCTGCATCAATTCCCAGCACCCACTGACTCCCCTCCGACGTATTCAGGAATCCTGTGTGCAAGGCCCAGGGACGACCCACCCACCCGGCAGGCAGAGGATCATCAGTAATCACGCGAAATCGTGGATCTTGCTCGGCAATCGTCTTTACCAGTTCAGGGGTGCCGTCCTGGGAGCGACTATCCACCACGATGACTTCCCGCAGTTCATAGCTCTGGCGGGTCAAACCATCCAGACAAGGTTGGAGACGATGGGCTTCATTCAGTGTCGGCACCACCACACTGACAGCACCCAACTGATCACAAGTTGGCGCTTGGGGTTGGAGGGGCGCTAACCGTCCAGGGCCACGCAGCAGCCGAGACAGGAGAATCGCGGCAGCAGGAAACTGAACCAGCAGCAGCAGCGAGGCCAACACCGCAACCCATAGGTCGGCAGTCATTACAAGGGATTCGGTCAAAACGGTCACAGCTCCGCAACTGATTCCTACTTCGCACTCACTCCGACCGGAGAACCGGCCACTTTCGGCTTGAGACTATCCACTTTTTCAGTTGCAGACTCAACTACCGAAGAAGCCCCGATCGCATTCGCCTTACAGACCTGCCACAATACAATCGCAGGCACTACACCCAACAGCACACTAATCCCGGTTGGGATCAGAAACCGTGAGTCGAGTTGCGCAACGGTAATTGCTGCACCGAAGGCAAAGTTTGCCAGGTAAATCGCCAGGGGGGTCAGGAGTTGCGATCGCGTCAGCTTAACCTCCACATTGCGCCAGAAGATAGAAGCGACGGACATAAACACGGCACCTGTAGCCAACCAACCTGAAAGATTGCGATAGGGCATACCGAAGAACTGGCCAGGGTCCTGGAACTCCCAGAAGGGGTAGGGCGTCTGGCTCATGGCAGGGTCCAGTACAAAATCCCAGGCGGTGAGGAGCAGAGCACCAATGGCGATCGCCCCCAGGTGCTTCAACCAACCTTTTGCGCCGAGAACCTGCAAACCTGCATGAGCCAGCAGAAATGTTGACACACCAACGTAGAACCAGGACAGAGGAATGGTGAAGGGAACCAGCCCTGCGATCTTATAACCCAGGCCGCTCAGATAGCGATAGTGACCGAAGGGAAATCCGGTGCTGGTACCCAGCAGTTCGCTACCCAGTGAGAGGCCAACGGCAGGCACCATAAACGCCAGCAGGCTTCTCAAACCCAATGTTCGATAGACAAATAGAGCAGCCGTCAGAGCACCCAGCAGGATATAGACGACCCCACCGCCTGCCATACTCCAGCCGAATGCTTTCAGTCCAAAAGGTGGCAAGGCCCCGATAAAGTGCGGGTTGGGCAACACCAGCAGCAATCCTGCCAGCCCAAACACCAGTGACAGAATGTGCCCCGATAGACAGAATCGCTCAATGTTGACCAGTTGCTTCATGACAAACTCCGCAAGCGAAAAACCCCTGGCGCGGGAAGGATGTGGTTTACAAATTGTAACGAAACCAAGTGACAGAATCCTAGCGCAGAACCGGACGGTTGTAAATTTCCTCAATCCGGTGCACCCATTTTCTCATAGCCCAAAATTTCAAATTCTGTATCGTCACCGAGATACATCTTTGGACGGATTCGAGATGGGCCTGTAGCCATAGTCATGGCAATTAGGACGGGGTGCATTTGACTAAATAGCGCTGATTTCCCTTGAAACGCTAACGGTGTCAGCGTTTCAAGGGAAATCAGCGCTAAAATCAAGTTCGCCACGAAACGCTCTCTACTCTGGTTAGCATTTTTGGATTGCCGCCTGGACGGCGTTCAGGCGGCAATCCAAAAACCTATTTTTAGCGTTTCTCGTGTGCCCCTGCGGCGCAGGGGCACACGAGAAACGCTAAACCAATACCTCTCTAAGAGCGCGTTTCGCAGGGAAAAAGTCGAGACCTAAAAAGCTGTTCCGCCATTCGACTTCGCTCAGGGTGGAAAAGCTTTTTGAGTTTTAAGGAGATTTCCAGCAATGAATCTACCTGCGTTGTGTGGGTGGTTCCCC
>CAZVXA010000075.1:0-28457 GCA_964630955.1 uncultured bacterium | reverse complement strand
GTTGGCGATTGTAGCCATAGACGCGACAGTTGTGTTTCTGGCACTCTAAACGAACAGTACGCCGTTCCTTAAAGGCTCAGATCTTGCACCAGAACCCAAAACCCTGATTTTGCCACCGCTTAGGGCTTGTAAAAAAATAACCTCATGGAATGAATGCACCCCACCCCAGCCCTCCCCTTGCAAAGGGGAGGGCTGGGGTGGGGGTTTCCCTTTGCAAGGGGGGATTGAGGGGGGTGAAGTTGTTTATTTACAACGCCTTAGCGGCGGCAAAATCAGGGTTTTGGGTTTTCTTTAATCGAGGTGCAAGATCTGAGCTATCCAACCACAGACTCATCGATCGCTGTTTGCGGATGGAAGTAGTCATAAATTTGCTGTGCCATTTTTGGGCCAATCCCTGACACCTCAGCAATCTGTTCAGGGGTAGCCTCGCGCAGATAGTCAATTGAGCGGAAGTGGGCCAGAAGCTGCTTTTGACGGTTGAGACCCAGGCCGGGGATTTCTTCCAGACGGGAGCGTCTCATGCGATCGCTTCGCTGCTGACGGTGGAAGCTGACCGCAAATCGATGCGCCTCGTCGCGCAGTCGTCGCAGAAGCTGGACTCCCGGCTGCTCCTGGTCAGTGGTGAGGGGTAGAGATTCTCCAGGCAAAAAGATTTCCTCCCGTTGCTTGGCCAGACTGACCACCTTGACTTCTTCCAGCAAGTTCATCTCCCGCAGCGCCTCTACCACGGCTGAGAGCTGCCCTTTTCCGCCATCGATCATCACCAGATCTGGAAAATCCGGGTTGCCGATCCGCTGCATATTGGGATCCTGGGCATAGCGACGGAACCGACGCTGAATTACCTCAGCCATGCTGGCAAAGTCATCGGAGTGTCCCGATCGTACCGTGGGATTTTTGATTTTGTAGTGGCGGTAGTGCTGCTTGGCGGGCATTCCGTCAATAAACACCACCTGGGAGGCTACTGCATCGGCCCCCTGAATGTGGGAGATGTCGTAGCCCTCGATCCGGTGGGGCAGATCGGGCAAATCCAGAATTTCCGCCAGATCCAGCATGGCCTGGTTGTTGCGATCGGTAAAGCGCTGAGTGCGGGCCAGTTCATACCCGGCGTTGCGCTCCACCATGTCAATCATTTCCGCTTTGGCCTGCCGCTGCGGCATCTGGATTGACACCTTACGACCTTTGCGCTCCGAAAGAAACTGCGCCAAAATCTCACCATCCGGTAGCTCATGCTGCACCAGAATCTCGCTGGGAATCTCGACAGAATCCACCGTCTGATAATGTTCTTCCAGCACGCGCTGGAGAATCGCGCCCGGTGTACCCGACTGGGCATCGGCAACAAACCCCAATCTGCCGACCAGGCGACCTGCCCGGATCTGGAAGAGCTGGATACAGGCGTGGATGTCGTCCGAAGCGAGGGCGATCGCATCCCGTGAAACGGTATCGTCAGCGGACTGCACTTTCTGGTCAGCCCCCAGCGATTGGATGGCTTTGATCTGGTCCCGCAGTCGAGCAGCATACTCGAAGTTCAGCTCTTCCGCTGCCTTTTCCATCGCAGCAGTCAGCACGTCCTCTAATTCCTGTGTCCGCCCCTGGAAGATCATCGCCACTTTTTGCAGCATTTTGCGATAGTCATCGGCAGACACCAGTTTCTGGCAAACGCCCAGGCAGCGACCGATGTCGTAGTTAAGACAGGGGCGATCTTTGAATAAAGGCTGGGGGCGCTGGCGCAGGGGGAAGACGCGCTTCACCAGGTTGAGGGTTCGGCGCAGGGCACCCACATCGACGTAGGGGCCGTAGTAGCGATCCTTCGTGTTGAGTTTGCGTTTGCGGGTGATGAAGATGCGGGGATATTCTTCGCTCCAGGTGATGCAGAGGAAGGGATATTTCTTGTCGTCCTTCAGCAGCACGTTGAAGTGGGGCTGGTGCTGCTTGATCAGGTTGGCTTCTAGCGCCAGTGCCTCGGCTTCGGTGTCGGTGACGATAAACTCAATCTCGACCACCTGCATGGCCATCAGGGCAATTCGGGGGTTGGTATGGTGGTCTTCCCGGAAGTACGATCGCACCCGGTTCCGCAAACTTTTTGACTTGCCAATGTACATAATTATGTCACTGGCGTCGCGCATGAAATAGACCCCCGGCTCCTGGGGAATCTCCTTGAGACGGGTTTCCAGGCGTTCGGGGTGTTTCAGGAGGGGGAGGGGTTGGAGCAGGTCAGACACAGGGAAAGACAGATGCAGAAAAGGTACAGATGCTCTATGTCCAGAATAGCGGCAAATGCCCTGGAAGGTGCAGGGGATTGAGGTGCGGAGAACCGGGGGTGAGATTCACACGGTGTGTGAATCTCACCCCCGGTTCTCCTACTTCTCCATCGTCACGACCCCAAAAATCCCGGTTGGCTCCATTTCTACATGGAAATTGTGGAATCCCACTGCTTCGGCCCACTGGCAGGTGAGTTCCCAGGAGCGCAAGCGCATAACCCACGGGCGTCCTGTGTGAGCCGGGAGGGTGCGGGCGATGAGTTCGAGCTGAGGGTGGTGGGGTTGGATGGTGAGGATAAGGGTACTGCCCTCCTGCATAATGCGGTAAATCTGCTGGAAGTGGTGGCGGATCAGGTCGTCATCCGGGAGAATTTCGTGGAGGCCAGAGATTACAACGACGTTGGGGCGGGGGTGTACCTGATTGAGATCGCTGTCGTTGAAAGCATCGGCCTGTTCGATACGGGCATCAATTCCCATTTGCACAGCCAGTTGGCGTGCTTTGGAAACGTTTTCGGATTTGTAGTCGCGGAGGGTTGTGGTGATGCTGCCCTTCGGAAATTCCCGTAATACCTCCAGGTCATACCGCCCACCACCACAGGCCACATCCAGTAGCACACACGGTTGGTTCTCCTGCTGGTAGGAGTACAACACCTGACGAAGCGTGCGTTTGAGCAGATGGGCACGCTGCCGAATACCGCGCCAGCCCTGGGAGTTCAGGTAAATCCAGTCAATCAATACGCCGAGTGGGGTGATGCCGCCCGGTTGGTTGCGGTAGACGTATTCCAGCATGACGCCGGAGTCGAAGCCGTAGCGGAAGCCGAGGCGGATGCCGTTAGAGAGTTTACCGACGGTTTTGAGGGTGAGGTTGAACAGGCTGTAGTACCAGGATTGGGGATTCCAGGTGGGGAGAGGGCGGAGGAGGGTTTCGTAGGAAGGAAGGGATTTTTGCAGCATGGTGATTTTCGATTAGAGGAAAAGTGAATATAGGGGAAGACGTTATGCAGGGAGAGGTTCTGGCTTCGTACCAGTTTCTTGGGGGGTAGCTTATCCCCCAAGAAACTGGTTCACAGCCAGCCGCTCCTGGGTAGAGAACACCTCAAACCGCTCGGTGAGCTGTTGCAGAAACGATCGCTTGTTTCCGTTCCAATACAGCGGTTCACCGACGATGACATTGCAGAAGAAGGGAACCAGAAGGAATTCGCCTTTGGGCAAAGCTCTGCCGAGGCCGTTGAGGAAGATCGGGATGATGGGGACATCGGGGTGATACTTTGCCAGGTGGGCGATGCCGCTTTTGAAGGAGGTGAGGCATTCGGATTGGCCTCGGGTGCCCTCAGGGTAGAGGATGAGGATATCGTTGTTTTGGAGCGCTGTGGCGCAGTTTGTGAGGAAGGTGCGGTGAGCTGAGCAGTCGTTTTCGGGTTTGCGGGAGACGGGGATAATGTCCAGGATGCGGCGGGAGAACCAGGCGAGGAGGCGGTTCTTTTTCAGAAAATAGTCCTCGTCGGCCAGGGGGCGCAGGTGATGCAGCATCGATAAGGGAAACAGGGACATCAGGACGAGGGTGTCGAGGTGGCTGTTGTGGTTGGCGACGAGGATGGCAGGGCCGGAGCGGGGAAGCCGTTCTTTGTGGCGGATGCAGAGGCCCATGATGATCAGCACGATGACGCGGACGATCAGCAGGAAGAACAGGACTTTGAGAATGCGATTCATAGCCACTGCCCCCGGTAGTAGAAGTACACGGTGAAGTGGAAGAACAGGGGAGCGGTGTAGGTGAGGCTGTCAATGCGATCGAGAATGCCACCGTGACCGGGTAGAAGCGTGCCGCTGTCTTTGATGCCCAGATCGCGTTTCAACGCAGAGATAGTAACATCGCCAATGAATCCGGTCAGGCTCAGGAGGAATCCTAAACAGGTGGCATGGAGCAAATTAAACGGTGTGAGATAGGGGGCAAGGGCGATCGCCAATCCCACCGTCATTGCCATACCCCCCAGCAGTCCCTCCACCGTTTTGCCGGGGCTGACTTTGGGAATGACCGGATGATGACCCAGCAGTTTGCCGAATACATATTGTGAGATGTCATTGATTTCGGTGAGAAATACGAGGTATACAAGCAGGCCAGTGCTTCCGGCGATCGCCCCTGCTACCGCTGGCAAACGCAATAGATACGAAAGGTGACTGATCGTATATACCGTTAACATCAGTCCCCAGTGGATCATGCCAACTGCGTTGAGAAATCCCTGAGTTTCACCGATCAACACCATTCGCATCGGCAGAAACAGGAAAGCATAGATAGGAATGAAGATGAGAAACATTCCATACCAGCCAATATAAATCCACACATATTGCAATATCAACGCAACATAAACCCAGAACAACACATGGTGATCGGCTCGACGAGTGGGGATGAGTGAGAGATACTCTTTGAGCGCCTGGAAGCTGATGAAGAAAAAGAGGAAGATGGAAGCGGTGCGATCGATGATCAATGCCACCGTAAACACCGTAATCATGATCCACCAGGTTTTCATCCGGTCTTTCAGTTCCGTGAAATCCTTGTCAGGCTGACGAAAGGCGATACCGTAGACCATCAGGGTTGAGACGATGAGCAGTCCATAAATTCCCGCCAGCACCAGCAGAACCGGAGTGGGTAAATCGAGGGTCATGATTCGACCTCCTTCAGAGTGGCGCGGATTCGGTTGAAGATAGTGACAAGCTGAAGGAGAATCACCCCAATCCACACGCCCGTGAGCCAATGGGTGATTTCAAAACCCAGTCCCAGCACCAGGGCAACCGATCCGAAGACGAAGGCGCGATCGCTCTTTCCCATCGGGCCTTCATAGCGGCGTTTGTCAGCAATTGCCTGTCCCAGTACCCCCACCAGTTCCGTCAGGCTGGCCAGCAGGACAATGGTTACCATCCAGGGAGATGCAATGCCGGGAATGGAACAGAAGGGCAGATAGAGAGCGGCATCTGAAATGACATCGCCGACTTCGTTCAAGACGTAGCCCAGTGGCGTCGTCTGGCAATAATCCCGCGCCAGCATTCCGTCAATAGTGTTGAGTGCCATGCGAATGAACAACACCAGGGGGAGAGCCAGTAGAACTCGGTGAGACTGAGGAAAAAGCGAAGTGGTGCTTCCCATGACCATCGACAGTAGAATCGCCGCACAGGTGACCTGATTAGGAGACACCTGCTGCTGTACCAGCCACTCCACAAGCGGACGGAGACGGTTTTGGAATGCGGGTTTGTATTGATAGAAGGTCAGCATTCGTTGTGCAGGAACTCATGTTGCTATGCAGGTAGGCGCGATTAAACTTGAAACCCAAAAAGCTGCTCCGCCCGCTGCGCGGGCGGAGCAGCTTTTTGGGTTTTGACTTTTTCCACGCCCACTTCCTTATCATGCGCGCCGCACTTAGCTTTTTGGGTTTTGACTTTTTCCACGCCCACTTCCTTATCATGCGCGCCGCACTTATGTAATGAGAATGAGCAGGAAGAACCGGGATTGCCCGACTCGAAGGTGATGGAAGGCGATCGAAGTAGGGTGAAGTTTTGATAAAAAACTTGTTACATTGGACACCTGAGTTCCTCAAAATCCGTCACCTAATTCATGCCAGACCCTCCTGCCTTTCACCTCGAATCCCTGAATCAGTGGCTCCCCGACTCTCTCCAGCAGCGCTATCTGGGACTACTCATGCGGCGTGTGGGAATGACACGACAGCGGGCAGAATGCTTTATCCGGCTGTGGCTGTATCTGTGGGTGAAGTACAACCGCAGTCGGCAAATTTTGCTGAAGCCGCCCCTGACTGAACTGGTGTTTCCCCAGGGCTGGGTGGAGTGTAGCTGTCGAGAGGCGGCAGAACTGTTTTATGGCGATCGCGAACGGGGGGGCGATCGCTCCGCCGGGATGATGCTGGACAAGCTGGTGGCACTGGGACTGATTCGCAAACAGTTTGACGGAAACTGCACCCAGATCGAGATCCAATACCTGCCGGAGTTACTCCAGCAAACGACATCAGAGCCAGGGGCAGATGTGGAGCCAGATGCCTTCGATCTGCGTGGCGACGCCATTCCGATCGCTAACCTGCTGGCCACCAACTACAACTGGATGAATCGCAACACCGAAGCAGTGCCCTACCGTATCGCCAATATTCTGCGCGACTGGGCCAGCCAGTATCCTACGGGAATGCGGGTACTGCGTCGCTGTGACAATAGCAATCCGGTAGGGTTTTACGCCCTCTACCCCACCCAGAGAGGCTCTGAAATTCGGTTTTTTAATCCCCCCAGTCAGGCGCTGCACTTGAGCCGGGTGACCGAGGCCGATCCGTTTACGATGGCACTTCCCGGCGATGACACCTGCCGCGCCGTGTTTGTCCGCAGTTGGATGATCGATACCTCTTATCAGGAACTCGGTCAGATCCCTTTCCTGAAAGACGCCCAACGCACACTGGCGACTATGCAGCAGGATTTTCCGAACTTGTGGGATATGTATACCCTGATCATCCACCCTAGCTATGAGGAACTGGCGCGATCGCTCGGCTTCCAAAAAACCAGTCCTGACCCCAAGTTGCCACTGTATTGGATGTATCAGGCGGTCGATCGATTTCTGGCACTGGATATGCAGCAGGCGGGCCTGAAACTCAGTCGATAGGTTCAGAGGTGTTGTGGTGCAAAGCACCACAACACCTCTGAACCTCTAAGCTTGCAAGTATCCGGCGGCGATCGCCTGCTCAATCACCGTCTCCACATAGGGCCAGAGGTCAGGCGCTCCCGTCTGAATCGACTGCATCCGCCAGAGGACGCGATCGCGCGTGATACCATACTTTTTCCAGGTGCCGCCGCTGTTTTGATAGTTGTGCAGCAGTGGTTGAAAGCAGTCCAGTGCCCGTGCGAATTGAGCATCTGGGGTTTCGGCAGCTTCAAATTCTTCCCAGAGGTGGCGAAATTCTTTCTGCAGGTCGTCCGGCAGCAGACCAAACAGGCGATCGGCGGCCTGCTGCTCACGGTCAGCCTTGTCCAGGTTGGCCTGGGTGTCAAAACAAAAAGTGTCACCCGCATCGATCTCCACCAGGTCGTGCAGCAGCAGCATTTTGACGACGCGGAGTTGGTTAATGGGTTGGGGGGCGTATTCGCTGAGGGCGATCGCCATCATCGCCAGGTGCCAGGAATGTTCGGCGCTGTTCTCCTGACGGGAACCATCAGTAAGGGAGGTCTGCCGGAGCACCTGCTTGAGTTTGTCGATTTCCAGGATGAAGTCAATTTGCTGAGACAGGCGGGGGAGAGTCATGGAAAGGATTAGAGTAAATTCAGTAATGAAGTTTTCGGGTGGAAACTGATGGTGAGTGAGAATCTTCAGAGTGAAACAGGTTCAGAACAGCCGTCCAGGCTGGCTCCCACTCCAGAAATCCAGCAGGTGATCGACACGCTCCAGCAAGATCTGCCGACGCTGTTTGAAAAAGACATTACCTACGACATTTATACAGGCGACATCTTCTTCAAAGATCCTGTCAACACCTTCAAGTACAAGTTCAACTATCGCATCATTTTCTGGACGCTGCGGTTTCACGGACGGCTCTTTTTCACCGATCTCCACTTCGATCTGCACGACCTGTATCAATCCTCACCCGATACAATCTTTGCCGTGTGGACGGTACGGGGAACGCTGCGTCTGCCCTGGAAACCCAAACTTCTATTCAACGGCACCTCTACCTACCGCCTGCGCGGCAACCAGATTTATTCCCATCTGGATACCTGGGATCGATCCCCAGGTGAGATTTTGCGGCAGTTTTGGCAATCGATCGAGCAATAAGGGATCTGCTGTTGAATAAAACCCCAGTTTTTGCTTGGCGCGGCTCCGCCGCGCCAAGCAAAAACTGGGGTTTTACTGGGATCTTATTTTATGGCAAGCCCCTTATGGGTTTTAACTTTGTAAGGATACTAAGACTTCCAGGCTTTGGGCTGCTGGAAAGTATGAATGTCTTGAAGCACCTGCACCCAACTGGCTGCCAGCGACTCCAGGATCCGATCGCCCTTTTCCTTCGTGGCGGGGGTGGGATCACCCAACGTGCCGGAGCGGGTCAGGTCACGGCTGACCCAGGCAAAGGGTAGGTCGCCCTCCATGCTGAGCATACCCTCCTGGGGCAGGTCGTGGGGATACTCGGCGATCGCCTCCTCCATGCGTACCCAGTCCGGCAGGATCGACAGCAGCAGACTGGTTTCGGCATCTCCGGCATGAATGCCCAGCTCCAGTTCTTTGGGCGTCAGCAGTTCTGCCGCGACGTTGGGAACCCGCCAGACAAAGAGGGGAAACACCAGGAAATCATCGTACTTCTGGTGCAGATCCCGCGCCACGATCTCCATCACCTGGGGTTGTCCACCGTGGGCGTTGAGCAGTACCCACTTGCGAAATCCAGCCCGATAGAGGCTTTCTCCAACCTCCAGTAAAACGGTGATCAGCGTCTGGGCGCTGAGGGTGATGGTGCCGGGGAAATGCCAGTGCTCATTCGATTTGCCATAACAGAGGGGGGGTAAAGCGTAGGCGGGGATCGTTTCCGGCAGGGCTTCCAGTGCCTTGCCGAGAACGGCGGTGGCGATCGCCGAATCTACCACCAGCGGCAAATGAGGACCGTGCTGCTCGATCGCACCAATCGGCTGCACAATCACGGTGTTGTCCTTATCGGGCATCGCCTGAATCGCAGTCCAGGTCAGGTAGGGGAAAAAGCGAGCAGGAGGAATAAAGCTGTGCATGGCGGTATGGTTTGAGGGGGAGATTGAACCTCGCGGTTTCGTCGTAATTTTCTCAGAGAAAAGCTTAGGGATCTGCTGTTTATTAAAACCCCAGTTTTCACCTGGCGCGGCTTCGCCACGCCAGGTGAAAACTGGGATTTTATTTTAGTGCATGCCCCTTAGGTGAATCAGACTCCGGCCATCTCCATCAGCGTCACCTCCCACACCAGGCGTGGCTGCACGTAGGCCAGCAGTTGGCGGCGGGCAGTTTCCAGCGATCGCAGCAGATGGGGTCGAAGCTGAGCGTTCCAGTGGTGCTGTTGCAGATAGCCCACCAGCCAGAGTTGGCCTTCGGTGTCGAGTGACTGATCAATCTGCCGGGCCAACTCCAGCGCCTGACGCAGATTATCGGGGGGATGTTGAACGGCTTCCAGCAGTTCAGCAGGGATGGCCTGGAGCTGTTGCCACTGGGCGATCGCCTCTCCGGGACTGCCCTGGGCCAACGCCAGAATTTCTGGATGCTGCAAAATTTCCTCGTGCCCCGTCTGGCGTAAGACCTGAGCCATTTCATCCTGACTCAAACGACGAAAGGGGATTTTCTGGCAGCGAGACACCAGCGTTGGCAGCAGCGATTCGGTGCTGGGGGCGATCAGAATCAGGGTGGCCCGTCCCGGTTCCTCAAGGGTTTTCAGCAGCCCATTAGCAGCAGCTTCAGCCATTGTCTCTGCGTCCTCCAGCACCACGACGGAGCGACCTGCCTCCAGCGGGGGACGACCCAGAAATCGGGCGATCTCGCGCACCTGCTCCAGGCGGATCTGGGGAGGCGATCGCCGCTTCACCCCCAGGTTTGCTGCTTCCGTTGCACTGACCAGCTTGCCCTGGTGCTGGTAGGTCGGCTCTACCCAGAGCAGATCAGGGTGGTTGCCCTGCTGTACCCTCTGGTGGTGGCCCCCAGGGGAGTTATTGGAGGAAGCCAGCAAGTTCTCGGCAAATCCCCAGGCAGCCAGTTTTCGCCCGACACCGGGGGAACCAGCAAACAGGTAACCGGGGGCGACACGATCACGGCGAACCGCACTCAGCAGCAGCTCGACCGCCTGGAACTGCCCCACTAAAGTGGCAAAGGGATCAGGGAGAGACATGGAACTCACTTCAAATACCACTCCATCAGCGATCGCTGCAAAACTTCCTGCACCTGTCGGTCTACCTCCGCTTCGGAGCAGTTGGCATCGATCCGTACCACCCGTTGGGGATGATCCTGGGCGATGGCAGCAAATCCTTGATGGACACGCTGATGAAAGTCTAGCTGATTTTGCTCCATGCGGTCGGCGGCTCCCCGACGATGGGTGCGAGTTAGCCCTACCTCTGGTGCCACATCAAACCACAAGGTGAGATCGCTCTCCAGACCACCCGTGGCGATCTGGTTGAGTTGGTGAATCAAGTACAGGTCTAACTTGCGACCATACCCCTGGTAGGCAATGGTGGAGTCAATATAGCGATCGCTCAACACAATTGCACCCCGGTTCAACGCTGGTTTCAGCAGAAATTCGACGTGCTGCGCCCGGTCTGACGCATAGAGTAACAGTTCGGCTCGCTCGTTCATCGGCTCTGCCACATCGGGATTCAGCAGCACCTGTCGGATTGCCTGCCCCCGCTCAGTACCACCAGGCTCCCGTGTGATGACGAGATCCAGAGGGGGTTGACCCGGCAGCAGATGACCGAGATAGCTGCTCAACCAAAGCTGCGATCGCCTGATCTGAGTTGTCTTGCCGCTTCCCTCGCCACCCTCGAATGTGATAAGCCTACCTTTTCTCAAAACTCCCCCACTGACAGAACGAAATTATAGTGCTCTCACCAACAAACTGGACTTTTGACTATTTTTTCTACAATGCCGCGAAACGCTCTCTGAGAGAGCGTTTCGCGGCATATTTTATTTTAGCGCCGATTTTTTCTGAAACGCTGACGCAATTAGCGTTTCAGAAAAAATCGGCGCAATTTAGTCAAAAGTCCAGTAACAAAAGTACTGTCTCAAAGAGACTGCACAAAAGACACATCGGTGTCAACCACTAATGGGTATATTAGTAATCTAAAACGCTTGCAGCCCATAGAAATCTATGGGAGTATGAACTTACTCAGGTTTGTGGCTAAGACCTGGTTGCTTTCAATCTCGTGACCAAATCGCGTGTCTGGCTTGAATTCACCAGTTTTTGCAGCCCATAGACGAGTCATCTTCGGTTTTGGCACTACGCTGCGGCAAACTTTTTGATTCAGATTTCGTCATTCCCTAGCATCACCTCCTCTCTCAAATCCCTTTAGTCTATACAGGTAGTCTATTTATAGTAGGAGTTGGGTGACCGTCGAATGATGTCGTTGAAAGTCCGGGGTTGTCTATGGCACGCTACACCAGCTTAATCACAGTAACAACGCCTCTTGAGCGGTTCCGTCAACTGCTGACCGACACGCTGCAATCCTGCAACTGTAGTGTCATCTACGACACAGATGACTATCTGGTTGCGAGAGAAGTCCCTGGTGGCGTTGCCTATTCCCAGCTTGTCACGGTCGAAGTCCTCATCGATAAACCTGGGGATGAGGAGCGTTCCGTGCGCATGAATTTCGTCGTCAAGAACGAAGAGCTACCGCTCAAAAGTGACAATCACTGCCGACGTATGTTCAATCTGGTCAATCGAGCCATCGTCGAAAATCGTCAGTGGCAGTTGATTGAAGCTGCGGGATGAGAGCCTATCCGAAAACCCAAATCCTGGCAGGCGAGACGCTACCGCTTCTCGCCTGCCGGGATTTGGGTTTTCGGTATTCGGATAGGCATTAAGTGGGGCTGTTGCAACAAATCCTTCGATTATGGCTGTCTCCGTTCTGACAAATCTTTGCCGACAGAAGGTGTCATGATAACGCCGATGACACCTTCTGTCGTAGGATTTTATTTTGTTCAAGCTCGAATGGCCTTTTAAGGGAGGGTAACCGCCGTGTCCCGTGTAGGATAGATCTGTTCCATGCAAATTTACCTGCGGAATTTGTTACCCTTGGGGAAAAATCTGTGAGTGTGGGCGACCTCGATCAACAACTTCAACGCGCTCAACAGCAGCTAACGGCTCTACAGCAACACCTGCTGAGCCAGTCAGCTCAACGGGATAACACGCTTGAAAAGCTCGTAGCACTCAATGCGACCCTCGTTGCGGCCCAAAAGTCGGCGCTTGAGCTTCAGCAATACGCTGAACAGGAGCGATTGATGGGGGAAAAGGTGTCGAAGTATGAGTCGATGTTGAAGCGAATCACGGATAAAGTGCGTGATTCACTGGATGAGAGCCAGATTCTCCAGGCCGCTGTCCAGGAGCTAACCCTGGTGCTGGGTCTCGCAGGCTGCAACTCAGCGCTCTACGACCTTGATCAGGGGACTTCGACCGTCCGCTATGAGTACACCAATTCCATCCCAACGCTCTACGGACGAGTGGCCCAGATGGACCACTCTCCGGAGATTTACCATCAGCTCAAGAGCGGTCACTACTTTCAGTTCTGCTCTCTCTTTCCTAACCCGGAGCGGGGACGAGTCGCGATGCTAGCCTGCCCAATTTTTGTTGACCCCAGCTCTTCCCAGGGCATTGACCAGGCAGTTCTGGGGGATCTCTGGCTGATCCACCGTTACGATTACGTGTTCAACGAGTTTGAGATTCGACTGGCGGAACAGGTGGCCAACCAGTGCGCGATCGCCATCCGTCAGGCCCGTCTCTACCAGGCGGCCCAGGTACAAGTGCAGGAACTGGAACGGCTCAACCAGTTAAAGGATCAATTCCTCAGCACCGTCTCCCACGAACTACGCACCCCGATCGCCAATGTCAAAATGGCCATTCATATGCTCAAGGTTTCCTCCACTGACGACAAGCGCCAGCAGTATATGGGCATTCTGGAGAGCGAGCTGAAGCGGGAAGCAGAACTCATCGACGATTTGCTGGACTTACAGCGGTTGGAGGAAGCGGCCTTTCCGATTGAAGTTGGGACAATTGACCTGAAACCCTGGCTAGAGCAGACGGTTGCTCCCTTCCGCTCCCGCATCAGCAGCTACCAGCAAACTCTGGAAATTGTTTGCCCTGACGACCTCCCCTCCCTGACCTCCGATCCCGGCATCCTGCGGCGGATTCTGGCCGAGCTGCTCAACAATGCCTGCAAGTACACCCCCCGGGGAGAAATGATTCAAATCGAGACCTGTCACCAGCAGGAGAATGCCTCACCCCAGACTCCCCACACCATCATCACCTTGAAAAACGAAGCGGAGATCCCTTTTGCCGATCTGCCCCATATTTTTGATAAGTTCTACCGGGTCATTCAGGTCGATCGCTATAAACATGGGGGTACCGGGCTGGGGCTGGCACTGGTGAAGAAGTTGGTTGAGCAAGTTGGAGGAACGATTCAGGCAGATAGCGCCAATGGTTGGACAGTCTTTACGCTGCGCGTGCCTCATCTGAAGTAGTGCGGTGCGACGCACCGCACTACTTCAGCATCAACTTTAGAACAGGTTAAACCCTGTCTCTGTTGAAAAACGTTGTACTGCCTGGAGTAAACCCGGCACCGCTGCTGCTACCCAACTACCTTCGCTGCGTCGGCCCGTCAGTAGCAACAGATGCAAATGATAAGAATGGGGAAAACCGTCGGCCTCCAGCCACAGGCGATCGCTCTCCACCTCACACTGAAGTTTCTCCTCTGGCATCAGGTCAGCCGCCATTTGCTGCATCATATCGGCTAACTGTCGCAACAATCGACAGAAATCCTTGAGTTCTGCTTCTGTGAGTTCAACAGCCCATTCATCGCCACCCACCAGCCCACAAAATTCACTGTTATCCGGGTTCCACCCCACGCGCCAGCCTTCCCCGGCCTGAATCTGCTGTGCCATACCCTCTCTCAAATCGTGTGCCAAAAGCATCTCGCCAACGCGTGCATGGATGCTCAGGAGATGTCTGCAAAAGATAGTGACCCGTTGTGCGAGTGGTTCCCCTCGCTGCGCGGGGGGAACCACTCACACAACGCAAGTAATGTCATTACTGGGAATCTCCTCAGGGCAACAGCAGTCTGGCATCACCGGGTTGTGGCTCGTTCGGCAGGGGTCCCGTGGATCCCATTCCAGGGGGAGGGGTTGATGGTCGCCCCACTGGAACCGGAGCAGAAGGCGCTGTGGGCAGACGAGGAGCCACAGGCTGGACGGTCTGCGACGGAGGGACAAATAAGCTCACCAGAACATTCACCAACTGATCCCGCTGGGCACGATTCAACTTCTGCATAATCGCAACGTCAGCCGCCATCGGGTTGCTCCGCAATGTGTCAGAGCCGGGATAGACTGCTGAAACCATCAGCTCGTTGGCTCCAAGATAGTCCGCCAGGGTCAGCTTCCAGTCAAGCCTGAAGTTGGGTAATCGCCCCTTGAGCGAAGTATGATAGCGGATCAACCGACTGACCAGCGTGTTGGTCGTGGCCTGCTGACCCGTTTCAGTGCTAATGTACTGATTTTCGCGGGGCAGAAAGGAAATTTGCTGATAAACCTGCTCTGCAATATTGGGAACGCTGAAGCGCTGCACCTGCGCTGGGGCGGGATGACTCAAAAACAACACCAACCCAAATGCGATCATGACCAGAGCGATCAATCGCAGCACGCGCTTCGAGCGTGACGAACCTGGTGTGGGTCGGGGCGATCGCAACAGCATCGGCTAGATTCCCTCCTTATGGTGAATTGACCTATTCGCCAATAATCTCTGGCTGGGTCAGCTCATCGGACATTTCAATAATGGCGCGGATGACAGGCTTCATTTTAGGATCATCCACACTGTCAAACTCTTCGAACCGCCGCCGCTGCGCCCGGTTGGCAACCTGAACCGTGATTCTATAGCGATTGGAAGCTGCGTTGATCAGGTCCTCGGCTCGACGCATTAGCTGAGTGGTATCGAGGTTGGAGCGGCTGAGCATTGGCATTGTTGGCGGTTCCGATTAAAAGAGTCTTCTCTAGTCTACTCTATAGCACTGACTCAGTCGTTGGAGCTGAGATCTGTCCCTGAGATCTGTCCCAATATTCATGTCTACTTAACAACCCCGATTACGAAGTGGTGTGCTGCACCACTTCGTAATCGGGGTTGTTAAGTAACTGGACTTTTGACTAAATTGCACCGCTTTTTTCTGAAACGCTGACTGCGTCAGCGTTTCAGAAAAAAGCGGTGCTAAAATTAAATATGCCGCGAAACGCTCTCTACGAGAGCGTTTCGCGGCATGGCAGGAAGAAATAGTGTTCAAAAATCCAGTACTCACACTGAGTTGTGCTGAAATTAAGTATCAGGATCTGCACCCCAGGCTATCGCGGGTAGCAACCCCCGTGATGGGGTTTACACCATCTGCCCGCTGACAGAGCTGAGCAATTTCGTAGCGATCGAGAATCGCGTTGGTAAAGTCGGCTCCCGTAATCGTCACATCCTGAAAACTGGTGCGTGTCGCCGTAGCATCCTCCAGAATCGCGTTGGTCAGGTCGGCCCCCAGCAGAAATACCCGGTCAATCAGCGAACCCGTCAGGTTTGCACCTCTCAGATTGGCATTCAGCATGATGCCCTTGGTGAGAATGGCATTCGTCAGGTTAGAACCGTGCAAGTCAATGCCGCGCATCTCTGCTGAGACAAAAGTCTTCCCGGTGAGTTCCTGATTGGAGAAGTCACGGTCATTCAGATTCGCATTGTTGTAGTTAACCGTGTCAATTGCCTGGGCAGGGAGCGCCAGCATCAGCACCCAGATCACCGCCAGCCCCAGCGCCAGGATCAGGCGACTGAACCAGCGCCGCCATCCTCCACGATTAGAGGCGTCCACAGGGCAACGGGTTGAAGAGGCTGATGGCAATAGGTTCATGGGGTTGGAGGTACAGTGGGGTTCACCCAGTCATTGCCGACGCGAATCGTCAGGTCAGAGTCCAAGTCACCAATCGAGGCGGGGACAACACGCCCGGTACCCAGAACCCTCTGTAGACGACTGGCGCTCTGCAAATCACCCCGTTGAGCAATAATCTGGGTCTGGGTCTGGGAATCGCTCCAGTCATCGATCACGTATACATTATTAAAACCTTTTTGACGCAGATAGGTCGCCATCTCCGCCCCCCGTTGAGGATCGCCCGTACTATTCTGCACTGCGATGCGCAGGCTACTGGTAGACAGTGGTTCAGCCACGGTCTCAACCCGATTGACCCGGAAAAAGTCCTGCATGATGCGATCGCGCCCCACCGGGTCCATAATCCAGTAGCTGGCCACCGATTCATCGGGCGTACTGAACCGACCGGGGAGCATGACCATACGGAAGTTGTCCTGATTCAGCCCCATACCAAAGTTAGCCAGTGCCAGCATTTCATTCAGCGTCAGGTTGGTATCAATATATGTCTGTAGAAGCTGAATAATTTGTGGAATCTTAGGCAGTACCGCCGGATTCGTCAGACGTTCCTGTAGGGCACGAATCAGCTGTTGCTGACGCTGCACCCGCCCAACATCACCGATCCCATCATGCCGGAAGCGAGCAAACTGCTCAGCCTGATCCCCGTTCAGCGTTTGCCAGCCCTGCTGTAGATCAATCTTGAGCTTCTGGGTATTGTCGGTGTAGACCATGCGGTAAGGGACATAAACCCTCACCCCGCCCAACAAATCCACCAGCGCCCGGAAGGCTTCAGTGCTAACCCGGACGTAGCGGTCGATGGGCACACCGTCCATATTACGACTGACCACCCGCGCCGCCAGTTGGGGGCCTCCGACCTCATTGGCTGCATTGATTTTAGACGTGCCGAGGTCCGGGATATCAACGCGGGTATCTCTGGGGATCGAAAGGATGCTGGCGGTACCCGTAGTGGGGTCGGCATTAACCAGTAGCATCGTATCGCTGCGTCCAGCCAGAACCTCAGGGGAATCCTGAGGCACTCCCAACACCCGGTCAATCCCCATTACCAGAATATTGACCGGACGGGAGACTCGATAGCCGATGGTCTGACTGATCAGGTCGCTGAGGGAAGAGCGGGCGGACTGCACAGGCGTCTCGGCGGGGGCAGTTGTCATCATGGTCAGCATCGCCCCAACGCTGGCTGACACCAGGGCCGTTGTGGCAAAGGTGAAGCTCCAGAAGGCTCCCCGTAGAAGGCTCCCCCAGCCATTTCCAATCGAGGAATCGGAGGGAGCAGACACCATCACCGTCACTCGTGCGGGAGCCGACGTAGACTCTGAAGGTGCTGGTGTGGAAGGGTTTGCGGCTACAGACCCCTCTGTAGGGGGTTCAGGCGTTGACGCTTCTAGGGCTGATTGCTGTTCAGACTTGCTGTTAGACCTTACCACTCCGTCTCACACCTCACGCTTACATTTCTACACACATCTTATCTTCCACGTAAACACTATGCTTTGCCTAGCCTCTGGGGACAGATCAGGAAACTATCCAGAGGCACATTTAAGCAAGAAGCACGCTCTGACAGGCTTTCATGTTGGGAGAACTTTATCCCTTCGGCCAGATGTGGTTCCAGGAAGCTTGGGTCATCGCCATAAAGCTAACTTCGATGCAGATTAGCAGAAAAAGTTTGCTTTTATCAGCTTTTCTTTAACTTTTGAGACTGGAGGTTCAGGGGTATCACCCCACAAAATCACTAAGAAGTGGCTCAGGTCAACGCTTCTCAGACACTTGCCTGATGGTGAAGATGCCGTAAAGTAAATCGCAGATGGGTACGCCGGATGAAGGAAAAAGAATAGGATTGGGTCGAAACCAGCAGTGGGAGTTCAGCATGATACCAGTGATTTTGGCGGGCGGTAAGGGAGAACGATTCTGGCCGTTGAGCCGAAAGGCCAAACCCAAGCAGTTTCTATGCTTAGACGGCAGTGGCAAGAGTCTGTTGCAGTCCACCGCCGATCGCCTGTTGGCGCTGTCGGGAGGGTGGCAAGACCTGTGGGTGATCACTGCTGCCCACCTGGCGGATGGTGTCCGTGAGCAACTGCCCAACCTCCCCGAAGCCAACCTGCTGGTCGAAAGCGAGGGCCGTGATACCGCTCCCGCAGTTGCCTGGGCCACGCTGGAGGTGGCACGTCGTTACGGCGATGATGTGGTGGTTGGCTTCTTCCCTGCAGACCACTGGATTAACGATGAACTCGCCTTCCAGCACACCCTGAGAGCCGCCGCCGAACTCGCCCGCACCCAGTCGGCGATCGCCACCCTGGGCATCAAACCTGCCTTCCCCTCTACGGGGTACGGCTACATTGAGCAGGGGGAACCGCTGGGTGAAAGTCTGGGGCTGGCCAGCTACCGGGTCAACCGCTTCACGGAGAAACCTGACCTGGAGACCGCAAAAGAATTTTTGGCCAGCGATCGCTATAGCTGGAACAGCGGTATGTTCATTTTTCAGGCGGCGATCGCCCTGAGTGAGTTGAAGCAGCACGCTCCTTATATCTACGAGCCTCTGGTCAGCGAAGGGCCAGCCGTTTATCCCAAACTCCCAAAGCAGAGCATCGACTACGCCCTGATGGAGAAGACCAGCCGTGCCGCCGTATTGCCCGTCACGTTCCCCTGGGATGACCTGGGCGACTGGAATGCGATCGAACGACTGCTGAAGGGTGACAACCCCAACGTGGAATTAGCCCAACACATTGGCATCGACACTCAGGGGGGACTTTTTTATGCCACCGATGACAACGATTTGATTGTGACGATTGGCATCGAAGACACCGTCATCGTCCGCGATCATAAGGTAACCTTGATTGTCAAGAAAGACCGCACCCAGGAAATTAAGCAGGTGCTGAAACGGCTCCAGGAGGACCCCCGCTATCAGGACTTGCTGTAAACCTGTTTCAGATGGGAGGCACCTTAACGATGTCGCAAAACCTCCAGTACTTCTCTCGACAACTCTACCTGTTGCCTGCTGTCGTGGCGATCGGTCTGGCCGTACAATCGCCTGCTCAGGCACGGCAAGAAATCCTGGATGCGCAAACGCTCCAGCTTCTCCGCGACCCGCTGGAAACCCGCTGGCTCTACTCCAACACACTGCCCACAGATGGCTCGGTGATGACCTCCCATAGTGTCTCCCAGGACTCAATGACCATTCCCAGTCTGTGGTGGGTACAGCGCCAGTTTGGGGGGAAGTTGCTGGATCGGTGGCAGGCATTTTCCGGTAAGGACGGAACACCACCGCGTGTGGAGCTGGTGGTCAACGAGCAGATCTGGAGTATCTACACTTACCTTGAGCGATATACTTTTCTGAACCAGTTTGGCACCGCTGCCAAAGCCTTTGGTTACAACACCCGCATCTTCAACCACGAAGGTGAATTTCTGGCGGCCTACCTCTGTAACTTCAGCAATGGCAGTCCAGCCTGTCAGGTCTTCCTCGACTCCAGTGGACGGGGTGGATTGCAGGGCAATCCTAGCTCCCCTGGCGCAGCCGCAGCCATTTCTGGCGGTACTGCTCAACCGTAGCAGGGGGAAGCGTTTCTAGAAACTCGCTCCGCTCTAGCGTCTGGGGACTGGGGAGTCGTAACTCGTCATTTCGCAGGGCAGGCGGCAAAGTCTCCCGGTTCTGGGAAAGGACTACGGGAGAAACTGCCGAGGTGAGCAGAGAAAGGCGGATGGCGGTATTCGGTTCCCATCCATAGCGGATCCACTGCTGCACCAGTTCCGGCAAAGCTCCACCCGCTGGAACTGCCGTGGTGGGGCGCACCCACAAATCCGCCGTCAGCATCGTCCCTGACGCAGGCACCACCGCCGCCATCCGGGTATCGCGCTGCACCAGCGGCTGGAGGTCGGTAGACCAGCCCACCGCCACCCAGGTATCGTCCAGCATCAGCGGCTGGAGGAAAGCGTCGGAGCTATAGAACTTGACCTGTTGATTGAGCTGATCCAGGGTGGCCTGTAACTCCGGCACCGAATTCAGCTCCAGTTCGTTCACCGATCGCCCCAATCGTTTCAGTGCAATTCCAATCACTTCATGGGGACGATCGGGCAGTGAGATACGTCGCTGTAACTCCGGTCGCCACAGGTCGCTCCAGTCCTTTGGCGTCCAGCCCAGTCTGGCCATTTCGTCCTTGCGGTAGGCGATCGCCATCGTCCCCAGGCGATATGGCGCAGCCCAAATTTTGCCCGCTGGTGCGACATTGCCCTGGTCATCCCGCCGCACCAGCGTCTGCATTTGGGAGGGAAGCTGATCCAATCCGGCCAGATCGGTGGTAGCCAGCGGTTGAATCAACTGCTGCTGGATGGCGGCGGTCAACCAGGCATCCCCCAGCGTTACCAGGTCATCGGGCGTCCCCTGCTGACTGGAGCCACTCCAGGGTAGCGAGAGAGAGAAACCTGAAGCGGGTTTGGGAGCCGTTGGACTCCAGCCCTGAAGGAGCTGAAACAGGTTGGCCAACTGCTCCTGGGGCGTAAACTTGAGTCGGGTCGAATGCAGCTTTTGAAACTCCCCCAACAACTGGGCTGGAAACGACCCACGCAGGAATTCGACCCGCAATCCAGGTTCCCCGCGCATCAGGCTGCACCCCTCCAGCAGCGCGCCAGCCGTCAGAGCACCAGTACCAATCAGGAGCGATCGCCGTTTCATACCAGCCGCCAATTCGAACTACAAACCTTTATTATCGCTCCTTTCGCTCGACCCCGAAGCCAATCAGGTCGATCCTCGAGGGTGTTTCTCCCGGCGCAGGACGACGGTAGGTAACGATGGTGCGCATTCGCACGTCATCTGAGATAAACCGCATCTGATCCACCGCCACCGAGCGATTGTAATAGGTGATCATCTCCAGCGTCTGACGGGTGGGCTGGTAGGTGAAGCGTCCGGCGATCGCCCCTCCCTCGGAATAACCCTCATCCCGCAGATAGTACCCCTGAATCACTTCCCCTTCTGGCTCCATCGCCACCTGTGCTGTCAGCGGCAGGGGGGGCATATGAATATCAGAAGGGCTGACGCTAACAAAGGCATCGGGCACAAACAGCGCCTTCAGACTCATCGACACCTTTTCGCCCTTTTCAGACTCGGTATCAAAGTGAATGGCAAACCCCGGACACTCCCCCCCCTTCGTTGAGTCAACGGAGAAGTTCTGATTTGCCGGAGCCGACACCTCCAGAATCTTCTGCTTCTCGGCCTCATTCAACAGAAGTGCCTGGAACTCAGTGTAAGAACGCTCGATCTCCCCTTTCAGCATGAAGTGGTAGATGCGATCGGTTTTCCAGTATCCGGCGCAGGCGGCGAAGAATTCTTGGAAGGTGAGCATGGGTGTGGGGTAGATGGGTGGATGAAATTTATCCAGCTTAGCGCTGTATACAGCGCTAAGCTGGATAGAACCAAAGTTTTTGTTGAGAGCCGCGCTCCGCGCGGCTCTCAACAAAAACTTTGTACCTCACGCGCTTGCAAAGCGCTGTACAGTGAATCGATCCTCAATCCTCTGCCTGTTTGCTGCTCCAGAACAGTTGCATTGCAGCAGCAGCAACGATGTAGGCAGACTCCCAATGGGATTCAGCGGATGAACAAGAACAAAGCCAAACGATCGCTGCTACCGGGGCTAGAATCCCTGTTGAACTATCGTCGAGCATGGCTGCGGGGAGATGTGCTGGCAGGGGTGACTGTTGCCGCTTACCTGATTCCCCAGTGCATGGCGTATGGGGAACTGGCAGGTTTGCAGCCGATCGCCGGACTGTGGGCAATTCTCCCCCCGATGCTGCTGTATGCCCTACTGGGGTCGTCCCCCCAACTCTCCGTCGGGCCAGAGTCCACCACTGCTGTGATGACCGCAGCGGCGATCGCCCCCCTGATGGTTTCTGACGCCGACTACCCGGCGGTGGCAGCACTGCTGGCGATCGTAATTGGTGGTGTGTGTCTGGTCGGCTATGTGGCTCGTCTGGGTTTTCTGGCGGATCTGCTGTCGAAACCCATCCTGATTGGCTATATGGCCGGGGTGGCGGTGATCATGATTACTGGACAACTCGGCAAGCTAAGCGGCATCGACATTCAGTCAGAACATCCGTTTAGCGCAATTGGGGAATTTCTGAGCAAGCTCGATCAACTCCACCCACCGACGCTGATGTTGGGCGGGCTGGTACTGTTTTTCCTGTTTACGGTACAGCGATTTCTCCCCAAGGCTCCAGGGCCACTGCTGGCCGTCCTGTTGGCCACCGCCCTGGTCGCACTCCTGGGACTGGAGCAGAAAGGTGTTGCAGTTGTGGGCAATATTCCAGCGGGATTACCGCCGATCGCCTTGCCTGCCATGCCGCCGACAACGTCCTTCCAATCGTTGCTGGCTGCCGCAGTTGGCATCGCCATTGTGGGGTATTCCGACAATGTGCTAACTGCCCGTTCCTTCGCCGCCCGCAACCGCTACTCCATCAGCCCCAATCAGGAGCTTCTGGCTTTAGCGGCTGCCAATTTTGGCAACGGCTTTTTGCAGGGGTTCCCCGTCAGCAGCAGCGGTAGCCGTACAGTGATTGGAGATTCTCTGGGAAGCAAAACACAGTTCTTCTCGCTGGTAGCGTTGGTGGTTGTGGTCATCGTGCTACTGTTTCTGCGTCCTGTCCTGGCGCTATTTCCCAAAGCGGCGCTAGGGGCGATCGTGATTTATGCGGCGATTAAGTTAGTTGAAATACCAGAGTTCATCAAGCTCTACCGATTTCGCAAAACGGAGCTGGCGCTGGCGTTGATCACTCTCCTTGGGGTACTACTTACCGATATTCTATCGGGCGTTGCAGTGGCCGTTGGCCTGTCAGTTATCGATTTGTTTGCGCGGGTAGCACGTCCCCATGATGCCGTTCTGGGGACGGTTCCAAATGTTGATGGGTTGCACGACATTGAGGACTGGGAAGGGGCAACGACCATTCCGGGACTGGTGATCTACCGCTATGACGCGCCCCTCTGTTTCGCCAACGTGCAGAACTTTAAGCGTCGGGCGCTGGAGGCGATCGCCGCCGAAACAGAACCCGTCGAATGGTTTGTACTCAACACAGAGGCAATCGTTCAAGTGGATTCCACTGCGATCGATGCTCTGGATGAATTTCGTGATGAACTTGTGAGTCAGGGCATTACCTTTGCTATGACGCGGGTGAAACAGGATTTATATCAGCAGCTCAAACGATCGGGGCTGCTCTACAAGATTGGTGCAGAGCATGTGTATCCAACACTGCATTCGGCGATCGCAGGCTTTAAAGATCGGTAAATTGATAATTAAGTAAGTAAGCGCGATTAAGCTTGAAACCCCAAAAGCTGTTCCGCCCGCTGCGTGGGCGGAACAGCTTTTGGGGTTTCGACTTTTTCCACGTCCACTTACTTAATTCTTTTTCACCCAACTCACTCGTTTTTCATGCAAGACCATCGTTCGCCCTGCCCCAGCGCCTGTACGCTGGATTGAATTGGCGATCGCTGGACGTTGCTGGTGATCCGCGACATGCTGTTTCTTGGAAAGCAGCGATTTGAGGAATTTCTGGAGTCGCCAGAGGGAATTTCAACGAATATCCTGGCCAATCGTCTGAAGCTGCTGGAAGAGTTGGGGTTTGTGACAAAACAGCCCTACAGCAATCACTCTCGACGCATGAGCTATACCCTGACTGAGCAAGGACAAAGCCTACGTCCTGTGTTGAAGGCAATTGCGGTCTGGGGGCTTCGGCATATTCCCGAAACTGAGGTGCTGGAGCCTGAATAGGTTGGGTAATAACCAGGGACTATTATTGAACAATATGATGGCCTATGGCAATGCGATAGAGTCCTATGAGCGGGCGATCGCGCTACATTCTGACCCGCGCTATTTGCACGCGAGAGAGGATAGCTGGCTGAAGCGCAGGCTGGTTCGCTTTGTTTAGCGTAATATTCGATGAGTATTAGGGCGACGCACAAGTACTCATTGAATACAGCGCTTTGCAAGCGCGTGTGAACCAACCTTTTTGTTGAGAGACGCGCTCCGCGCGTCTCTCAACAAAAAGGTTGGTTCTATGATCAGCGCGAAGCGCTGTATTACGGAATATCCTCTGCCTCCAGGGTGGTCAGCATCTCATCGGTCAGGGAGGACATGACTGCAAGGCGATTGGCTTGCTTTTCAATAGTCTTTTCGAACAGGTTGCGGGCCATGCGGGCGTTGCCAAAGGTGCGATCGCGGTTGTCATAGACCGTCTCAAACCGCTGAAGCAGTTTGGCGCTGGCTTCGGATGTGAGCTTGAAGTGAGATTTTTCTGCGATCCTGGTGAAAATTTTGAGCAGCTCTTCGGGGGTGTAGTCCTTAAAGTAGAAGTAGCGATTAAACCGGGACTTGAGGCCGGGGTTGGACTCGATGAATACCAGCATTTCGTCGGTGTATCCGGCAACGATGACCACCAAGCGATCGCGATAGTCCTCCATGCGTTTCAGTAGAATATCGATGGCCTCCTGCCCAAAATCGCGCCCGCTTTCGTCGGGCACCAGCGCATACGCCTCGTCGATAAACAGCACGCCATCCAGCGCCGAATTAATCAGGTCTTCTACCTTTTTGGCGGTCTGGCCAACGTAGCCCGCCACCATACCCGCGCGATCGGTCTCTATCAGGTGGCCCTTGTCGAGAAAGCCCAGCCCGTGGAAGATACGCCCCATTAGACGAGCAACGGTGGTCTTGCCCGTGCCCGGTGGCCCTAAGAAAACGAGATGCAGAGAGACTGGTGTTTCAGCCAGACCCCGCTCGGCACGAATCTTTTGCACTTTGAGGAAGTTGGTAAGAGTTTGTACCTCCTCCTTGATGTTGTCCATGCCCACCAGGTCATGCAGTTCCGCCAGGGCTTTTTCTAGAATTTGGCTGGGGTCTTCCGGGGGAGAGGTTGCAGCGGCAGGAGAAGCTGGATTACTGGCATTTGCATTATCCGTCGCAGTCTTTGCCTGGTTGAAGCCATCCTCATAGCTGTTAAATTTTTGATAGGTATGCAGCATCTGCCAGATCTGCGAGAGCGCCTCCATCTCCTGCATGGAAACAGTTCCCTCAGCTTTGGTCACCACCTGCGCGAATTTATAAATCCCATTCACAGCGGATTCCAGGTAATTGGTTTGCTTCTCCTCATCCAGGCGATTGACAATAGACGGCAGAGTGAGTTGCTCGATGGGACCAGCGTTTTGTGTTAACTCCAGGATCGTTTGCAGGGCGATTTTCTGGTACTTCAGGCGATCGCCCTCCAGAAACTCCCACTTTTGGGCAGCATTCAGCTTCTCGGTGTCCTGCTTGATCAGAGCGTAGAGCATGAGATAGGCCAGCAGCTCAAACTCGCTAATTCCTTGCTTGCTCCGACTACAAATGCGCAGAACCCTGGCCAGATCGACCAGGATCAGGTCAATCAATCGCGGATCGACGGCCAGCAGCGGCTTGAGCGATTCGTAAAGTTCACTCGCCTCCTGTCGAACCTGCTGCACAACTAATGTTTGCCTGAAATCCACTTTTCTCTCCGGGAAAGCCTTGAACCATTCTAAGCTGTGGGATTTGTGAGTCCGACTGATGTAGGGGGGAAATTGGAGAGATAGGGTTTCAGGTTTTAGGTGGCAGGGGTCAGGGAAGGCTTAGGCGCGGAGTATTCAGCAGATACGTTATCTGAGATCTTGCACCTTGCTTAAAGAAAAACCAAAACCCTGATTCTGCCGCCGCAGAGCGGCGGCAGAATCAGGGTTTTGGTTTCTGGTGCAAGATCTCAGCGCCCGACCCAGTGCTGGGCACCGTGTCATACACGTTAGAAACTGTCGCTTATTTGACGACAATCGCCGCTCTTATCACAACATCTGCTCAAGTTTCTTGGGAGTATTCTAAAAGCTTGCCGAGGTAATCGCTGGAGTTTTGACTATTTCCTCTATAGCACCGCGAAACACTCTCCGCGAAAGCGCTTCGCAGAGAACTTAATTTTAGTGCCGATTTGTCCTGAAACGCTGACGGAGTCAGCGTTTCAGGACAAATCGGCACAATTTAGTCAAAAGTCCAGTTAGGGTAGCGCTGTGCTATGAGCACTACGTTTTGCAACATGGGAGTTTGGGGCAAAGCCCCCAAAAGGGGCACACCCCCTGACCCCTCAAGGGGCACACCCCCTGACCCCCTTGCAAAACTTTCGGTTTGCTGCACGAGTACTCTGCAGGTTAATTTCTGCCATCCATTTAGTCCTGACCTTGCATCCAACTATATCATCATATAGTAATTTAATTGATCAACTAAGTGCCTGTCCGAAGAACGAAAACCCAAATTTTGGCAGGCGCGACGCGGTCGCGTCGCGCCTGCCAAAATTTGGGTTTTCGGGTAGGCTCTAAGGATAGGCGCAGTAACGTCTGTGCCCAGCTCAAGCAAGAACAGCAGAGGCACCTGTGGCCCGCAATTCGCACTGGATCTGACCTATTTCCTGGGGCAAAAACGCTGCTACTGGGTCTTGTATATTGCGGAGATCCGACCTTTCCCGGTATTGGACTACCTGCGATCGCTGCCAGTGGGATAATTACAGACCAAGCGATCGCCCCTGTTCGCAAACAGCTCGAAATGCTGAATCAGATTTACCTAAGCAGGTAGGCATGATTAAGCTTGAAACCCCAAAAGCTGTTCCGCCCTTCGACTTCGCTCAAGGCGGAACAGCTTTTGGGGTTTCGCCTTTTTCCACGCCCAATTACTTACATTGAGCGGATATTAACTTTATCGTCAATCTTTCATTGCATAAATCGTTATCCATTTGCTTTTTCTTTATATTTATTTAATTCGCATCATATCTATTTAATCTGTATCTAAATCTACAGTCCCAGTTCTGACAGCTCGAAATAATGGTCAGATTACAGCGCCTTGCAAACGCATGAGGTTCAAAGTTTTTGTTGAGAGTTGCGCTCCGCGAGACTCTCAACAAAAACTTTGGTTTTATCTCAACGCAAAGCACCGTATACACGAATCATTTTCCAACCCATCAAGTTCAGTTACGAAGTCATCTATGCCAAAGAGACGCGATTTTCTTCTCGGTAGCGCTGCCGCTGCGGCTGCTACCTCGGTTTTCTCAAAAGCACAGGCTCAGCAAACGAATCGACCTGAAATGCAGGCACTCCAGCAGGGCTATGTCGGGCAGTATCAGGGTGGGGTTTATCTGCTGCCCGCTACAGATGAGACAGTGCAGTGGGGATGGTTTGACAACGCAGAACCGCCGCGTGCTCGAATTAAACCGGGTGACACGGTGTTAATGGAAACCATGATGGCGTCTCTGAATCAGGTTTTGCCCGGAGTCCCCATCGACCAGATCACCAAACTGCGGGTAGATCACCCTGGCCGTGGCCCCCACTCGGTGACTGGCCCCATCTATATAGAGGGCGCAAAACCGGGTGATATTCTCAAGGTGCGAATTAACCGCATCGTACCTCGTCCCTATGGCACGAACTGGAACCTGCCGGGAAATCTGGGTCTGGGTCTGTTCCCCAATGTGTTTCCCGAAGCGCAGGCAAAGCATTTCTTCCTGGATATGACCCGGCGCAAGACTGAGTTTCTACCGGGGATTGAGCTGCCTGTGCGTCCGTTCCCTGGTGTCCTTGGCGTTGCCCGGGCCGAAAGCGGACGCTACAGCACCGTACCACCGGGTCCCTTCGGCGGCAATTTGGACTGTCGAGAACTGGTTCAGGGCACCACCATTTACCTGCCTGTGTTTGTCGATGGCGCATTGCTCTGGTCAGGAGACTCCCACGCAGTGCAGGGCAACGGCGAGATCAACCTGACGGCGATCGAAACCGCCTTCAGTGAGCTGAGCCTGACGGTGGACGTAATCAAGGGGCGATCGCTCACCTGGCCCCGCATTGAAACGCCGACTCACTGGATCACCCTGGGCTACGACCGTGACCTGAACAAGGCGCTGGACATTCTCGACGAGGAAACCATGAAGTTCATCGCAGAATGGCAGGGGCTGCGCGGTGCAGAAGCCCGTCAGTTCATGGCAACCTACGGCGACTGCCGGGTAGCGGAGGTGGTGAACCAGCTCCGGGGCGTCTACTGTATGCTGCCGAAGCGTCCCACAGCGGCGATCGAAGCCAACCCCAAAGCCGATACCGCCGATAGCTTTGTCACCCATGCGGTTGAAGGGGATGCGATGCAGGCGATGAGCAAGGCCGCGATGCAAATGATCGAACGTCTACAGGAGATGAAGCAGCTCTCGGCACTCGATGCTTACTCGCTCTCCAGTCTTGCCCTTGATGCCCGCATTGGACAGCTTGAGCCTGGGGCAAAGAACGTCCACTGTCTGATCCCCAAGTCCCTTTGGACGAGAGGGTAGCCCCTAAGGAACGGGAATTAAATAATCTGTAAAACTTCACTGCAGCGGCGCAGAGAGCGCAAAGGTTTTACTCTGCGTCCTCTGCGTCTTCTAAGAAACTGAAGTTTCTTTCGCCTTTTTCCCTATCCGAAGGATTGGGTGACATGCTCTGCGGTGAACCCAATTTAATTCAGCTTATTTCATTTGCGATCCTTAGGATCGTGAACAAATTAACCTGTAATTGTTTTTGAGAGAGGCGCGGCGAAG
>CAZVXA010000074.1:25807-28932 GCA_964630955.1 uncultured bacterium | reverse complement strand
CCCCCCCCCCCCCACACCACCAATCATCGGTTTATTTCCGCCATGCAGTACTAGCGCAATTTCTTCAGGTGATAGCTCCAGCACTGTGGCGATCGCCCGCAAACTCTCCCCACTCACCCCCTTTTCCTGCTCCGGGTGCCACAATCGTCGAACGGTTTCGATACTCACCCCTGCCTGTTCTGCAATGGCGGCAAAGCTTAGGTTAAGGCGCTCTTTTGAATCGTTGAGGCGATTCAACCCGTCGGGGCTGGCTAAGAAGCTGCGGGAGTTAGAGGGCATGGGTTGGCTGCGACAGGTTTTAAGTAATACTGTGGCAGGAAGGGATAAGGAGTGGCAAGGGAAGAAAATTTTAAGGGTGAATAGCTGCCAAGCAATCTACAAATACTGTACTCGACCCTACATTTCCTCTGAAGTGAGAACTTCGTGAATCAGTACAAGCTGTTCGACAATCTCACCAATCGATCGCGCATCTTTTCGACAATAGGCGATACCAGGGTGTTCACTGCGGAGGCTTGCGATTTTGAGAAAATCGTCGTCATGAGTAACGATAACCCTTGCTTCACGCTGGATAAACGTAAGCTGGGCTAAATCCGTTTCTCCAATTAAGCCTGCTGATTTGGTTGTCGAGACATCTATACCTGCTCTTTGCAGAGCAACGGCGATCGCTGAACTGACGTTCTCATCCAGATGAAAGCGAATTCGATCAACTATCCTGCTTCAACCGAGCCAGTTTCTCCTGTAATGGCGATAACTGTTGCTGTTGTAGCTCTTCGGCAAAGGCTTCCGAATCCGCAATACTCTGATCAATCTCAGCCTGGTGATCGTATTGACTTCTCCCCCGCATGAATGACGGGGGATTCCCAAGTGATGCTACGCAACGGGCTGAAGCCGCGTTGCTTCGCTTTTCCCTTGAGCTGTCACCCACAACTTAATGCGGGTGGGGGCAGTCAAAGACCCCCTACCAACTCCGCTCAGACTAAATCCAAGCATCGTCGCTACTTTACGCAGAATGTTGGCAGCGCCATTACAATCCGCGTTGATGTACCAGTTCTGAGCAGTCCTGAACAACCCCCGCTTCGTTCGCTTCCCCGATGACTTCCAGCTATCAGGTTTTTCACCGACGGTCGGCAAAAAGTCATCATCCACAAACGACGCTTGAGAGGTATACGACTCCTCAGTTTCAACAAACTCTATCCCATGCTGCTCTGCTAACTGAGCAATGCGCTCTTTCAGCTTTGCAGTCGGGATCTGCACAAACTTCTGATTCGTTTTTTTCCCCAGGTTGGAGCCGTCCTTTTGCCGCTGGTTCCAGCCAAATACAATTCGTCCAATCCGGTTACGGGTGCAATGGTCAACGACAATCCGCGCTGCCTTGTTCACCGCGTCGCGCATCTGACGATTACGTTTCTCGGTGAGTTGTGCAAGCCGCTTTGACCAAAAGCCTTGAGGCTTACCCTCTTTCAGCGAGGCAATCTGTTTGTTGTACCAGCGGTTCAGCGATTTCAGGTGCAGTCCATCCACAATGAAGCTGGTTCCCACATTGCTGACGCAGGTGAGCCAATTATTCAGTCCCGAATCAATCCCCAGCACCCGCATCGGGTCTACATCAACTTGGACGGGTTTCAGGCGATAGACAAACTCAGTGTAGAAACACCCGTTGCGCGGCAGAATCCGTAGTTCCTTAATGTCCTCAAATTTGAGGTTAGAGGGCATTGGAACGGTGAACGAATCAATCTGGAACCACGTCTTCACCAACTGCCCCAGCGGAACCCGGATCATCCCATCAATCAGTTTCAGCGCTTGTTTGGGATAGCTGACTACTGCCAACCCTCCCTTCTTCCGGTAGTCGGGCAATTTGGGCTTCTCTGCCAACTCTCCGTCCCGCCACAGCTTTGACAATGCTCGATACGACTTGAATGACTCGTAGACTGAGCGAAGAACTTGTTGTGCAGCTTGGGAATAGAGAACTTGGAAGTGCTTACTGGATTTGTACTCAGCATCCAGGGTGAATTTGCCAATCCACCGCCCGGTCTTGAAATGCAGTTGACGGGCATAGTAGATGCCCTGATTAGTCAGCTTGTTCGCCTCAGAGCAGATAAACTCCACCACCGCCCTGAGTTCGTTGTTGGGGTTAAGTAAAACTTGCTGGCATCCAAACATCAGACAATTGTACCAACTATTTCATCTCACTGGGGGCTAAAGCCCCTTGAGTTGACTGTATCCCCTCGCTGAAGCGGAGGGGCTTTAGTCTGCCCACATCGCCTCTGTAATACAGGCGGGTATAATGAGGAATTTGATTCTGAATTGCAGCTTTTTCCACGGGCTGTAATTCACCGTTGCAATTTGGACAGCGCTGCAGGGGAGCGATCGCCCCATGCAACTGAAACCGCTCCAGTACTTCCCGCGTCTGCTCCTCAGGATTGTCTGAGCGCACTGCATAGCCGTAGGTGACAATACTGCGTTTCAGCAGTCCCCGATCCTGGGTCAACAGCAGGCGATTCTCCCGATGGGAAATTTCAGCCAGCTCCTCATCCTCGTAGTCATTTCGGTAAAGTGCGTCAAGGCCCAGCAGTCGCAGGTAAGTTGCTAATTTCCCCAGGTGGACATCCAGCACAAAGCGAACGGAGGGCAGGGGAGGCGGCTGTACCTGGGAAACCGACGAAACATTGAGGGTGGTGAAATGGGGGTAGACGCTGATGCGATCGCCCTCCTGAACCAGGTAGTCAAAGCTGACGGAGTCTCCATTCACGAGAATCAACCCAACTTCGGGATGGGGAACACCCAGCGCTTCGATCGCATCTTTAATCGAACCTCGATCTTTGATGTTGCGAGAGAATTCAACCTGACGGCGATCGGACGGCAAGAAGTCGTTGAGGTTGCCGTAGAAACGGAAGGAGGCGTGGGGCATTTCGCAAAGGGAATTTTGGGGCGATCAAATGCTGGCCCTTCCATATTCTGGCAAAAAATCCGGTCGATGCCTGCTATCAGAAGTGAGCTACAGGGCTTTGCAAGCGCCTGAGAACCAGAGTTTTTGTTGAGAGTTGGGGGCTGCGGCACGCACAAAAAAAAAAATGGTTGTACGGGTAAATATTGTTGGGGGGCCAACCAAATATGCAAATTACCAC
>CAZVXA010000074.1:0-25797 GCA_964630955.1 uncultured bacterium | reverse complement strand
TTTGCCTGTTAACTTTTGGTAGATACGGGGCTTTGAATGCGCCTGAGACCCAGCGTTTTTTTGTTGAGTTGCGCTCCGCGCAACTCTCAACAAAAACTCTGGTTCTACGTGAAAATAGAGTGGCGCTCACAACCATCTATGCAACTTCCCCCCTACGCTCCTCCCTTCGCTCTCCGCAATGGACTGTTCATGACCCTCTACGTGGCGCTGCGGGCCAGTCGTCAGTGGGAGTCACTGGTGCAGGAGCCACAGCCGACCTTTCAGCCCCATATCTTCACCGGAGCAGAGGGCGTTCCAATTTACGGAGAGGTGGCCATTCCTGCCAACCCCAGAGGGACGATTGTCGCCACCTATGGCATCACCGGAAGTCTGGAGGATCAGTGGTTCCTCAAAATTCTGGGACGAAAAGCCGTCGCACAGGGGTATGCGATCGCCCAGTTTGACTGGCGTGCCCACGGCAAAACCGCTACTCTCTCACCAACCCTCACCTCCGATGGTCTGTTTGAGGGCAAGGACTTTGTGCAGATTGCGGCGCAGGCAAAGGCAATGGGATGTCCACCACCCTACTGGTTCACAGGCTATTCACTGGGCGGACAACTGGCGCTGTGGGGCGTCCATGCGGCGCAAACGATGCCAGAGTGGGGAGCCGATCTGGCATTAAGCATCGATGAGATTGCGGGCGGGGCAGTCATCTGTCCGGCACTCGACTCCAACCGCTCCCTGAATTACCTGGAAAATGACCCACTGGGGCGCTATCTGGAAAAGGCAATTACCCGACAGCTCAAAATTCTGGCTCAGCAAATCGCTGAACTGCATCCGGGAGCGATCGCCCCCGAAGCCCTCGATCGGGTCAATAGCATCTGGTCGTTTGACCATGAACTGGTGATTGGACGGTTAGGTTTCCCTTCGGTCGAGGCATACTACGACGCCAGCAGTCCCCTGCGGATTCTGCCCGATCTCCAGAAGCCGACGCTGATCCTGTATGCGGCTGACGACCCCATGTTTGCCCCCGGCGTAGTAGACGATTTGCAGTCGGTATGCGCCCAGAACCCGGCGATCGACCTGGTGCTGACGCCCTACGGTGGCCATGTCGGTTATTACAGCAGTAAAGCCGCCCAAAGAGCCGCCAAAGACAGCGATCCCTGGTGGGCCTGGAACCGAATTCTGGACTGGTTTGGCAGCACTCCCGCTTGAAGCCCTATCCGTAGGATGGGCAAAGGACGAGAGTCCGTGCCCATCATGAACACTGTGTGATGGACACGCTTTGCTTTGCCCATCCTACGATTGCTGTACCCGACTGCCTCAACAAATAACACAGTGATAAATTAATTCCCTGTGAAACCTGCACCGATCGCCCCTCTCGTCTGATAAGTTGGGAAAGCTGTTGTTATTGCGTAGTGCCTGCGGTTGCGATTCGGAAAACCAGGGGCGATCGCAGTGGATTAGGGCTATGGCGCTGATTGTGCAGAAATACGGGGGAACCTCCGTTGGAACGGTGGAACGGATGCAGGCGGTGGCACAGCGGATTGTGCAGACCGTGAAACAGGGGCATTCCCTGGTGGTGGTGGTTTCAGCGATGGGCAAGACCACCGATGGCTTAGTCAAACTGGCCAACGAGCTTTCGACAAACCCCAGTCGGCGGGAAATGGACATGCTCCTGTCTACCGGGGAACAGGTGTCGATCGCCCTGATGAGTATGGCCATCCAGGAACTGGGCCAACCCGCCGTCTCCCTGACGGGCGCACAGGTGGGTATCGTCACGGAAGCTGCCCACACCCGCGCCCGTATTCTCAGCATCGAGACCGAGCGCATGGAGCGCCACTTGAACAACGGTGAAGTGGTCGTGGTGGCTGGATTTCAGGGGGTCTCCAGCGTTGAAGATCTGGAAATTACCACGCTGGGACGAGGCGGCTCTGACACCTCCGCAGTGGCTCTAGCTGCGGCCCTGAAAGCAGACCTCTGCGAGATCTATACCGACGTTCCCGGCATCCTCACCGCCGATCCCCGTCTGGTGCCGGACGCCCAACTGATGACTGAGATCACCTCCGACGAAATGCTGGAACTGGCCAGCCTCGGTGCCAAGGTGCTGCACCCCCGTGCGGTGGAGATCGCCCGTAACTATGGCGTCACCCTCGTCGTTCGCTCCAGTTGGACAGATGATCCCGGCACCCGCGTCGTCTCCCCCCTGCCGCAACCCCGACCGATTGAGGGATTGGAACTGGTGCATCCAGTGGACGCGGTGGAATTTGACACGAATCAGGCCAAAGTTTCTCTGCTGCGGGTGCCCGATCGCCCCGGCGTCGCCGCCCGTCTGTTTGGCGAAATTGCCGCTCAAAATCTGGATGTTGACCTGATTATCCAATCCATCCACGAGGGCAACACCAACGACATTGCCTTCACCGTCATCCAGCAATCCCTCAACCGGGCAGAGGCCGTTGCAGTGGCGATCGCCCCTGCCCTGCGCCTCCACGATGACCCCTCCTATGGGGAAGCCGAAGTGATAGTGGAACGGCAAATAGCCAAAGTCAGCATTGCTGGAGCCGGAATGATTGGCCGTCCGGGAGTCGCCGCCCAGATGTTCGAGACCCTGGCGGCAGCAGGGGTCAACATCGATATGATTTCCACCTCTGAAGTCAAGGTGAGCTGTGCCATTGATGCGGCAGACTGCGATCGCGCCATTGCTGCCCTGTGTAGCACCTTCGAGGTGATCAGCTCCCCAAAGGATCACGAAGCCAGCCATCATCACCACGAGAATACTCCCCCGGTACGCGGTGTCGCCCTCGATCGCAACCAGGCCCAATTGGCCATCCGCAGTGTGCCCGATCGCCCCGGTATGGCCGCCAGGGTGTTCCGCCTGCTGGCCGACCAGAATATTAGCGTGGATATGATTATTCAGTCCCAGCGCAGTCGCCTGCTGGATGGTGTCGTTACCCGCGATATTGCCTTCACCGTCGCCCAAAATGATGCCGCCGCCGCCAAAGCCGCCCTGGAGCAAGCCGCTCCTGAGCTGGGTTGCGGTGAGGTGATTGTAGATGGAGCGATCGCCAAAGTCAGCGTTGTCGGTACGGGGATGATTCACCGTCCGGGTGTGGCCGCTCGGATGTTTGAGGCGCTGGCGAAGGAGCAGATTAACATCCAGATGATCGCCACTTCAGAAATCAAAATTAGCTGCGTCGTACAGGAAGCTCAGGCTGAGAAAGCATTGCAGGTGGTTCATGCAGCGTTTGATCTGTCTAGCGATCAGAAGGCGGAGGTATTTGCGCAGCGAGAAGGCGCGGTGTTTTAGGCCCCTTTAGCGAATTGCTCAACTAACTGCAAACTCCATTAATTTGCGTTGCTCTATCGGCTTATATCCCAAAACGATCCGCTCTTTTGGAATACCAGCGGTGACCAGTTCATCAGCAACCCCCTCTTCAGTGCCGTCCTGTTGCACCCAGACTTTGTGATCCACAATGTCGATGTGAATCAATGTGCCGTAAATCCGACGACCGTTTTCCCAGCCCGCCTCGACTAAAAGGTAGCGATCGCGCACTTCGTCCAGAACCAATTCCACCTGCACCTGGTCATCATTGCCGAGAAAAGCAGCGTAGTCCTGAAGAAGTTGCCTGATAATAGGACGATACTGCACGGCTGGAGAATTCGCTGTTACGGCATCCATTGGACGATCGCCTCCTCTGTCGGATCGAAGATCACTAACTGAATGATGCCATCCTCCTGGGGCGATCGCCTTGCCACTCACCCATTCCCTGACGACAATAAAGAAAATCATTGCCCCCAGTCGTCATGTCGCAGTCGCCCTCCACTCCACCCAATCCGCCATCCCTTTCTGAGCAACTAGCAGATGCGATCGTCAAACTCACCTTTGGCGGCGGCAGTATCTCAACGATTGTTTTCCTGTTTAACAACGACATTCCAAAAGCGGTAGTTGCGGGGGCGATCGCCACGGGTGCAGGTTTACTGGCGGGCTTTGGCGATAGCATCTTGAAACCCATTAAAGAGTGGCTGAACCAGAAGGGCGATCGCGTGGGCAAAGCCGCAGCTAAGCAAGCCGATCGTCTGCTAGAAAACGTTTCAGGTTTTTATCAGCAATACCTGGAGCAAATCAACCTGACCTGCCGATTTGTTGAGGTGGAGGGGCATCAGAACCTTGGCGATCTGGATCTGGATGATGTGTATGTACCCCTCCAATTGGAGTCCAGTTCAGAGCGACGCTCAGGCGTTCGACAGAATCACCAGATCTGGGATTTCTTGCCAAAGCGCTACCACACACAAAATTATCCCTACGATCGACTGGCGATTGTAGCAGGCCCTGGTTACGGTAAAACAACGCTACTGCGGCATCTGACATCCATGTATGCCACAAAAGGGTACGCCAAGTTTAATGCGCTGCCGCTGATTCCGGTGCCCCTGCGGCTGCGGGAAATCTATGAGCTAATTCCGGCTGAGCAGCCCGTTTCGCTTCCGAAGCTGATTGTGAATCATTTCAGCACAAAGGGCAGCTTCCGCCATCTGGAACTGTCAACCGATTGGTTCGAGCGGCATCTGCAAGCGGGCAAGTGTCTGGTGATGCTGGATGGCCTGGACGAAGTGCCCAAAAATCAGCGTCAGAAAATTCGCCAGTGGGTGAACCGGGAGATGGATGCCTACTCCCGCAACTGTTTTGTTTTAACGTCTCGCCCTTCTGCCTTTGAAATCGCCGCTGATGAGCCAGATGTCCCGATCGAGCGGCTGCATCGTCTCAAAATTCTGGACTTCACGCCGGACGACAAACGGAAATTTATCGACCAGTGGTATTTGGCAGTCTTCAAGCGTCGCTGGCGGGTAGACCAGATTGAATCTCAACAGCGGTCTGAAACCGCTCAAGTTAAAGCAATGGCGATCGCCGCCCAAATTGAACAGGAGGCAAAAGAGCACGCCGATGATTTAGCACGGCAACTGTTTGCCAGAGCCGAACTCAACGATCTCTCTCGCAATCCGCTGTTGATTACGATGATTGCAGCGACCCATCGTAAAGAGACCGAACTACCCCGTCTCCGCATTGAACTCTACAACAGCATTTTGAATCTGCTGCTGGGCACCCGTCCTGCCGTCAAGAAAACCCAACTCAGTCTGACGGCTAGCGAAAACCGGGCAATTCTCCAGGTGCTGGCGTGGCAACTGGTGCAGCAGGAGCGGAGCCAGTTTCGACCCGATGAAGCAATTCGCTGGATTGAGAATCGCCTAATCAACTGCCGTACTGAGCGCCTGTTGCCCCCTCAAAAGTTTCTCGAAGAAATCTGTGACATTGCTGGATTGCTGGTGGAAAAAGAAGTGGAGGTCTACGAGTTCTCGCATCAAACGTTTCAGGAATATCTGGCAGCACTGCAAGTAAAAGAACTGGGTCTGGAATCGATGTTGTTGACCAAGATTGACAACGATCGCTGGCGTGAGGTGATTTGCTTCTATGCAGCCCTTGGAAATGCGACTCCCTTGCTACGTAAGGCTCTCGATCTTGAAACAATACCCTCCTATCAACTGGCCGATCGCCTCTTCAAAGAAGCACGAGAACTTGACTTAGACGCTACATTGTCGCAGAAACTTACCGCTGCCCAGCAAACCCTCAGCTCCGTTGCCGACGCTGGGGCTGCTGTGCGATTAGAACTTCGATTGCGCAACCTGACCCCGCTCAGTGAAACAACGAGCATCTCTGACCCCATCACCTGGGGCGAGTATCGCCTATTTCTGGCGGCTCAGGCCGAGGGGCAGTTCCACTCGAAAGCTTCGCTTCTGTCCAGCACCTCGATTGACGACACTCAACCCGTGACCGAAATTTCCCCGGAAGATGCCCGCTGGTTTTGTGCGTGGTTGTGTAGTCAGCCCCAACTCCAGCCCAAACCGGGGGTCTATGATTTTCGCCTGCCCACCTCAGTGGAATTGTCTCAGGCATCAGGAGCACCAGGGGTATCCCTGTCAGCAAGTCTGATGAATCGCGCAGGGGAGGCTCCTTCTGCACTGCTACGAGTCGTGCGAGTGCAACTGCCCGATCGCTACAGCACCCTGCTCAACTACCTGGCAAACGGGCGCTGGCGCGAAGCCGATGGGGAAACGTATGAGGTAATGAAGCAGGTGGGCGATCGCACCCAAAAAGGCTATCTTGACCTGGACGACCTCAAAAACTTTCCCTGCGAAGACCTGAAAATCCTCGACCAACTTTGGATAAAATTTAGCGAAGGGCGCTTTGGCTTCAGCGTTCAGAAACAGATCTGGATCGAAGTGGGCGGCAAGCTTGACTTCGGTGAAGACTTTGATGCAGCATGGGAAGCCTACGAAAAGATGAGCGATCGCGTCGGATGGCGTAAAGAAGGAGAATGGGTAGACTACTCAGACCTTGTTTTTAGTACAGATGCACCCTTCGCCCAACTCCCGTGGTTGGGGTTGTTTGGTGGTTTGGGCGGTGTGGAGATGGTTGGCGTATCTCTTCTCTCGCATCCAGACTTGTGAAGTGTAACCCGTAAGGCTTTCATCCGTTTCTAAAGATTTTTTACAGGCTTGTCAGGGCACGAAAATCCGTCATTGCGGCGATTCGATACCTGGCACCGGGAGTCAGGCAACAGGTTTGTCTCTGGCTGTAAAAATACCTCCGCTTCCGTTTCAGATCGGTCACAAGGGATGCACAGAGCATAGAGCTTGAAGCCATATTTCTCCTGGCATTTGTTGATGGCATACAGCAACACCTCACGGCATTCATCGCGCACCAGGCGAAAATCGCGGTTGTTGCAGCGCACCGTAATGTGGTGGCAGTGGTTCGGGGGCAAGCGTCGGGGAGATCGAGACATGGTAGGGGCGAAGCATTTGCGCGAAAAATCTTCAGGCTTTCCCGTTACTTTATGCCGCAAATGCTTCGCCCTCCTGACGTGCGCGATCGCCCAAAACACATCCCCCATCATGGGCCATTGGGCGATCGCACCAATTCCACGGGTTCATTTCGGGCGATCGATTACACAATTCTGTTGGTGACTTGCGATCGTTTACACCGAACCGGGCGAAGCATTCGGGGATTAAGGTTTGGGGGAAAGCGAAAAATGATGGCCCGAATGCTTCGCCCCTACCGTTGCGGGGGGTGTGGGGTGGGTTGATGCGATACCCTTTCCCTGTTCTGGGGGGTGGTCAGGCTATCCTCCCAAACCCAACAGAAGGTTTTGAGTTAACTTAAATGTGTAGGCGATAAGGTAGTCCTGTCATGAGCGTGATTATCTCAGACGAAATCCTGGAAGCATCGCGGCTTTCGCCCAGCGAGTTTCGCCAGGAGATTGCGGTGTACCTGTTCCAGACAGGCCGCTTAACCCTGGGCTACGCCAGCAGACTGGCAGACATTCCCCTCAATTCTTTTCGCCAACTCCTCAAGCAGCGGAATATTCCACTTTATTCCTATGACGTTGAAGATTTTGAACTGGATTTGAAGAACTTGCAGGAACTCGGACGACTGTGATTGTTATTAGCGACACATCAGCAATCACAAATTTGGTAGCGATCGCCCTATCCCCCATTACCAATTCCCCATACAGCGTTTTGCAAGCGCGTGCGGTACAAAGTTGTTGAGAGCCGCGCTCCGCGCGGCTCTCAACAACTTTGGTTTTATATCAGCGCAAAGCACTGTAAATTTCCCAAATACGCTTGTATCCCCCAAAAAATTCTTCTATTCTTTTCCAATGTCGATTCCCAAGTCGGCAAACAGGCTTAAGGTGAGGACGCCGCCTGGGAGTGTTCGCAGCACTGCCCAGACGACTGACCTGACCTTCTGACGAGACCAGAAGGCGCAGGATGGATTGATTTTATCAATCAGCCCTCGCTAATGGTTCACGTGGTTGGGAAACCACGCCTTAAGCCTTTCCTTGCAAACCACACCATTAGTGAGGCCCATATTATGTCCACAGAGTTCAACGAACTGCTGTCGCTTTCGCCTGACGAGAAGCCGCAGGTTTGGATCATCGGTACCCGTGAACAGGTGACGCACCTGATGACTGAAATGACGGTGAAAGGAATGGTACGCGATCGCGTTCACTTCAGCCCGGTTATTCCCGCGCCATTTGCCAACGGGAAATACATGGCGGTAGTCGTTCGATAGTCACAGTAGAAGACCTCGGAGGTTTTTTTAAACCTCCGAGGTCTGGAGTTTGGGCGATCGCTTTCAGTGCTGGTTTGATCCCCCCTGGCCCCCCTTAAAAAGGGGGGGAACTATATACACAAATTTGACTGCGTTGAAGCCTCTTGCGCCCCCTAAATCCCCCAATTCTGGGGGACTTACTTGGTTCAGCTCTTTTTAGTTCTCGTTCCATGCCTCCGGCGTGGAATGCAAACCGGAGGCTCTGCCTCCATCGTTCAGCAGGAGGCAGAGCCTCCAGAAGCCCGTTTCCAGGCAGAGCCTGGGAACGAGGTGACCCCCCTTAAAAAGGGGGGAACTATATACACAAATTTGACTGCGTTGAAGCCTCTTGCGCCCCCTAAATCCCCCAATTCTGGGGGACTTACTTGGTTCAGCTCTTTTGAACGATTCTTAAGAAACTGATTCCCCCCAGAACCCCCTTGAGGGGGCAGGGGGTGTCTGGGGGCCAGGGGGGCGGCTCAGAGAAACTGGAACAATCGCCCTTTACCGTCAGGCACACGGCTCGGAAGTCCCCCTTTTTAAGGGGGATTAGGGGGATCTCCTCGCCTACAGTTTATCCATGCATTGCTGAACCTTCTCCATCAGCGGTTGATGTTCGATCAACTCGGTCAGTTTTTTCGCATTCCGATAGCATGACATGGCGCGAACTTTTCGGTTCATGGAAGTGTAAACACTGCCCATATTCAACAGCGTCGAAATTTCTCCCAACCGATCGCCCAATTCCTGGTAGATCGCGATCGCCTTCTTGTAGTACTTCAGCGCCTGCCGTCCGTCGTTCAATCCCGTGTAGGTAGAACCCATATTGTGCAGGGTGGTAGCTTCTCCGGCACGATCCTGGAGCGATCGCCGGGTGAGCAGTACCTGATGATAGATCAGCAGGGCTTGCTTGGGTTGGCCCAGGTCGCAGTAGGTAGCGGCGATGTTGTTCAGCGTCGTCGCTTCTCCCGCGACGTTCTTAACGGCTCGCTGGATAGGCAGTGCCTCCTGGAAGAAGCCCAAAGACTGTTCAAACTGACCCAGAGCGCTGTAGGCAAAGCCAATGCCATTGAGAGTTGTAGCCTCTCCGGCGAAATCCTTGAGCAGGCGGCGGCGGGCCAGAATCTGGTGCTGGAGTAGCAGCGATCGCTTGGGTTCGCCCAGCTTGGTGTAGATCAGAGCAACATCGTTGAGGGCAGAGACTTCTCCCTGACCGTCTTCCAGTTCGCGGAACAGGGCGATCGCCTGCTCAAAATATTTCAGTGCCTGAGAGAATTGCCCCATGCGGCTGTAGGTGGAGCCGAGGTTGCTCAGCGTATTGGCGGTGGCGGTGCGGTTCTCGAAATGTTGGGCGATTGACAGCGCCTGGTAAAATGCCTCCAGCGCGTGGTAGGGTTGCCAGCAGTTGAGGTAGCCCAGCCCTGTGTCGTTGAGCGAAAAGCCTTCTTTCAGGCGATCGCCCGTTGCTTTTGCTAGAGTCAGATTTTGCAGCGAAAGTTCAAGAAATTCTCTGAAGTGTCCCTGTCGGTAGTAGCGATTTGCTTCGTCTCGACGCTGTTCCCATTCCTGGGTCTGATCCAAAAGATGTGTCATGTGAGTGGAGTAGAGCTAGACCGAGTCGTACAACCCTCTTTGGATAGATTTTTGGGGCTGTGTTACACGTTGGTCATCATTCTCTACCTTTTGGTACACAACGTAAAGGGCAGAATCAATAGTATCGATCAGATGAAAACAGTAGAATCGTTGGATTGCCCACACCGTCGCTGATACCGAATTTAAGCAATGTCTGAAAATCCGTCTCAATTCACGCCCAATCAGATGGAGCAATGGCAGCGATCGCTGGAGTTGGCGAACTATAAGAATATTCTGTGCCACTGCCGAAAATGCGATCGGGAATGGGTCAGTTCTCAACCAGAGAAATGCGTCTGTGGGAGCCGGGATGTGGAGGCGATCGCCTGCTGGCAGTTCCCGGATGATTAATAACCGTTAGCAATTACTACAGCGCTTTGCGCTGAGATAGAACCAAAGTTTTTGTTGAGAGCCTTGACGAGCGCGGCTCTCAACAAAAACTTTGTACCACACGCGCTTGCAAAGCGCTGTATCCTTTTCTGATGAATAACCCGACGGTAAGCGATCGCCACACAGCGCTGTGTCGCGATCGCAACCAGTAGGGCGCTAGGCTTCTTCCCAGAGTTGACGAACGACTCCCGGCAGAAACTCTGCCACCTCCTGAATCCGCTCCGGCGACAGCTCATCTTTCGTTGCCGAGAACACGGCCTTCGTGGCCAGTTCTGGCGAAACGGTTGCAGGTAATCCCGCCTCCTGCTTCACACGGAACAAAAATGTGGTGTCGCGGATTTTCAGCGGGGGACGAACGTAGCTGAGGAAATGAACAATGGGGTTGGTGTCTTCCCACAGGTCTTCCACTTCCGTCGCTAGAGGCGTTGCAGCATAGAGGGTTTTGTCATCGTTGTTCTCCATTAAGGGAGAATGCAGTTCGTCCGCAACATGTTCCACCGCTTCATTCGTCATCATGTCACGCATGGTGCGAAACACAACTTCCGTGATGTCTCTCGCATCATAAATATCTGCCAGCCCCGCCTGTGTCATTACTTTCTCTAAAAAAGAATGGTGATGACTTGCTATCACCATCCGCTCGTCTTCGATTTCGGTCGGATCAATCTCTGGAAGCGTTGTATTAAAAGTTTCATCTGGCATCATTTTCTCCTATCTTCTCGATGGAAGTCTTTAATAACGTCCCACGTAGAGACAGATCTGACATGACTCCGCAGTCGGAGATAGTGCGAACCGAAGGGCAGGTTTCTGGGCGGGTAAGATGCTATCCAAAAAACCAAATTCTGGAGGGCGCGCCGCTATAGCGACGCGCCCTCCAGAATTTGGTTTTTTGTTATTCGGATAGACCCTTAGAACACTTTGCCCTGAGATAGAATCAAAGTTTTTGTACCTCACGCGCTTGCAACGCACTGTATAGAATGCTTTGAGAGAAAAGCCACACACACTTCGCAACAAATAAAGCCCAAAAGATAAAAGAGTGTTACGAATATTGGAAAGATCGTTGCAATGCTTTAAGGAAGCGGGAAATTGCATCGCTTTTTTTCCGTTTTGAGCTTACGCTTAATCTTTAATTGGGTTATTGGTCTAGCACAGTTATGAACAATATTCAGAAATATCGGTTTATTTGTACACTGTCGTTCGGAGATATTTACGGCCAAATTGTCGTCTGGCTGGTTGTGATTTTCCTTAGCCTTGCCAGCGCTCTGGCGCTTATGGGTAGCAGTCGTCCCATTTATGCACTGGCAACGGTGGGTCTGATTCTGGTACTGTCACTTCCCTTCCTGCTGTTTGCTTTTGTAACCACCCTGCTGAATCATATTGAGCTGAGCGCCGTTGACCCCGCCAAAGAAGCGCAGGCAAAAGCGAATGGTGTCAGTGGACAGCGTCCGGCACAGGTGACTGGCTAATCGGTGACTTATTTCGGCTGCCGTCTGCGGGCGGAAGCGTCGTCAACAAAAATTGGCGCTAAAATTAAGGTCGCCGCGAAACGCTCTCTGCGAGAGCGTTTCGCGGCGCTGTAGGAAAGATCGCGCTTCCGTCGAACTGACGTTAAAGAAAAAGCCTCACTTCCACAGTGGGGCTTTTTTTTGCGTCAAGATGGGGGTAGTGACATTAATGTATCGATATTTTCCAAACATTCCAATGATTGAGCATGACGTTGTAATTGTGGGGGGTGGGCTGGCAGGTTCACGGGCGGCAGTGGAAATTGCCCGCACCAACCCAACCCTCAGCGTTGCCTTAGTCGCCAAGACCCACCCCATCCGCTCCCATTCCGTTGCCGCCCAGGGGGGGATGGCTGCCACCCTGAAAAACGTAGACGAAACCGACTCCTGGGAAGCCCACGCCTTCGACACCGTCAAAGGCTCCGACTACCTGGCCGACCAGGACGCCGTCGAGATTCTCACCCGTGAAGCACCTGATGTGGTGATCGACCTGGAACACATGGGCGTCCTTTTCTCCCGCCTGCCCGATGGTCGCATTGCTCAGCGGGCCTTTGGCGGTCACGCGCACAACCGCACCTGCTACGCTGCCGACAAAACAGGGCACGCAATTCTCCATGAACTGGTAAATAACTTGCGGCGCTATGGCGTGACTATCTATGACGAATGGTATGTGATGCGGCTGATCCTGGAGGAAGGACAGGCAAAAGGTATTGTGATGTACCGCATCCGGGATGGACGGATCGAGGTGGTGCGGGCAAAAGCCGTGATGTTTGCCACGGGAGGCTATGGTCGGGTCTACAACACCACCTCGAATGATTTTGCTTCGACGGGGGATGGCCTCGCTATGACTGCCGCCGCCGGTCTGCCTCTGGAGGATATGGAATTCGTGCAGTTCCATCCCACGGGCCTGTATCCTGCCGGGGTGCTGATCTCCGAGGCGGTTCGCGGGGAAGGGGCGTATCTGATCAATAGTGAGGGCGATCGCTTCATGGCCACCTATGCCCCCAGCCGTATGGAACTGGCTCCAAGGGATATTACCTCACGGGCGATCGTCACCGAGATTCGAGCCGGACGGGGGATCAATCCTGATGGCAGCGCTGGAGGCCCATTTGTCTACCTCGACCTGCGGCACATGGGGCGTGAGAAAATCATGAGCCGCATTCCCTTCTGCTGGGAGGAAGCCCACCGTCTGGCTGGAGTTGATGCGATTCACGAACCGATTCCCGTGCGTCCCACCGTTCATTATTCAATGGGGGGCATTCCCACCAACACCGATGGCCGCGTCCGCAGCAGCCCCGATGGCCTGGTGGAGGGCTTTTTTGCAGCGGGAGAGTCGGCCTGTGTCTCGGTGCACGGTGCAAACCGTTTGGGCAGCAATTCGCTGCTGGAGTGCATCGTCTATGGGCGGCGGGTGGGGGCGGCGATCGCCCTCTATGTCGAGAACCGCAAACTCCCCGAGATCGATGAACCCCGCTACCTGATGGCCGCCCACAAACAGATTCAGGACTTACTGGATAAACGAGGGCACTATCGAATTAACGAGATTCGGCAGGCGTACCAGGATTGTATGACCGACCACTGCGGCGTCTTCCGCAGCGAAGGCGTGATGCAAGAGGGACTGGAAAAACTGCGCCAGCTTCGCCAACAGGCCGAGCAAATTTTCCTCGATGATAAGGGCAACCTCTGGAACACTGAGATCACTGAAGCCCTCGAACTCCAGAGTCTCCTGACCGTCGGCGAAATGATTTTGTTCAGCGCCCTTAACCGCAAGGAGAGCCGGGGTGCCCACTCCCGCGAGGACTGCCCTAACCGGGACGACCAGAACTTCCTGAACCATACCCTGGCCTATTTCTCTCCAGCAGGCATTGAGATTCGCCCCATGCCTGTGAAGATTACGATGTTCCAGCCCCAGGAGCGAAAATATTAGGGTGTGCTTTAATGAGATTTCTGCAAAAGAAAATACCTGTTGTGTGGGCGGTTCACCCCGCACAACAGGTATTTCTTTCGTAGAAAACTCCTTATCTTGAACAGCTTCAGGAGCGTTACACGCTGTCCCTGCCAAAATTGGACTGAGGAAGCAAGACCGCCTGGACAGGTACCTGGAAAACTGATCAGAGTTGACTGATTGATTTCCGTATCAAACAACGAGCCTGAAGATAGACCCGAAGCCCTAAGATATATCCAAAGCTGTGTTAAAGAAGAAATTAAGCGACCGGAGAGGTGAATTGACTTGCTGTCGGCGGAAACACGCCCCCCCCCTTTTTTGGGTGATGGCTGTGTCTCTCCTACTGGTGCCCCTGTTCTGGCTCAAAGGAGAGGCCCAACAGTCTGTGCAGGTCCGAGTGAATCGGGCAATCGTCGTGCAACGCGTCGATGGGCAAGTCACCTTTCAGCACCAGGGGAATTCTCGGCCCGCCAGGGTTGGCGATCGCCTCGAGGTAGCGGGCGATAGTATCATCACAGGGGTACGCTCCGGTGCAGTCCTGGAGGTCGATACAGGCATTGGGTTTATCAACGTTTCTGAAAGTACTTACGTTAAAACGAGGCTTCTGAGCTTCGCTCCGGACAACGGTCGGATTACTGACCTGGAGGTTCCCCGTGGACAGGTGCGGCTGCGGCTGCGGCGGTTCACCCACCCTGGTTCTCGCCTGCGAATCCAGACCCCAGCAGGTGTCAGTGCAGTTCGGGGCACCGAGTTTGGGGTCAATGTGCAGTCTGACGGCAGAATGGGAGTTGCGACCGAGTCGGGACTGGTCGGTGTCAGTGCTCAGGGCCAGACGGTAGACGTGCCAGCGCAGTTTCAAAACCTGACCTTCCCCGGAGAAGCCCCCCTTCCTGCTGTTGCGTTGAGAGATGACCCCGGACTCACCTACACGCTGGAACGGCAAATTCGGGGTGGTGTGCGCCGGATTCGCTTTATTGGTCAGGTTGATCCAGTTAACACCGTTCTGTATCGTAGCAATCAACAACCCCTGGATCGGGAGGGGCGGTTTAGCATTACGCTACCCGCCTACTCGTCTCAACGCTTAGAAATTACCGTCATTACTCCCCTGGGACGGGAACAGGTTCATCAAGTCAGGATTGTCCTATGAGCTGGCGTCTTCCTCGAGTTGGGTGGCGGCTTTTGCCCGGTCTGCTGAGTCTGCTGGCAGCGATCGCCATGCTCCAGGTGGGCGGCTTTCAACCACTGGAACAAATTGCCTACCGTAGTCTGTTCCAACTGCGTGGTGCTCTGCCCTGGGATGATCGTCTGGCACTGATCGCGATTGACGACGCCAGCATCAAACAACTGGGGCGTTTTCCCTGGCCCCGACAGCAGTATGTGCAGTTGCTTGATCAACTGAGCCAGACAGAGTCCAGCGTTGTAGTCGTTGATCTGATCTGGTCAGAATCCAGCCCTGCCGATACGCAACTGGCTGCAGCGATGATGCAGCAGGGCCAGGTGGTACTAGCCCAGGCGTGGGATAACACGGGCTTGCCGTTGCGACCTGTTCCACAACTTGAAGAGGCAGCGATCGCCAGTGGCCACGTCATGACTCAAACAGATGCAGACGGTGTCATCCGACAGGTAAAGCTGCAACTTCAGGGACTACCGACCCTGGGGGTAGGGGCGATAGAAGCCTATGGTCTGATTCGACAACCGATTCCTCTACCCCCCCTGAATCAACCGTTCAACATCAACTGGATTGGGCCTTCTCAAAGTCTCACTCAGTACTCATTTGTGGATGTGATCCAGGGCAAAATTTCCCCTCAGGCGTTGAGCAACAAGATTTTGCTGGTGGGTGTGACGGCAACCGGATTTGATACGCTGGTCACGCCGTTTAATGAATCACCCCCTTCCACCAACGTCTATTTACACGCAACGGTGGTCAACAATCTGTTGCAGCAAAATTTCTTGCGATCGCTCAGTCCTGGATGGGTCGTTTTCGTGCTTCTGACCGGAGGCCCAGCATTGGCCTGGGTGCTGGCAGGCTGGAGCATTCGGCAGCAGTTCCTGGTGATCAGCGGCCTGTGTATTGGTTGGGTCGTCTCAAGCCTGCTGCTGCTGCTCCAGGTCAACCTGTTGCCGCCCGTTGCGTTACCCCTCGTCCTGTTTTGCGCGACCGCATCGGCAGTGGCGTTGGTGGAACGGCTCCGGGAGAATTATCTGCTGCGCCGTCAGGTACAGGCGCTGTGGAACCGCTATCGACAAGATCTGGTGGTGGTCGATGCTAATTCTCGGCATCCGCTGGTGCCGCTCCAGCGATCGACTCTGCCGAATCCCCAGGAATCACTGGTCAGGGTGGCCCAGTTGGCGGCGCTGGCGGAGCAGTTTGGCCGCTCTCAGTCCGCCCAGGCGGCGATCGCCCGCAGTATTTCAACCGGGTTGGTGGCAGCGGATTTGAATGGGGTGGTCTGGTTTTGCAATCCGCTGGCGGTGGAGTGGCTCCAGATTCGGGTGGGCGATCGCCTGGAGGAAAAGCTGGTGCCCCACTGGCTGCCCCCCTCTCAGTGGCAGGCGGGATTGGCAACCCTGAGGGCAGGACAGGCAACGACCTATGCCAACTTGAAACAGGATCCTGCCTCTGAAGTTTTGGGAGATGCACCGCACTGGTTTGATCTGTTTCTGGAACCACTGGTGTATGACCCATCCCGCAAGACTGCTGAGCCGGATGGTCTGCTGTTGCTGCTGGATGACATTACGGAACGGGCAGAACGGGAGGCCCAGCGCCGAGCGACAGCGGTGGAACTGAAACAAGCCAAAGAAGCCGCAGAGGTGGCCAATCGAGCCAAAAGCGAGTTTCTGGCCAATATGAGCCATGAGTTGCGCACACCTTTGAATGCCATTCTTGGGTTTACCCAACTCATGAGTTACGATGGCTCCCTCAATGAGCAGCAACAGGAGTCTCTTGACATCATCAACCGGAGTGGGCACCACCTGCTGGAACTGATCAACGATGTCCTGGAGCTGTCGAAAATTGAATCAGGTAAGGTCAGCCTGAATGAAAATGACTTTTATTTGCACTATCTCCTGGAAAGCCTGGAACAGATGTTTCAGATTAAAGCCTTAGACAAGTGCCTCAACTTCCGATTTGAGATAGCGTCTGATTTGCCTCGCTACATCACAGCCGATGAAGGTAAATTGAAGCAAATCCTGATCAATCTGGTGGGCAATGCCCTGAAGTTCACAGCGGAGGGTCAGGTAGTCGTGTTGGTGCAGCGGGCATTGAAAGATGCTGCCGATGCTGTGAAGGGTGATGATGTCTCCTGGATGACGTTTGAAATTGAAGATACAGGTCCCGGTATTGGCCCTGAGGAAATACAGTATCTATTCAAGGCATTTGTGCAGACGCGGACAGGGCAGCAGTCTAACGAAGGAACTGGCCTGGGCTTGAGAATTAGTCAAAAGTTTGTTCGGCTAATGGGCGGTGAGATTACCGTTGAAAGCACACCGGGCGTTGGAACGACGTTTCGCTTTGAGATTCCAGTGCGTCATGCCCAGGAACCCCAGTACCAGGAACCCCAGCTCAGGCGTAGGGCGATCGCCCTCGCCCCCGACCAGCCCTCCTACCGCATTCTCGTTGCGGAGGACCAGTGGTACAACCAGCAACTGCTGCTGCGTATCCTCTGTCCGCTGGGGTTTGACGTTTGCGTTGCCCACAACGGGCAGGAGGCAGTCTCGCTCTGGCAAACCTGGCAACCGGATCTGATCCTGATGGATTTGCACATGCCTGTGATGGATGGCCACGAGGCCACTCAGCGAATTCGTACTCTGGCGTCACAGCCATCCGAGTCTGGCTCACCTGTGGGGGAAGCGATCGCCCAGGGGCTATCCACCGAAGTCCAGCAGCCCAAAATTATTGCGCTCTCCGCAGATGCCTTTGAGGAGACAAGAAAAACCAGTCTGACCAGAGGGTGTAACGATTTTTTGCACAAGCCCATTCAGGAGGCACATCTGCTTGAGAAAATCGCAGAGCAGATTGGCGCGTGCTACCAATATGATGAACGAGTTGGGAACGATCGTGATGATGCTGAAGTATCCCTGGCATCTCCTGAATCCAAGCACCTCTTGCGTCTTCTCAATCAGTTGCCCACCCCCTGGATTCGCCAACTGCAAGATGCGGCAATTAAAGGGTTTGACCAGCAAATTGTGCAAATGGTTGAGCAAATGCCCCAGAAGTACTCCCCACTGACTACTCAACTAAAGCATTGGGCAGAGAATTATCAATTCGACAGCATTACTCAACTTATCTCCTGTTTGCTTGAAAATCCAGATTAAGAAGTGCCTCGCCACTTCTTAATCTGGATTTTCAGCCACTGGAGTTTTGACTATTTTTCCTGTAGCACCTCGAAACGCTCTTTAAAAGGGTGTTTGAGAAGTACATCTGTGAGTGGCAAATCATACAATCTCTCTAAATCCCCCTTTTTAAGGGGGACTTTGAAGCCACTTCCCCCTTATGTCCCTCTGGAGGGGGTAGGGGGTGTCAGGGGGGATCTCCCAGTATTAACCATGACAGACCCTACCTTTTCAAACATCCTCTTCAAACATCCTCTAAGAGCGCGTTTCGAGACAGATTTAGTTTTGGCGCTGATTTCCCTGAAATGCTGGCCAAGTCAGCATTTCAGGGAAATCAGCGCAGTTTAGTGACTATCCGAAAACCGAAAACCCAAATTCTGGCAGGCTTGACGCTATAGCGTCAAGCCTGCCAGAATTTGGGTTTTCGGATAGGCTCTTAGCCAAAAGTCCAGTTAAGTAGATAGGCACGATTCAGCTTTTGGGGTTTCGACTTTTCCCACGCCCACTTACTGAGCTTTATTTTGATATAGCGCGTCAAATTGTGAGGTAGCATTCACAAAGTTCGATAAATTAATAGCAATACAGCGCTTTGCAAGCGTATGAGGTACAAAGTTTTTGCTGAGAGCCTCGCTACGCGAGGCTCTCAGCAAAAACTTTGGTTCTATCTCAGCTCAAAGCGCTGTATTCGGCGGCGATCCACAATCCGCAACTGCACAGTAGGTGACACTATGAGCCACCAGGCCGTAGCTTTCTCCAGGGGAGATATTCTGGTTGTAGACGATACACCCGACAACCTGCGTCTATTGTCTGCAATGTTGACCAGGCATTGCTTTGAGGTGCGAAAGGCGACCAGTGGTCAGGGAGCAATTACCTCCACTCATGCCGATGCCCCCGACCTGATTTTGCTCGACATCAAGATGCCAGGAATGCAAGGCTATGAGGTCTGTCAGCGCCTGAAGGCTGATCCAGACACTTGCAACATTCCCATTATTTTTATCAGCGCTCTGGATGACGTAGTGGATAAGGTCAGAGCTTTTAATGCGGGTGGTGCGGACTACATTACAAAGCCGTTTGAGGAAGCGGAGGTGATCGCCCGTATCGAGAATCAGCTACAAATTCAGCGCCTCCAGCGACAGCTCATGGCACAGAACCTGGAATTAGAGCGATCGAATCGGGAACTGGAACAGTTTGCCCAGGTTGTCTCCCACGATCTGCAACAGCCGCTCCAGAGTATCACCGGGTTTTCGAAACTGCTGTTGCTGAAATACCAGGGAATGCTAGATGAAACAGCTCAGGATTACCTGCACCGCACGATTGAATCTGGTACTCGGATGCAGAAACTGATCCAGAATTTGCTGACCTATGCTCAGGTAGGCAATTCAGAGCGATCGCTGGAGTTAGTTGATTGCAATCTGATTCTTCGGCAGGTGCTAGACGATTTACAATCCGTTCTTGCTGAACGCAAAGTTGAATTCACAACTACGTCACTCCCTATTGTCACTGGGAATGCAATCGATCTGATACAGCTCTTTCAAAACTTAATTAGCAATGCTGTAAAATTTGTTCGTACAAACGTCACCCCTCATATTTCAATTACTGTCACCATCCGAGATCATGAGTGGCTGTTTCAATTTCATGATAATGGAATTGGCATTGACCCACAAAACCTGGAGAGAATATTTGAGGCATTTCACCGGGTTCATTCCATCAAGAAGTATCCCGGAACAGGAATTGGCTTAGCCACCTGTAAAAAAATTGTGGAGCGCTATGGCGGACGCATCTGGGCCGAGTCTCAGGTGAATGAAGGTACAAGCTTTTATTTCACCCTGGCACGAGAACCAGAGGGAGCCGTTGCAAAGTAAGGAAAGCGCTGGTGCGATCGCCACCGTTCAGGGAATTCTTCACAGAGGGCTTCCTCTACAGGGTGTATCAGGAAAGAATTTCATGGCGGCAGTTGCACAGGCAGTTCTCTGCCTCGCTTACGTATTGGGCTTGCTGTTAGCAGGTCTTTCAATCCACATTGAAGGAATTCATGACAAACTGGCTGCATTGATTCCGGGGTTTGTACTGCTGCTGCTGGGCAGCTTTCTCTCATTCCTCCCACGTACCTTGAGAGCCGGAATACAGCGGTGGGTATGGGTACTGGCAGGGGCGATCGGATTTCTGGCCGTCCTGCATTTTCAGATCCGGTTGCCGCAGCCCGCCAGCGACGACGTGAGTCACCTGCTCAAATTAGAACGACTGGAGACGGCTGCGATCGAACTGACCGGTTTTGTTGAAACGACGCCTCGACTCACGCGCAATCAGGCGATGCAGTTTGAATTAGAGGTGTTTCAGGCGCATGAACTGGCTCCTCAGGCTTCTGGCCTGGTAAAACGCGTCAGCGGCAAAGTATATGTAACGGTGCGACCTCAGAAGGAACTGGAATCTCGTCTGGCAAAGCTCTACCCCGGTCAGATGGTGGCAGTGCAGGGAAAACTTTATGAGCCACAGGCTGCGACGAATCCAGGAGGCTTTGATTTCGCGGCCTATTTGAAGCGCCAGGGAATGTTCGCAGGGCTACGGGGCGAGTGGCTGGATCTGCCTGAATCGGCGGGACGGTTTCGCCAACAGGTGACGTTGGAGCGATCGCTGTTCCGTCCGGTGCAACAGTTGTTGTGGCAGATCCAGCAGCGGATTGTGCGATCGCAGCGGGCGGGGTTGGGAGAACCAGAGGGGGCACTGGTCAGCGCCATGCTGCTGGGAAAGGGAGCGGTGGATGTGTCCTATGAAGTGCGCGATTTATTCTCTAACGTCGGGCTGGCCCACGCGCTGGCGGCCTCCGGTTTTCAGGTGTCGCTGCTGGTGGGGATTCTGCTGTCGCTGACGGCACGCTTTCCCAAACGGGTCCAGCTCTTCGTTGGCACGGCTGGCCTGCTGCTCTACATTGCCCTCACGGGACTGGAAGCTTCGGTTGCACGGGCAGGACTGATGGGTTTCGGCGTGCTGCTGGCGAGAACGCTGGAGCGCAAGATTCAGCCACTGGGAGCCATCCTGGTAACGGCAACACTGCTATTGCTGGTGAATCCTCTGTGGGTTGCCGACCTGGGATTTCAGCTCAGCTTTCTAGCAACTTTGGGGCTGGTGGTCACGGTACCTGTTCTGGACAAATGGCTGGACTGGTTACCCCGTGCGATCGCCCCCTTGATTTCCGTCCCCCTCGCCGCTTTTCTGTGGACGCTGCCGCTCCAACTCCAGACCTTTGGCGTGCTGTCGCTCTACACCATCCCCCTCAACGTCCTGACTGCACCGCTGTTAACCCTGCTCAGCCTGGGCAGTGGCTTGAGTGCGCTGGTGGGACTGGTGTTTCCCACCGCAGGCAGTGCGCTCTCCTGGCTGCTGCTCTACCCCACCCGGTTGCTCCTGGGAATGGCGACCGTAGCGGGGCAACTCCCTGGCAATACCTTCGCAGCGGGCAGTATTTCTACACTCCAAACAGTCAGCCTCTACCTTTTCTACCTCCTGCTGTGGTGGCAGATCCGCCTCTGGCGCTACTGGTGGCTGATTGCTGCAATTTGCCTGGGGCTGGTTACGCTTCCGGCCTGGGTCGGTGCGGCAACTCAGTTTCAGGTAACGGTGCTGGATGCAGGGCAACCGCTGATGGTGGTGCAGCACCAAAACGAAGTGGGAATCGTGGGGGGGAGCGATCGCCGCACAGCTCAACTCACGCTCCTGTCTTTCTTGCAGAAGCGGGGAGTGAATCAGGTCAATTGGGCGATCGCCCCTACGCTGGATACACGCACTCTGGAGGGGTGGCAATACCTGATCAGCAATCTTCCGATTCAGCAGTTCTACGGGTTACCCACTGCTCCCCGATTGGCCAATCGCTCCAACATTGCCCCCTGTACTAGCCAGCAAGCCAATGCTGGGAACTGTTTACGCCCACCTGGGAACCTTCCACCGATTGCCCCTGACGTTCTGGTCAGACAGGTTCAGCAGTTACTCCAGTCCCGCAGTGGAGCCTACGTACCACTCACCCCCCAACCGATGCGGGCCGGAATCGTGCGATCGCAGTTACTCAATGCCAGTCCACCGTTGCTTCACCTTAAGCTGCGGGGGCAGCAGTGGTTGGTGATTCCAGGCCAGGTGCCTGCGAGGAACACCCTTCTCAAGGAAATTCAGGTGTCTCCGGTAGAGGTTCTGTGGTGGTCAGGCAGAGTTCTTCCGGTAGCGCTGCTGGAGCGGGCGCAGCCCAGGGTAGCGATCGCCGCCAGAAGCGTTTCTCCCAAAACTGCGGAGTGGCTGCGACAACACCGGGTCAAAACCTTTGTTGTTGAACGGGATGGAGCAGTTCAGTGGACTCCGGGAACTGGATTTCGCGCTCTGTTGCAGAATTAGCACCGTTCTCAGCCTGCCTCTGGCCCACCTGGCGCGTCTGGCGGTACAATAACGAAGACCCCACCTGGAGAGGTGGCAGAGCGGTTGAATGCGCTTGACTCGAAATCAAGTTTAGGGTCAAACCTAACGAGGGTTCGAATCCCTCCCTCTCCGTTGATAGTGCAGATATCGCCAAAGGCACCCTGGTTAGGGCGGGATGTCCGTGGCGATAATTCTTATCGATACTTCTTACAGCGCTTTGCGCTGAACTAAAACCAAACTTTGTGTTGAGAACCGCGCTCTGCGCGGTTCTCAACACAAAGTTTGTACCAGATGCACTTGCAAAGTGCTGTATAACAATCGATGTTTTGGTTAGGACAAGGGGGCACACCCCCTGCCCCTTGCAAAACTTTTGTTTTACTGCACCAGGAGTCCACCAAAGAAACTTTGCCTGGTTGGAGTAGGGCGCGAAGCACACTACTCCAACCAGGCAACCAGGCAAAGTTCGCATGGTGAATTACTAGCCTCCCCAGAGAGCATCCGTTATTCTGGGAGGAGATTTATCCTGCTTGGCTGCTGATTGTGCAAATCTTGTGCTTCAAAGTGTCGTTCGGGGCTGTGTTGGCCGCTTCTTATCGACTTTTGCAACGATACGGGCTGATGATTCTGTCGGTTATTCTGGCTGGTCTGCTCTGGGTTGAGGCACCTGCGCTGGCTCAACCGACCTCAGAAACTGCTCCAGTTTCCCCAGAGTCTCCTGCGGCCAACCGATCGGTGCTGGGAGCAGACGATATTTCGTCAGAGAAAGTGAGCCAGTTTGTCAGCGCCTATGTCAGGGTGCTGCAACTGGTGGAACAGCGGGAGGGAGACCTCCAGGCAGCCGAGACCGAAGTCGAGTCGGCGCGGGTGCAGCAGGAGATTGAGAAGGCGGCGTTTGGGGCGATAGCCGATGCGGGACTGACCTGGCAGGAATATTTGCAGCTTTTGGGGCTGGCAAATTCTGACCCGGAGTTTGGTGAGCGGGTGGCGACCCAATTGTTAGAAGAAATAGATTAGTGTTGCAAACACTAAGTTTTGCGAAATAGGGGTTTGGTTACTCTCGCCCCTAAGAAGGGGTGATCCCCCTTCACCCCTGACAAAACTTTTGTTTTGCTGACTAGCGTATTCACAAAATTGGAGTGTTGCGGTGACAAATCCCCGTGTGCTGTGCCTGGGAGAAGTGCTGTTAGATAATCTGTCGGATCAGCCCGGTCGCCCGCTCGAACAGGTGATGTCCTGGACATCTTACCCTGGAGGTGCGCCTGCCAATGTGGCCTGTGCCCTGGCCAAACTGGGAACCAGTGCCGGGTTCATCGGCTGTGTCGGGCAAGATGAGGCAGGCAGGGCACTGGTAAATCTGCTCTCTACAACGGGGGTCGATGTTTCTGGGGTGCAGCAGCATCCGACGGCTCCCACTCGCGAAGTGTACGTGGTGCGCAATGAGGAGGGCGATCGCCACTTTGCGGGGTTTGGCAAACGGCGCAGCAATGAGTTTGCAGACACCCGTTTGCAGGCCGACGCACTCCCAAATCAGCTATTTGCAACAGCGGAATTTCTGGTGTTTGGCACACTGGAGCTGGCCTACCCCGATTCGGCAGTGGCGATCGCCCGCGCCCTGGAGTTGGCAGAGCAACACTTCGTCAAACTATTTCTGGATGTTAATTGGCGACCCGTCTTCTGGGAGAACGAAGACACTGCCCGACAGATTATCTCCCAACTGGTGAAACAGATCGACTTTCTCAAGCTCTCAGCGGAAGAGTCCGACTGGCTGTTCGATAGCCGTGACCCGGAAGTCATCGCTTACCGTCTGGAGGATCTGGAAGGCGTGGTGATCACCGATGGCGATCGTGGCTGTACTTACAGTGTGTCAGGTCACAGGGGGAGGCTGCCTGCTTTTAATGTCGAGGTGGAGGACACAACCGGGGCAGGTGATTCCTTTCTGGCGGGTTTTCTGCACCAGCTTTGTGTCCAGGGAATGCAGGCACTCTCAGACCCGCTGGCGATTCAGCAAATGATTCGCTATGCCAGCGCAACTGGAGCGTTGACCACCACCAGAGCCGGGGCGATCGCAGCCCAACCCACTGCCGCTGAAGTGGAAGCTTTCCTCTACCTGCATCCCGGTTGAACAATTGCAATTGCTTGGGAACAAAAATCCATACTTCACTAGAGTGAAAAACGCTATAAAACCCAGAATTTAGTTTCTGCAAGCGCGGCTTAGCCGCGCTTGCAGAAACTAAATTCTGGGTTTTAATCAATCCATGATCCTTGTGCTCAATGCGATCACAATTGAAACCGCTCTTAAGATTGTGGCCAATGGTCTCGAATAAAGGGCATTCTAGAAACAAAGCGTTTGAAACAAAGCTATGCGGACTGCTTCTAAACTTCGGCTGTTGGTAGGAACGGCGATCGCCCTCTGCGTCATTAATCAGGCAGGTGTGGACCTGCCAGTGGGTGTTTCGGGTCGTGGCTGGGTCAGGGGCGATCGCGCTGAAGCGCAGTCTGGTGGTCGCAGTCGGGGCGGGTCATTCAGTCGTCCTTCCGGTGGTAGTGCGCCCAGTCGGTCGGCCCCCAGTGCCCCCACCTACGCGCCGCGACCCACGTCTCCGACCTATGTTCCTGGTCCGGTCTATGTTGGCCCCAGCTACGGGGGCGGGTACGGTAGTCCCGTGGGTAGCATCGGCTTTATCTTTTTACTGGCGGTGCTGGGCTTCATGGTGATGCCCATTCTCACAGCCTACCTCAAAACAGGTTCTCGTGGCTCCGGTGGTGGGTTTGGTAGCAGTGAACTGGAGAATGATACGGTTACCGTAACCCGGCTCCAGGTAGCACTGCTGGCCCAGGCGCGGTATATCCAGTCTACCCTGACGGAAACAGTGCTCAACTACAACCCCGATACCCCCGAAGGTCGCTCCCAGCAGCTTCAAGAGACGGTGCTGGCATTGCTGCGATCGCCCGAAAACTGGACCCATGCCCGCACCAATTCACAAACAGTGCGCGGGTTTGAGGCGGCTACTCAATTGTTTGAGAAGCTTTCTTTAGAGGAGCGCAGTAAGTTTGATACAGAAACACTGGTGCGCGTCGGTGCCAATGTTCGTCGGCAGGCCCTGAATCAGAAGGATGACGACCCTGCCTCTTATATTGTTGTGACCCTGCTGCTGGGCACTGCGGATGACAAACCTTTGATCGATCGTGTCCATGACGCCGAAGAGCTGAGAGCAGCCCTTCAGCGCATTGGCTCTATCCCCCCCGAATACCTGATGGTGTTTGAACTGCTCTGGTCACCCCAGGAAGAAAGCGATAACCTCAGCCGCGATGAACTGCTGACTAACTATCCTGATCTGGTGCAGATCGCCTGAGCCTTCTTGAGAAGCATCGCTTCTCAAAATTGAGTTTTACCTGCAACCTCAAAAGCTGTCCCGCCCGCACAGCGGGCGTATTTGTTTAGCGTTTTCGGATTACTGACTGGGGCACCCCCCGGCAGGAATACG
>CAZVXA010000073.1:8314-29026 GCA_964630955.1 uncultured bacterium | reverse complement strand
GTTCTGCGATCGCCTCTGGAATGACGCTGATTTGGTTGGAACTGAGGGCGAGCTGCGTCAGATTTTTGAGTTCTGCGATCGCCTCTGGAATGACGCTGATTTGGTTGGAACTGAGGGCGAGCTGCGTCAGATTTTTGAGTTCTGCGATCGCCTCTGGAATGACGCTGATTTGGTTGGAACTGAGGGCGAGCTGCGTCAGATTTTTGAGTTCTGCGATCGCCTCTGGAATGACGCTGATTTGGTTGGAACTGAGGGCGAGCTGCGTCAGATTTTTGAGTTCTGCGATCGCCTCTGGAATGACGCTGATTTGGTTGTTCCAGAGGGCGAGCTGGGTCAGATTTTTGAGTTCTGCGATCGCCTCTGGAATGACGCTGATTTGGTTGGAACTGAGGGCGAGCTGCGTCAGATTTTTGAGTTCTGCGATCGCCTCTGGAATGACGCTGATTTGGTTGTTCCAGAGGGCGAGCTGGGTCAGATTTTTGAGTTCTGCGATCGCCTCTGGAATTTCACTCAACTCTGTGCGAATTGCAGTGAACTCCTCCAACGTCATCAGTTGAACAACGACTCCTGGCAGAGTGTTGAGTGGATTCCCACTCAGGTCGAGCTGCCGCAGGTTGTTCAGGTTGGCCAGTGCTGCGGGCAGTGTTGTCAACTGATTGGTTTCAACCTTCGGCAGGTAGCGCCCCTTAACTTGCTCATATCCTTTTACAACTTTGCCCAAAATCAGAGACTCCAGCCTCGTTAGCCTGCCAATTTCCGCAGGCAGTTCCGTCAGCCCCATGCCAGACAGGTTCAGTTCCTGCCATCCTTCTGCCTCTGCCTGATCGATGAGTGCCAGCAGTTCTTCTTGAGTCATGGGGGTCTGGTGGGGGCAAATTTCCTACGGTGGCTCTATTCTGGCAAAGGTTTTGGGTGGGCGCAAAGGTATTGCTCTCGTCCCCAGGCAGAGCCTGGGGACGGGCTTTTAGAGGCTCTGTCTCCTGCTCAAAGTAGGAGGCGGAGCCTCCAGTGAGCATTCCACGCCGGAGGCATGGAACGAGAATAACGAGAATGAGGTGGAGGGCGATCGCTCAAGATCTCAGGTACAGAGGATGTTTTCAATGGGAAAGCCTCTGCATCAGCACGGAAAACCTGCCCACCTTCCTTATGGAAACAGGCGACCAGAAAGCTTGATTTGCTTGATTCTGTCGCTACATTAGATGAATTAAGGGTTCCACCGGGCAACCGACTGGAAGCATTAAAGGGCGATCGCAAGGGTCAGTTCAGCATCCGAGTCAACGACCAGTACCGGATTTGTTTTATCTGGACGGACACAGGGCCTGATCAGGTCGAAATTGTTGATTATCACGCTTAACCCCGCAGGATATTTCTATGAGAATCCCCACCCATCGACCACCCACCCACCCAGGAGAAATGCTGCTGGAGGAGTTTCTAATCCCAATGGAACTCACTCAGCGAGAATTGGCTGACGCGATTCACGTTCCCTATCAGCGGGTCAATGAGTTGGTGAAGGGCAAGCGGGGGATGACACCCAGCACTGCTTTAAGATTAGCGAAGTTTTTTGGGGTTTCCCCTGATTTCTGGATGACCCTACAGGTGCGGTGGGATCTCTATCAGGCTCAACAGTCTGAAGCGCAGGAGTTGAAGCAAATCCAACCTCGTGCTGTTTGAGGTTGTTATGCAGACAGCAGAGCAGATCAACCATCTCGATCGCTCTACAGCGGAAGAATTCCTCGGCAAACTCCCCCGGCATATTCGAGAAGCGTTTTATGCCCGTGCGGCTGCGATTGACTATCCCATTGAAGCGGTGCTGGAGTCTGCAATCGCCTCGTCTCTCGACCCAGATGCCCTCAGCTTCGTCGATTGCAAACCCCAGGAAACTTGACAGCGATCGCGCTCTATTCCCTCTTGCAAAGATCCCCGGCATCTTTCTGCTCTCGTCCCCAGGCTCTGCCTGGAGACGGGCTTTTGGAGGCTCTGCCTCCTACTTCGAGCAGGAGGCAGAGCCTCCAGTGAGCATTCCACGCCGGAGGCATGGAACGAGAATGGACAACTGTCGCTGCGGCCCCTAAGATGTCGGGGTTCTGCGGGAAGTGGGCGATCGCCCCATTTCTAGAAATGCGCTTGTATCCTCCAGACAAATCCACTATTCTTTTGCAATGTCGATTCCCAGATCGGCAAACCAGGCTTAAGGTGAGGCACTGTCCGGGAGTGTTAGCGCACTACCCAGACAGCTAACCCAATTTCCTGAGCACGCCAGGAAGCTGGACTGCGATTAGTTTATCGCACCTCGCTGATGGCACCTGTGGTTGGGCAACCACGCCTTAAGCCTTTCCTGTCAAAACCACGCCATCAGCGAGGACTGAATACCATGTCTACAGAGTTCAACGAACTGCTGTCACTTTCGCCTGACGACAAACCACAGCTCTGGATCATCGGCACCCGTGAACAGGTCACCCACTGGATGAACGAGTTGACCGTGAAGGGAGTCGTGCAAGATCGCGTTCACTTCAGCCCGATTATTCCTGCGCCTTTTGCTGCCGGGAAATACATGGTGGTGTTGATACGATAGGAATGTGCAAAGACCTCGGAGGTTTTTAGAAACCTCCGAGGTCTGGCGTTTGGGGGGCGATCGCACAACTTCTGCAACCCACCCGGTCAGAAAGGTAAGATCAGAGATTGAGGGAAAAATGCGATCGCACAGGAAGCACCATGCAGTTCATCGACCAGGCAGAAATTGAAGTAAAAGCAGGCGACGGGGGCGACGGGCTGGTAGCATTCCGGCGGGAGAAGTACGTGCCTGCGGGTGGGCCTTCTGGCGGCAATGGCGGTCATGGTGGGTCGGTGATTTTGCAGGCCGATGAGAACCTGCAAACCTTGCTCGATTTTCGCTATGCTCGACTGTTCAAGGCAGACGATGGGCAAAGGGGCGGCATCAAGGACATGACGGGGGCTTCGGGGCGCGATCGCATCATCCAGGTTCCCTGTGGCACCGAAGTTTACGATGCAGAGACAGACGAGGTGCTGGGCGACCTGACCGATCATGGCCAGACCTTGAAGGTGGCGCAGGGTGGGAAAGGTGGATTGGGGAATAAGCACTTCCTCAGCAACCGCAACCGTGCGCCTGAAAGAGCATTGCCCGGTCTACCGGGAGAGCAGCGGATGATTCGCCTGGAACTGAAGCTGCTGGCGGAGGTGGGAATCATCGGTCTGCCCAACGCCGGAAAATCAACCTTGATTTCTTCCCTCTCGGCAGCTCGACCTAAAGTCGCAGATTATCCCTTCACAACGCTGGTGCCCAACCTCGGTGTGGTACGCAAGCCAACGGGAGACGGAACTGTGTTTGCTGATATTCCTGGACTGATCGAAGGGGCGCACATGGGACTGGGACTGGGGCACGATTTTCTGCGGCACATTGAGCGCACCCGGCTGCTGCTGCACCTGATTGATGCGACACAGGAAGATCCGATCGCCGCCTACCAGACCATCCAGGATGAACTGGTGGCCTACGGACGGGGACTGGAGGAGCGACCACAGATCATCGCCATCAACAAAATTGACGCGATGACATCGGAGCCAGAGAAGCTAGCCGAACTCGTTGCCGAACTGAGCCAGCGCTCCAGCGCTCCGATTTATCAGATCTCGGCGGTTGCCCGCACGGGTCTGGAGCCGATGTTACAGGAAGTGTGGCGATCGCTCGACAAGATCAACCTCCAGGAAGCCCAGGCTGTAGAGCTTCAGCAGGAGTACATTACAGCGTCTGACCTTGCTCCGGAGTCGCTGTTGGAGCCGCATCGTTAGCGGCAGGCACATCAGTGTTTGAAGGATTTGCGGGTACCGTGGTTGTTTGGGAATAGGGGCGCTGCTGATTGGTGAAGTACTGATAGACCTCACCAGAAATCTGCCGGATCAGTTCCTGGGCGCGATCGTCCCCTGCCTGCCGCTGCACAATGATGGTGAGCACGTAGCGCTGACCGCTGGTCATATCCACAATTCCGGTGTCACCCACCATCGTGCCAATGGTGCCCGTCTTGTGCGCCACCACTGCTTTATTTTCAGGACCAATTCCGGCGGGGATCAGGGTGTCAGTGACGGTGCCGCGCATGATTTCCAGCAGGCGATCGCGGGAGCGCAAAGACAATAAATTTCCCTGGCTGATGCTGGTCAACAGCAGCGTCAGATCTTTGGCGCTGACAGTATTGGTACCGCCCAGATCAGGCAGCAGGTTCGAGAGGGAAGTGTTGGTCAGCCCCCAGGAGCGAAACCGCTGATTCATCGCAGGAATCCCGCCGCCCTGCCGGATCAGAATATTGGTGGCTGTGTTGTCGCTCACAGTAATCATCTTGGTCGCCACTTCCAGCGCCGGAAACTGTGTACCAACGGGCAGGTACTGCATATCGCCTGCCTCAGTAGCGACATCAATCTTCTCCATCGTCAAATTCTGGTCAAGCCGAACCTTACCTGCATCCAGATCCTGTAAAAAAGAAACCAGAATCGGAACCTTAATGGTGCTGGCCGCTTGCAGTCTCGTGTCGCCGTTGACATTCACATAGTTGCCTGTATCCAGATCGACCAGATGAACCCCAACGGTGAAGCCCTGCGTTTGGGTAATCAGCCTTTGAATCGAAGTGGTCAGGGCGGGAATGGGCTGCCCTAAACGAACCACCATCGGTACAGGACTGTTGACCTTGGGCACCGTATCGCGGTTGAGCAGGGTTGCGCTGTTTGAAACAGCTCCTGCCTCCTGGGAAACAACGGATGTATTGAGAGAGACCGGAACGCGAGACTTGGGATTCCAGATAGAAAGCACAGTGCCCGCGATCGCCCCAATGCCAATTCCCAAAATCAGCAACCGGGTGACGTAGAGCAGTGGGGATGGAGGAGTCGGGGGACGTTTAACCTTGCGAACCCGACGCGGCTTCGGAATGGGAGTGGGTGCAACTCGCGCTTTGGGACGGGCCACCAGAGGGGCCACCGCCGTTGCCTTCACTATCTGGCGAGAACTGGGAGCGACACGGGTGATGGCCCCCTCACGGCTGCGGCCATTCGGGTTGGGGAGGCGAGGGGAAGAGTCTTTGCGGGGTGTGGGCGTATCGGAGGAAAGGAGCGATCGCAAATTAAACCGCGCATTGTTTGGGCGGTTATCCGGAGCCGTCCGACGGGCACGGGAAATTTGGGAGCGATTGGCGGGAATGGGTTGGACTGGGCGAGTCGGGCGGTTGGGGCGGAGGTCACTGGAGGAAGGGTTGGGAGCAGCACCATTGCCGCTGGAACCGGGCAAGTAGCGCACGTTGCCCGCATTGTTACTGGAGGGCTTTGGCTGCTGCTGGGGAGGGCGACGCCGGGGGCGACGCCGGGGAGAGCGTGAGGGGTTTTCGGGTTCCTGCATCACCTATACCTCCCGCAAAACCAATTGAGTGAAACCGCAAATCATTCCGCCTGAGAAGCCCATACAAAAAAGAATGCTCTAAGACTAACCTTATTCTGAACAATTATTCCGAAAAGGATACCGTAATAACATAACAATAAACCCAGATTTGAGAAGGCGCAGCACCACAGTGCTGCGCCTTCTCAAATCTGGGTTTATTGGTTAAGCCGATTCCCAATCGGGGCACTGCTCTGCTTCCCAACCGTAGGGGTGCATCGCACAGACAAACATCGTGCCGTTGTAGGGCTGACCATGATAATGCCGACAGCCAATACAGGCCGGATGCTGGTTCATCAGCGGTTCAACCGTGTGGGTAATGGGAGCGGCAGCTTCTGCAAAACTGTTTTCAAGGGTATTGATGAACTGGATGAGTGGTTCCATCCAGCCTTCCATTTCCTGGTCAAATTCGCTGAGGCCAGGAGCCAGCGACTGATCGAGCTGCTCGGTTAAATCCTCTGCAAATTCGAATAGGGAATCAACTGCGGTTTCGACACCCTTAGAAAATTCATCCAACAGTTGCTCTGCCTGCTTACCCAGAGCATCCCACATCTGCTCCCAGTCCTGCCATTCGTTCATCGCGCTACCCGTCCTCCGCCTTCTAGAAGATCCCTCAATAATGACTTACGGCACTTTTCGTGCTGATGAGTTATGGGGTGCAGGGGTGGAACCCCTGCGTGGGGGCACCGCCCCCACACCCCCTGCACCTCACATTGATGAATATCACCGTAATCGGGGTTTGAATGCAATTATTCTTGAACGCTCTACGAAGCGATCGCTATTCCCGCTTTAGCCGCCGCAGTTCCTCCTGGAGTTTGGCCACCTGGTCGCGCAGATCGTCCGTTGCCGAGGTTGGAGCACTGCTGCTGGATGGCTCCTCGCCCTCCTCCAGAATTTCAATGCGACGGGGTTCGCTGGGGCGATCGGGTTCCGCCGGAGCGCTGGTGGGTTGCTGAGCGCGGGCCATCATTTCTTCCACCATGCGGCGCGCTTCTTCAGCGGTGATTTCACCACGAGCCACCATTTCATCGGCCAGCTTCTGGGCCTGCGATCGCAACTCGGTTAGCGTGCTGCCCGCCTTCTCTCCTGCATAGGAGGCCAGCCCAACCCCCAAATAAAACGCTTTCTGAACAATATCTCCAAATCCTGGCATGGTCTGTCCACTCCTGTTACGACGACCAGACACCTACCGCGCTTGGCGCTGGTAGAGAACCAATTTTTTATTGAGAGCCGCGCGGAGCGCGGCTCTCAATAAAAAACTGACCTCACGCGCTTGAAAAGTGCTGTAACTCCAGGATAGAAGGAAACCCTGGAAACTGCCCAGCCTGGGAGAAAACGGGCAAAAAAAGTGACCCGGAGATCACGCCTATTACAAGCATCCCGTATTGCTGCTACCTTCCGGTCCTGACAAGATTTGGGCGTTGTAATCGCATGAGTCCAGGTCTTCTCTAAGATAGCACACTTGAATCCGGCTGAGGATATCAAAGTGCACCACACTTTGATATCCTCAGTCATCTACAAGCCGCAAAACGCGCTCTAGAGCGCGTTTTGCGGCAAACTCTCATCTCCCGCGCCGAATTTCGTGAGCGGTCAGCAATGCTGACCGCTCACGAAATTCGGCGCGGTTGCGTCAGAATCACACCGGGGGGACATCAAAAATAGCGTCCTGCTGTTCTGAGCCAAAAATGTAGTCGTAGTCGAAGCTGAGGGAATTGACGTGGCGGATGATTGAGAACCCAAAGTTGCTGACGATATCGGTGGGGAAAGTAGCGATCACCAGTTCCACCAGCTTGCGATCGGAAATCTCTGGCTCCTGCACAAAGTAACTGCGCTTGGCAAAGAACACCCCCTCATCCTTTGGAACGATAATATTGTTCACCCGGTGAGCGTGCTGAATGGGTTTGATATAAGTATTGATAAATTCATCCTGGTTGCGTTGGAGACGATAGAGTCTCTCGTGCTGGAGCCAGCTCATGCAAAACATCATCCTGAGCAGCTCAAAGCCCAGAATGTAGTTAAACACGTTGTTGCGCTCCTCATTGCTGAATACCAGCTTCAGCGCCGATTCCAGATACAGGTCGGGCTGTCGGCGAGAGTCCTGCGCTGAATGGATGTAGAACTGACGGATATAGCGGCGCAGAACACCGGCATTGAGCTTTGTTTTGATCCGAAATTCCTTCAGGTACTCCCGCACCCGCTGCTCGGTCTCCTTATCCTCTAGCTTGCGCGACACCAGCCCATCGGCGGTGTAGTCATCCAGAAATTCGGCTCGCACCTCCGGCGATGCGGCACACATCAGGTGACATAGCGACAGCATATAGCGCCGCTGATGCCACGGCAGACTCTCGACCCAGACTTTTGCTTCTGGGGGCAGACTACTCAGAATGCTCTCGGTGACAGAAGGGGGAGCGAATTCGGGATTTTTCCCGCGCGGGCGATCCATAACCTTTACGAAAGCAGAGTGGGTTGGGCTTTTCTGCCTCTAGGTTTCCCCGCATCTCTGCGCAATTTACAGCGATCGATCGCCCGATTCGAGAGTTCAGCAAGTCTTTAATTTAGCTTAGAGCCTACCCAAAACCCCAAGTTCTAGAAGGTGCAACGCTGTAGCGTTGCACCTTCTAGAACTTGGGGTTTTGGTTTTCATAGGCTTTTATAGAGGTAGAACGGCCCCCTTCAGTCCCACTGGAGCCTCGATCTGGTACCGCGCCAGCAGGGTTGGCAGGATGTCATACAGCGTCGCTCCCTGCAATTCCTGCCCCCCTCCAGGTCGCTGTGGGTCGTAGAAAATCATCAGGCCGTACTGAGCGTGGTTCGCATCATCCGGGCCCGTATCGTTCTCCACCGTGTGGATGACACCACTCCCAACGGTGCCCACCGATCGCCACGCCAACTCGTCAAAGTACACAATCAAATCGGGCGCAACACCCCGCACTTTTTGATAAATCTGCTGGGGTTTGAACACCCGGTTCTGCAACGGTTTACCTTCGGGATCGGAGATGTTGGCCAGCAGGTCTACCAGGTGCGATCGCTCCCGCTCATACTCCGCCAGTGGGATCACCCCCTGTGGTTCTCGTCCCTGCACATTCAGAAAAATCCGACCGTAGTAGCCCCCTGCACCCCAGGCTTTGGTCTGGCTCCAGTCCACCGCCACCTCATCCAGAGATTGAACGCCGTCGGGTGGCTCTTTTAGCACCAGATACCCCTGCTGGATCAGCCACTCATTGATACAAATTCCTCCCATCAGGGGACGAGCGCCGTGGTCAGAAACAACCAGCACAGCAGTGTCAGGGTCGCATCGGTGCAGCAATTCTCCTACCCGACGGTCCAGGTGGCAGTAGTAGTCGTGGATAGCATTGGCGTAGGGCGACCCCGGTTCGTGCTGAGGATGGCGCGGGTCCATCGGTTTCCAGAAGGAGTGATGAATACGATCGACACCCATATCCACCAGCATCAGAAAATCCGGCTGGTCATGTTCCAGCAGTTTCTCCGCCAGGTCAAAGCGCTGGTTACACAAAGCGTAGATGTTGCTAAGGATACGGGCCTTTTCCTCGGAGCGAAATTCGGGCACGTCCAGCAAAAAGTCCGGCATCCAGGTGCGGATCTGGTCGGCCAATTCAGGGGGATGGGTAAAGGGAGCGTCGGCGCTGCGGGTGAGAAAGCAAGAAACCAGAGAGCCATTCACCGGATAGGGAGGGGAGGTACCGGGAACGCTGATGGCGGCCACCTTCCAGCCTGCTTCGCCGAGGATGTCCCAGAGGCGGGGAAACTTGACGGCACGCCCGTCGGCGATCGCCATCCTGTTGTAGCTCCGGTCTATCCGATTACGGAAACCGTAGATGCCCAGTTCTCCAGGGTCACGTCCACTCATCATGCAGCTCCAGGCAGGCACAGTGATGGCGGGAATGCTGCTTTCGAGTCTGCCGTAGCTACCCTGAGCCATCAAACGGGAGAGGTTAGGAAGGTCCTGCCACCACTGGTCAAAAACGAGGGACGGTTCCATGCAGTCGAGGCCGATGATCAGGAGGCGGGGAGTGGGCATGGGGTGGGTGGCGTTCGGGGGATGAGTGGATGAGTGGATGAGTGGATGAGTGGATGGGTGGATGGGTGGATGGGTGGATGGGTGGATGGGTAGGGGCACGGCATTCGGGTAGGGGCACGGCATTCAGCAGATAAGTTTTTTGTTGAGAGTCGAACGTAAAGGCCGAATGCCACGCCCGTACACATCAGCCGTTGTCGAAAGGCCAAATGCTATGCCCGTACAGGGCGGTGGCGGAGATAGAGGATAGTGGTGGCGATGAGAATGGCGATCGCACTCAAAAGATGCACTGCATTAAAGGGTGTGTCGCCGAAGAACCAGGAGTCGGTTCGGAGAAACTCAATGAAAAATCGGCCTAATGGGTACCAGAAAAGATAGAGCAGCATCAGGTCGCCGTCCTTGAGCTGGTGGGCGAAGCGACGGGAAATCCACAAGAGGAGGGCAAAGCCTGCGAGATTCCAGAGGAATTCGTAGAGGAACAGGGGGTGGAAGCGGGTGGTGTCGGGGTATTGGGTGAGGTCATTGTAGGGGGGGATGCGGTGCTGGGAATCGATACGGAGGCCCCAGGGTAGGGTGGTGGGCGGGCCGTAGAGTTCCTGGTTGATGAAGTTGCCCCAACGTCCGATGGCCTGGGCCAGGGGGAGGGGCAGGGCGATCGCATCCAGAAACACCAGGGCGGGGAGTTTGCGGATACGGGTATAGATCAGGAGGGCGATCGCACCAAACAATAATCCACCAAAGATATGGATGCCGCCTTCCCAGACGCGCAGCAAGGCAAGGGGATTGCGCAGGTAGTCTCCGAGGCGATCGGGCGGGGATTGAATAAAGACGTAGTAGAGGCGTGCGCCGATGAAGCCAGGGATCAGCACCCAGATCAGCATGTCCCAGAAGTCTTCGGGGTTCTGGCCCTTGCGTTTGACTTCGCGGCTGGCGATCTGGGCGGCAACGATAACGGCGATCGCCATCAGCACCCCGTACCAGCGCAGAGTCAGGGGGCCAAGTTGAAAAATAATGGGGCCGATGGGGGGATACATGGTTGATCAATCCTCCAGGTAACCTAGATCGCGCAGGCGTTGCTGCACTTCGGGATCGTCGAAGCCGGGGGCGCGTTTACTTCGCAGATCTCCGGCGGGGTAATCACCCATTGACCCAGCAGCGTTGGTCTCGGCACTGTGGGTGGCTAAAAGCTGGAGGCACTCCTGGAGCAGCTCTACGTTCTCCGGCAGAATATCACTGAGGTTAAGGCTTTCCTGGGGATCGGCGATCGGGTCGTAGAGCTCCAAACCTGCATCACCAGTTTCAATCAGTTTGTGGTTGCCTACCCACACGGCACGGCGCGGCTGGTCGCAGGCGCGAGTGCGAATCAGTTCTGGCTGGCGTTTCTTCAGCAGGTTCACCACATTCTGCGGGGGAATGGCTTCCGCAAAAACGGGAGACAAGTTTTCCCTGCGCTGACCAGAGGCGGCATCACCCACGGTTTCTCTTTGCAACAGCGACGCTTCTACCTCGGCTGCGCTGGCGACTCCAGCAGCATCCAGAATCGTGTGGAACAGACGGCGAGTCGAGACCACTTCGTTGCGTTCCGCTCCCCGCAGCAATCGGCCAGCGGGGTCACGGATAATCAGCGGTACCTGCACCAGTTCGTTGTACAGCGAAATTGAGTGCCCAATAAACTGCTTTTCGCCCAGGTGTTCACCGTGGTCGGAGCAAATCATCACCAGGGTGTTTTCCAGCGCTCCGCTCTGACGCAGGCGATCGAGAAACACGCCCACCTGCTCGTCCTGGGCCGCCACCTCCGCGTCGTACATACCGTCCAGGGTGGCTTTTTGCTGGTCGTCCAGTTCGCCTGCCAGGGGAGCCAGCCAGCCATAGACATCCCCATTGAAGCGACGCAGGTAGTGTTGGGCGGCGCGATCGCGCAATACATTGGGCGCAAATTTCTCAATGTAGGGGCGGGGTGGATGGTACGGCATATGGACGCCCATCAGGTTGATGAAGGTAAAAATCGGCTGGTCGGGAGCGACTCCTTTGCGATGGATCAACAGCTTTGCAGCATCGCTCAAAGATTTGGGCGTATTGCCTTTGAAGCTGAGGGCAGTCTGCCAGAGTGGCACCATTAGCGGTGTAAAGGACAGGGCCAGCAGTGCGTCGGAGCGGGCGAAGGCATTCTGGATTTGATTGAGCAGGTTGGCGATCGCCCGCTTAAACCACTGCCGATACTGGTCAAGCCAACCTGAAGGAACCCCAGCCTGATTGGGGCGGGAGGTCAACAGGCCACTGTAGTTGAGGAAACTGTAAAACCCCCGGCGCAGGCCGTTGTTGATGACGCCGACCAGGGGATTGTTGCAAAAGCCTGCGGTGTAATATCCTCCAGCACTGAGCCGCTCCGCCAGGGTAGGAACCGCATCCGGCAGCACTGAGTAAGACTGTAGAACGCCGTGCGCTGATGGATAGAGACCCGTAAACATCGAGGCATGGGAGGGAATCGTCCACTGGGCCGTAGAAACGGCACGCCGAAACAGGGTGGCCTCTGTTGCAAAGGCATCGATGCAGGGTGAGGTGGGCTGCGAGTAGCCATAGCAGGAGAGGCGATCGCTCCGCTGCGTGTCGAGCACTAAAAGCACAATGTCGGGTCGCCGATCGACCATGCCCCATCTCCCCTGGAAAGCCTGCACCTCCCATCATGCCGCTTAGCAATTCTTTGCGATTTAAGAAGGGGTTTAGTAGAGGTTAAGTTCAGTTCATATGGCAAGCCTGATGATTTGTGAGGAGAGGGACGGGCTTAGCCCGTCCCTCTCCTCACAAATCAAATCTCCTTTTACAGTTCGTAACGTCCCGCATCACCTGTAAGGACTTGTAAAGCTTTAGACTTTCTTAGAGACGCTTCACATCTGGCCTTTACATTTCTCTTTAGACTATGTTCCCAACCCACCGTCCTCGCCGTCTTCGCTCTCATCCCCAACTGCGCCGCATGGTGAGAGAAAACACCCTCACTACCAGCGATCTGATCTACCCGCTGTTTGCTGTTCCTGGGGAAGGGATTGCCAATGAAGTGCGCTCTATGCCGGGGGTCTACCAGCTCTCGATCGACAAGATTGTAGAGGAGGCGAAGGAAGTCTACGACCTGGGGATTCCTGCCATTATTCTGTTTGGCATTCCCGCTGACAAAGATGTGGAGGCCACGGGAGCCTGGCACGACCACGGCATCGTGCAGCAGGCGGCGACCCGCGTCAAAGAAGCCGTGCCCGATCTGATCGTCATCGTAGACACCTGCCTCTGTGAGTACACCTCCCACGGTCATTGCGGCTACCTGCAAACGGGTGACCTCACCGGGCGCGTGCTCAACGACCCCACCCTGGAACTACTGAAGAAAACAGCAGTTTCCCAGGCCAAAGCGGGAGCTGATATTATTGCCCCATCAGGCATGATGGACGGCTTTGTCCAGGCGATTCGGCAGGGGCTGGATGAAGCAGGGTTTGAGGATATTCCAGTGCTCTCCTACGCCGCCAAGTATGCCTCGGCCTACTACGGCCCCTTCCGCGATGCAGCGGAGTCTACACCCCAGTTTGGCGATCGCCGCACCTATCAGATGGACCCCGGTAACGGCACCGAAGCGCTCAAGGAAATCGAACTGGACATCGCTGAGGGAGCCGATATGCTGATGGTCAAGCCAGCTCTCGCGTATATGGATATCATCTGGCGCGTCAAGCAAGCGACTAACCTGCCTGTTGCAGCCTACAATGTATCGGGCGAGTACGCCATGATTAAGGCGGCTGCGCTGAATGGCTGGGTTGACGAAGAGCGAGTGGTGATGGAAACACTTCTCGGTTTCAAACGAGCTGGGGCAGACCTGATTCTCACTTACCACGCGAAGGACGCAGCCCGCTGGCTGCATCGCTAAGTACCTGTCCAAAATTTCGGTTTTCGGATAAGCACTCAATTCCTGGACTTTTGACTCAATTGCGCCGATTTTTTCTAGAACGCTGGCAGCATTTCAGAAAAAATCGGCGCAAAAATCAAGTTCGCCGCGAAACGCTTTCTACGAGAGCGTTTCGCGGTGCATAAAAATTAGATCGACACAAGCCCCGAAAGGGTAAACAAGTATGCACAATATCTCAGTAATTTTGCCGAAATCTACTTGACTTTACGGGCTTTTTACTGAAGTACGGAGGATACGGGTAGAAATTTCATATGAATACAGCTATATTCTTCTTAAATGATCCGGGTATTCCGCAGGTGTTTCTGGAATTCAGTAACATCGAGTCTTGTAGGAGAGTCAGGGGCTTTACTGAAAATAAGCTAACTTTATAGCTGAGGTGTGTGCGCTCCTGCGTATTCCCTTCGCTTGAAGTCTACATTGAATACCGCGTACGCTCTCCTCATTGTCGGTATAGGCCATGAAATACTCTATAAAGTTTACCGGAACGGACTGGTTGCTCAAGATTTGGGAACCTGCGCCACTCACAAACAACCGCTCGCTCCCCTTCCTCTACAAAATCAAGCTGCGGTTTGCGACAGAAGCAGAAGCGCTGGAGACACTGGCGTACTATCAACAATGTAACCAGCCCTACGTGCGTGAGCTAGTTACTGCCTGATGCCAACTCTCTTTATGACCGGGAGTGGCGCAGTTCAATGCACTGCGCTACTTCTGGTCAACCCTGAACGGGAGTAGGGATCTCCCTTCTCTGTCCTCACCGCGTGGCGCAAGAAAAGATTAGAAGGCCCAGTGCCCCTGAACAAATTCACTGATAAAAAATCCGAGAAATAACAGCGACCAGACGGTCAACACCGAGTAAGCGAGCTGGTGGCGCGACATTCGAGCAAACAGCCAGAACACCGGAAACATCACCAGCGTGTAGCGCGGCACGCTCAGGATATGTGACGTACTGACAAACAGAAGCCAGTTTCCCAACATCCAGACACCATAGGCCGGACGCAGCTTTAACCAGGTCCACAGGGTGGCGATCGCCCCCAGTCCCCCAAACACCAGTTCCTGCCCGATCACCATCTGTACCTTCCAGGGATCATTGCCCGGTAGCCGCTCCAGGCTATTGCCGATGCCCACCCAAGGAGCTGCCAGAAACTTATGCCAGTACTCCCGCTGGTGTATCAGAAAAGCAAAGGGATCGCCCGTTGTGAGGTAGTTGCAGACGAGGTAGAGCAGAGTACCCACGGGAACCAGGGCAATCCACAGCCACTCCTGGTTACTTCGGAGTTTTTGCAGGAGCGAATCGCTCCGGTGCGATCGACAGCCCTGATGTACCGCTTCCACCAGCAGGGTAGGGAGCAGAATAATCCCACTGATGCGGCTGAGACTGGCCAGCAGTCCCAACAGTCCCGCCAGCCACCAGTAGCCCCGTCGCGCCGCCAGCAGACTGCCCAGCATCAGGGCAATGAACAGGCTCTCAGTGTAGCCAATATGCAGGAAATAGCTGGTGGGAAAAATCAGGAAAAACCACAGGGCCACGCGGGAAGTGGCACGGGAATCATCCACCTGGATTAACCCCTGGAGCAGGAGCGCTGCTGCAATCGAGGCGATCCCCGACACCAGAAATCCACTCAGCACATACTCCCGCGTCAGCCAGGACAGCCCCCGCACCAACCAGGGAAAAAGCGGGAAGAACACAATCCAGCGCTGGCGATCGCCTGTAGCCTCATAGCCATAATGGGCAATGTCAACGTAGTGGGGAGCATCCCAGCGGTTCCAGATCTCCAGCACCTGATACCAGGAATCGAGCGCGTAATTGGCCCCCACCTGATAGGCCACTGCACCAAAAACCAGGATCAGGGCTTTGACGACCAGCACCAGAGCGATCGCCCCCCAATCCAGACAGGCGATCGCTGTGGGCACCTCGTAGCGTAGAAATTTTCCGAATTGAACGGTCATGCCAGCAGTTGGGCCTCAGGAAATGGGTGGCTCAATCTTGATCTCGCCGTTGTAGTCGGAGTAAATGTTACTGTACTGGGCCGAAAACGTCTTCCCTCCCGTTGTGATCGTAGAGTCTCCCTCCAGCTTGAGCGGCAGGCCATCGCTGGTGCGAACCCAAATCTTGGCCTTTCCGGTAGTCTGTACCCCATTCTGAGAGTTCTCAATGTCGTAGGCGTAGACCTGCGTTGCTTCACCGTTCACTTGCTCCGTACCCACCAACCTGGCGCTGCGAATACTCTTACGAAACGCCTCCGTCATCTTGGGGTCCTGCCGAAACTGGTTCACGATTTCGTTGATGTTCATCGCCACCTTCGACCAGGGTCGTCCCGCTGGCTTCATGTAGGTGTCGGCCCCAATGGCGATCGCCTCCATCGACGGGTTCACCATGCGAAAGCGATCCGGCGACACAAATTCCAGCGTGATCTCGGCGGTGCGATCGCCCCCCTTGACTGTAGACTTAGCCCGAAACGACCTGGCTTCACTCTGAGCCTTCGTCGCGGCAATAATTGCATCAGCAGGATCCATTTCCGGCGCAGTCGCAACGGCACTGGTAGCAGATTGTGTACCATTCGTTGGATTCGCAGTTTTGGCCTGACTACAGGCTGTCACTACCAGTAGCAACAAACCAGACACTACCATTTGCCGCAGGGGACGAGCGGCGATCGGACCAAGAAGGATGTTCAAGTGCAGCATTATGCAACCCACACAGGAAAGGGCAATCCTACTATAACCACCTATCTACCCATCTACCCCCTACCCATCTAACCATCCCCCTTTATGCCACCCCAAAAAACTGTCCTACCCTACTTCCCTAAACAAGAAAAAAGCGGTAGATTAAATCTCGTGTGAGGAGCAGTTCGAGCTAAAGCCCCTGGAGTCGAAACACGGCAAGACGCCCAGGGGCTTTTTATATCCGCCCAAGTGCCAGCTAACCCAGCGGCAGAAGAATCTCGAATTCAGTTCCCTGAACCACTTCACTCTCTCCAGGCACTGAAGTTTTGTTTGACCGCACCAGTAATCTTCCCCCGTGTTTTGCCGTGACGATTCGGTAGCTCATCCCCAGGCTGGTTTCCTTCTCAACTCGCTGCTCTACAGAGAAGGATGCGATGATGCGCTGTACTTGCTCTGGAGACAGACCTGGACCATTGTTAGCAATACAGATAGAGGCATAGCGACGGGCCACAGTGGCCTTTGAAGCAGTTTCAGACACAGGTTTTGGGGTTGGTGCTGGCGGAGGCGCTGACTGTAAGCTGGGATCATTGGCTGCTACGAGGTCTACTTCAGCCATCTGCGAAGCAAATCCGCCATCCAGCATCTGTGTGGTGATAGTGATCTGAGAAGTTTGACCCAATATTGATTTTCCCTTCAAGGATTGCTCCCACTCCTGCTGCACTGCCTGATTCAAGAGGGCGTCTACAGCATTAGTCAGGATGTTCATAAAGACCTGACTGATCTGCCCCAGATAGCAGGTCACGGGCGGTAGATGTCCATAGTTTCGGACGATCCGAATCTCCCCAGTGAGGCGCGTTTTGAGCAACAGAATCAGGCTATCGAGGCATTCGTGCAGATCAGTGGGGCGGGGATAGACCTCGTCGATGTGGCAGAAATTTTGCAGGCTGCTGGCCAGTTGTTTTAACCGCTCGGCCCCAGCACGAATGCTGTCAATGGTACGGGGTAGATCAGCTTTCAGATACTCCAGTTCCACATCTTCCTGTAACTGCTGAATTGCCGGGGTGACGGCATACTCCGCTTCGTAGGCAACCAGCAGGCTCTGCAACTGCTCTGTGTAGGCCGAGACATGGGTCAGATTACCCCAAATGAACCCAACCGGGTCCAGAATTTCATGCGCGACCCCATCGACTAACCGCCCCAGGCTGGCCATCTTTTCAATCTGGATCATTTGCACCTGCATTCGCTCGTAACGCACCTGGGTTTCGATGCCGCGTAGTTGCCAGTGGGCGACGTTGAGTTCATGGACATCCAGCAGACAGTGGGTGCAGGGATCAATTTCCACCAGAATCGGTTCTCCCCGCTGGTCGGGCGATCGCCTCAGGGACATCTGGGCGGCGGCCAAAATCGGCGTTTCGAGGGACAGCATCAGGTGGGGTGATCGCACGTAGCTATGCAAAACTCGCAGCGGCTTCGACAGAAACTGCTCCAGCCCATGCGGACGAATCAGGGACTCCAGGAACCGCTGCCGCGAGATCATGCCCAGGAATCGGTCGTCCTCCAGCAGAACAACCCCTGGCAGGGAAGGATACTGCTCAAACACCTGCGCCAGTTGTTCGCCCGTCCATGTAGCCGATACCTGAAACTGGTACATCGGCAAATCGCTCAGCGTTGCGTCGAGTCCCACAGAGGCACTGCTGGACTCAAGCAACCGGGGTACGGATGAGGAAGTGCGGGCGGGCGATCGCATAGACGATTTCAGGAAAGATCCCCCCTCCAGGAGGGCGTGATACTGTCCAGAGTTCCCGTGATCTGCTGTGGGAGAAACAACAGCAACTCATCGGCGAACCTGGGAACGGGACAGTAGTATAAGGAGGCATTGTATTTCACGCCGATGGCCTGTGAGTTCCCCCGACCTTTCCCTGCCAGACATTCTCGCTCAGATTCCCCAACCCTTCTTGCTGCTGTTGGCCTGGGTCGGGCTGATGTGGCTGCTGGAGATTGTAGACTGGCTGCTATTACGCGGCGCACTAGATCGGTTGGGCATTCGCCCACGTCAGTTGGAGGGCCTGTGGGGTGTCGTGCTGGCTCCCCTGCTCCACGGCGGACTGCGCCATCTGGCAACCAACACCCTACCGCTGCTGGTGCTGGGCGGTTTAATCCTGTTTCAAAGCCAGCAGGTGTTTGTGATTGTGACAGCGATCGTCTGGCTGTCCAGTGGGCTGGGGGTGTGGCTGCTAGGGGCCAACCGTACCAATCATCTGGGGGCCAGCGGCGTGGTGTTTGGCTTTTTTGGGTTTTTGCTGCTGCGGGGATATTTTGAACGCAGTGTGGGAGCGATCGCCCTCTCAGTACTGGTGGGGCTGATGTACGGCAGCATGATCTGGGGGGTACTACCCTTACGCCGGGGGGTGTCGTCGCTGGGTCACCTCTGTGGCTTTGTGGCTGGTGTGCTGACGGCCCGCTACCTGACGGAGATTCAGCAGTGGGTCAATGTCACTTTTGGGGTGAGGGGGTGAGGAGGAATGGCGATCGCGATTGATTCTCTGCGACTGCCCCACATCTGCTAGTATTTGCACGACGATGCACCCTGAGGTTTGCATGGCGGTTTTTCTGGATACTGAAGCCGAATATCAGAAGCAGATCGAGGCAATTCAGGAGGAATATCTGGACTATCCAATGTTCGTCACAGTAGAGACATTGGCGCTCTGTAATGCTGCCTGCGAATTCTGCCCCTATCCCAACCTGGAGAGAAAAGGGAACCGAATGTCAGATGAGCTATTTGAGAAGATTATTCACGACCTGAAGGACATCCCCCAGTCCCACAGCTTCTCCATGCACCTCAGCCGCGTCAACGAGCCTTTTCTGGATAGTCGGATTTTTGATTTTTACAGGCTGGTTAATCGGAGTCTTCCCCAGGCCAGGGTTGCTTTTTTCTCTAATGCTTCGGTGCTGACTGAGGCAAAAACTGCTCAACTTTCAGACATTACTAACGTTGATTTTTTTATCCTCTCCTTCAACGACCACCGCAAAAACGAGTACGAGCGGGTCATGCAGATTCCCTATGAGCGAACCGTCAAACACATCACTGCTCTGCATGAACGCAAACAGGCCGGAGAGCTAAATTTTCCCATTCTGATTAGCCGCGTTGGAGACAACACACCTGCGGACCAGGAATTTATCGAATGGTGTGAGAGCCGTTTTCCTGAATTCATTGTGACCGTGCGCCCCCGTGGGGACTGGATAGGGTTGACTCCCCCCAAAAACTTTTCTGTACCGAAGGCAGGTTGTAAGCAATGGTTTCAACTTCATATCCTGGCAGACGGACGCGATGCCTTTTGCTGTATTGATGCCGAGGGAAAATTTGGGTACAAGCAAAATTCCCAGTTTCAACATTGCCTGGACATCTATAACCTGCCAGAGCGACGAGCCATCAGAGCACACGCCCGCTACCGACAGGAGGTTGAGATTTGCGCCAAATGCACCATGTACAGCTAGTACAACCGGGCTAGACGGGTTCCGCCTCGGCATAGCGCGTCTCTATTTCCGCCTCATCAGCCTCATCCAGACCGGGCTGATAGAGAATCTGTCGGGACTGGATGCCAAAGTCCTGGTTTAGCCAGATTAAGGATGCCTGCGTGACGACTCCGTTGTCCAGAGTGACCAGGGAGAAATTGCGCAGCAGGTCTTCTTCGGTTTCGACGATGCGGGGGACGCTGGCAGCATTCAGGTAAACAGTGCCCTGGTCGTCCAGGTGAATTGGGCGGCGAAGCTGCAATTTCGTGTGGCGCAGGCTGTGGTGCATATGTCCAAAAGCCACCAGAGGAATGGACTTGCCCATCTGCCGGGTCTGGGCGATCGCCACCGTCAGGTCGGGGTCACCGTGATCGCCCCCAAGGGGTTGCCAGTCCCGACCGCAGGGGTCTTCGGGTCGATCCCCCAACCCATAGGGACCGCAGTGCCCAATATATATAATTGTGCCCAAGAGGGTGCTGCGGGCGGCTTCTACAATGCGTTCAGTGGATGCTTCAAAGCTGTCGATGCCGTAGCGATCGCGGTAAAACTCACCATTCTTCCACTCGGAGCCACCCCAGCTAAAAGGACGGCCACCCACCACGCTAACTCCCAGTTCCGGCAGGTCCAGCTTGCCGTAGCCCACATGGGCGGTTCCCAGGAGATCAATCTGCTGCTGCACCCAGTCTTCCACCTTGCGATCATAGGGACATTTGTTGCGGCCCCAGCCCGTCGCGGTGTACCAGGCATCGTGGTTGCCAAAAATTGCGGCTTTGGGAATCGAAAGGGAGGCGATCGCCCGCACCACTCCGACTGACTCATTGCCAAAATCACCCACCAGCAGCACCAGATCCACGCCCAATCGTTTCAGGGCAGGTTCATCAAAGTCATCCCACTGGTCATGTACATCGCCCACCACCGCGATCGTCAACGTTTTGGGGGGAACCTGCTGTCCGTTTACCATCTTTCCTCCTGACCTGAAACTGCGCTCCCTTTTCCAGGATAGGCGATCGCCCGTATCTGTACTCTGTCGATTACAGCGCTTTTCAAGCGCTTAAAGCACAGTTGTTTTTGTGTGTTCGGCCGGGGGACGGCGGCCAACAAAAAAAAAAAAGAATAATTAAAAAACAAAACAACTAA
>CAZVXA010000073.1:3368-8304 GCA_964630955.1 uncultured bacterium | reverse complement strand
CGTTAAGCGTGGTTTTACCGCGCTTTTACGGGTATTAACCCACTGTTTTTTTGTTTCGCCCCGCGCTCCGCGCGGCTCTCACCAAAACAACTGTGCTTATTCAAGCGCAAAGCGCTGTAAGCGAGAGCGGTCCCTCCATCAGCAAATGCTTGCGATTGTAAATTGCAATGGAGGTGACTGGATTCTCCAGGCAGTCAATCGGTTGAGCGTCAACGCTTCAGTTTAAAATGCTGGAGCAGACCTCACGTGAAGAGAAAGCAAGATCCATGCCTGATATCGTAGACATCGCAGTTGGTGCAGGTAGCTTCAACACCCTCGTTGCCGCAGTTCAGGCAGCGAATCTGGTAGACGCCCTTAAAAGCCCTGGCCCTTTTACCGTCTTTGCCCCCACCGACGACGCCTTTGCCAAGCTTCCCCCAGAAACCATCTCTGTCCTGCTGATGAATATCCCCGGCCTGACGCGCATCCTCACGTACCACGTCGTTGCCGGGAAATATAGTAGCACTGACCTGCGGAGTGTCGATCGACTGACCTCCCTGGAGGGATCACCCATCACGATTCGCTCGACTCCTGAGTATTTTGAGGTCAAGAACGCAACGGTTGTCGCACCCGATATCGAGGCCGACAACGGCATAATCCACGTCATTGACAACGTGATTCTGATGAGTCCCGACCCGGCGTACTCCTTTAACGAGGCATATATTTAGGGATCTGCTGTTTCATAAAACCCCAGTTTTCGTTTGGCGCAGCGAAGTATCTGTTTAGCGTTTTCGGATTTTAGCCTGGGCCTTGCCCAGGCTAAAATCCGAAACTATTTTTAGCGTCTCTTGCGCGCCCCTGGGCGCAGGGGCACGCAAGAGACTGCTAATCGTATACCTCTCGTAGAGAGCGTTTCGCAGCATGATATGAAAAATACAGCGCTTTGCAAGCGCGTGTGGTACAAAGTTTTGGTTGAGAGCCGCGCGGAGCGCGGCTCTCAACCAAAACTTTGGTTCTATCTCAGCGCAAAGCGCTGTAAAGTTTGACGGGAAGGTAAAAATTTGAGCTAATTTAAACAGTTAATTAGGGGCGTTTTCCCAGACCCGACATTCTGGCGCAGAGAAGCGAATCAGGCGCTTCACTCGCTGTCATTTGGCCCTGTCAAGCTCAATCATTGGGAAGATGAACAAACCCACACCCCCGTTGATTTCCCTGCCAAAGCTCACCAATCGCTCCCAGTATTCCACCACTGCGGGGTCACAGAATCGATTTTTCAAGGACTGGGGGCGCGTGCTGACGGGTGTATGGGCGATCGCCGCTGCCACTGCCACCAGCTTTAACCTGGGTGTCGTTCAATCTCTGGAGCGACAACTGCAAACCCTGTTCTTTGAAGTCCGCGGTCCAGTCAATGCCCCTAAAGAGGTGGTCATCCTGGCGATCGACGAAAGCTCCATGAAGCAGGAGGAGTTTTTTCTCGCTGATCCGAATAAGTACGCCCATCTGGAACCGCTCCGCTCCTGGCCCTGGAAACGGGTTGCCTACGCGAAGGCCATTGACAAAGTGATGGCTGCGGGGGCAAAGTCGGTCGGGGTGGATATTATTTTTTCAAATCCCAGTAGCTATGGTGAGGAGGACGATCAGCAGTTTGCCGAAACGCTGCGTCGCCATGCCGGACGGGTGGTGCTGGCCAGCCAGTACGACCTGCTGGACACGCCCCAGGGGCCAATCGTTCAAATCAGTACGCCTCAGGATCAGCTCTGCGATTCCGACGACTGTCGCGCCTACATTAATGTGTTCCTGGAACCCGATGGGCGAGTCCATCGCTATGGGGAGCAGTTCCTGAACCAACTGTCTCAGAATTTGCCGTCAATCCAGGCCGAGGTACTGGAGCGGTTACCCGTGTTTGCCACCGCTACGCTGAAAGCAGCAGGGGGTGAACCGTCGTCGCCAGAGAATGAAGGGATCTATTTTTATGGCCCACCGCAGACGTTTGCCCATATTCCCTTCTGGCAGGTGCTTGACCCCGCCACCTGGAATACCACCCTGGAGTCCGGCGCTTTCTTCAAAGACAAGATCGTGCTGATCGGTGCGACGGCTGCGGTGCATCAGGACTTTCATTCTGCGCCCTTCTCCAGAAGTCTGCTCTATCCCAAGCCAATGGCGGGGGTAGAAATTCACGCCAACGCGGTCGCCTCCTTACTCCAGGGCAGATCTATTACAGAGGGAATTTCCCAGGCGTGGCTCAAGGGGGTCGTCATCCTTCTGGGAGTGGGTGTTGCAGGATGGGGGATGTCTCGTCCCAAACAGCCGCTCAGACGATTCCTGTGGGGAACGGTGCTGGCGATCGCCTGGACAGGAGCCGGGTATGTCCTGTTTACCCAGGCCCGCTGGATTTTGCCAACAGCGGTGCCGGCGGGAGCGATCGCCCTCAGTGGTGTTACCCAACTGGTGGCAGGCACGGTTAAAGAACAAACCCGCAAGAACCGTCTGCGTGACACGCTGAAACAGTACGTTACCTCCCCCATTGTGCAGGAAATTATTAGCCAGCAGGACGACCTGATAGATTTGCTCCGGGAAAGGGAACTGGAGGTGGCCGGGAAGGTTTTGGGGGGGCGCTATCGAATTGTCCGCGTACTGGGGTCAGGCGGCTTCAGTGAAACCTATGTGTCAGAAGACCTCCAGCGGCCCGGAAACCCAGACTGCGTGGTCAAGCGGCTGCGGGTAGTGAGCAACGAATTGAACACTCTGAAGCTGGCACGACGACTGTTTGCCACTGAGGCGGAAACACTGGAGCGCCTGGGTGAACACGAGCAGATCCCGCGCCTGCTGGCCTCTTTTGAGGAGAACCACGAGTTCTATCTGGTGCAGGAGTTTATTGAGGGGCATCCCCTGGCTAAAGAAATGCTGCCGCTGCGATCGATACCCCAGATTAAGGTGGTCTATATGCTGCTGGATCTGCTGGAGGTGCTGGCCTTTGTCCACAGTCAGGATGTGATTCACCGTGACCTGAAGCCCAGCAATATTATTCGGCGGCGATCGGACGGCAGACTGGTGCTGATTGACTTTGGGGTGGCCAAGAAAATTACCACTCAACTGGCAGAGACCTCCGGCAGCACCCGGTTTACCGTTGCCGTTGGCACTCCGGGCTACACCCCCGCTGAGCAGTCCGCCGGAAGGCCCCATTTTAATAGCGACATCTATGCACTGGGCATGATTGCCATCGAAGCGCTTTCGGGACGGCCTCCCCACGCAATCAACCACGACGCCCTCACCGGGGCCGTCCTCTGGCAGGAGCGGGTGCCCAGCCTCCACCCCGGACTGGTGGAGGTGCTGGATAAAATGCTGCACCATGACTTTACCCAGCGCTATCGTTCCGTCCAGGAGGTACAGTTTGCTCTGAAGGCGATCGCCAGCGATCTGGGGGAACTCGATGCGCTCCTGGAGGAGCCAGAACCACAGGAGCCTGGGTGCGAACTGGAAACCGCAGACCTCGACGAGGAATCACTGGGAGAAACGATTCCCTTACCAGACAACTGGGTTGAGCATCCGTAGAATCTGCAGGGTGTAGCGTTCGTCACACCTTTCAGCCAAAATTAGCCCCCCTGTGGGAAGTGATTGCGACCGTAGCTTCACGGAAAACTCTTTAAAGTTTTGATGAATTTGACGCCCAATCCTGTTGATTCCTCTTTACTTGGGGAAGCCTTTGATTAAAATAACGATTAGCCAATAGAGGGCTGCATGATCAGGGATTCATTTGGGCTGGCGGGGAAAGCATCTTACATTAAACCGTCAACTATGCCGAACTTTTTTTGGCATTCACACGACGTATGGGGATCGCCATGTTACGCCGTATAGTAACCCTAGTTGCAGCAACTGTTTGCACGACATTCGTTATTTCTGTTGATGCTCAGGCCCAGACTCCACTGAGTCGAGCGGTTCTTGAGTCGATGCGAAACCGTGTGCAGGTTCTGCGAGCCAATCAATCGCCTCGCTCGGCACAGCTTTCCGATGTTTTGACGCCCGGTGAAGGGCTATCTACTGCCGGGAACTCCTACGCAGAGTTACGGTTCAATGACGGCTCCCTGGGAAGGTTAGGTGAGCGGGTGGTGTTCTGGTTTGCCGCCGAAACCCGCAATTTCCGCCTTTCAAACGGCACGATGTTGATGCTGATTCCCCCTGGTCGTGGCCGCACCTACATCCGTACCCCAAACGCTGCGGCGGGGATTCAGGGGTCGGCTCTGTTTGTTCGCTATATTCCTGAAACCGACACTACTGTTGTTGGAGCACTCACCGATAGCGGGATTACGATTACAAACCGCGACGGTTCCGAACAGCAGCGACTCCGGGGTGGGCAGATGGCGATCGCAGTGGGCGATCGTATCCAGCGGGTCTACGACTTTGACCTGAGAACTTTTTATGAGACCAGCCCCCTGATTCGCGGGCTATCCCCCAATTCGTCTGGCCCAACACCGCCTGATGACAACATTCGTCAGGTACAGTCTGAGATGACGACTGCCATCCAGCAGCAGCGCCCGATTCAGCGCAACCAATCGACACAGGGCAATCGCCTGATCCGTCGTCCGACACCTGCTCCGGTGGTATCTCCTCCAACGGTAACGCCAGCTCCCGCCCCTGTGCCAGCTCCCACCCCCGCCCCGATTCTCCCTGTCCCTTCACCCAATCCGGACACTACGGGCGACAACACTACGGGCGGCAACACTACGGGTGGGAGTACGGTTACTGAACAGCAGCTTCCTCCTGTTACTGGTGGCAACACCGAGACAGGTGGCAACACCGAGACAGGTGGCAACACCGAGACAGGTGGTAACGCCACGACAGGTGGTAACACCACGACAGGTGGTAACGCCACGACAGGTGGTAACGCCACGACAGGTGGTAACACCACGACAGGTGGTAACGCCACGACAGGTGGTAACGCCACGACAGGTGGTAACAC
>CAZVXA010000073.1:2120-3268 GCA_964630955.1 uncultured bacterium | reverse complement strand
CACCACGACAGGTGGTAACGCCACGACAGGTGGTAACGCCACGACAGGTGGTAACGCCACGACAGGTGGTAACGCCACGACAGGTGGTAACACCACGACAGGTGGTAACACCACGACAGGTGGTAACGCCACGACGGGTGGAAACACCACGGGTGGCAGACCTGCGACGCAGCAACCAACTCCCGTTGTAGGAAACACACCCACTGGTAATGCAACTGCTGACAAGCCTAAGCCCGCTGGCAGTACTCCACCGTCAGGAAATACAGTCACTGAGCAACAGGTTCCTGTGACAGGTGGTGCTCCTGCTGTTCCACCCACTGTCGGTGGCGGTTCGGTGACAGGACAGCAGCAACCAGCAGGTGGTAACGCCGCAACGGGGGGTCAAACTTCGGGGTCAGTGACAGGTGTCTCTAACGTGACTGGTAATTCAGCCAACACTCCCTCCGGCCCCCTTAACAACCCAACTGTTGTCGCTCCCCGCCCGGATACATCTGATCGCCCTGCAACGGTGACTCGCCCCACAGGTGGAGCAAATCCTGTGCCGCCGATCGTCAACAATCCACCACCGATTGTTAATACCCCACCACCGATTGTTAATACCCCACCACCGATTGTTAACAATCCGCCCCCCATTATTACCCCCCCTCCCACTCCCGTTGTTAATCCTCCGACCCCAATTGTGGATCGTCCTGTAGGTGGTGGGACGCCTCCTACTCCACCGATTGGCGATCGCCCCACAAACACCCCCAGCCCGGACAGTAATGCTCAGCGTCCCGGCAATGGTCGTCCCGATAACATTGTTGAACGTCCCAGCGCTGGACGCCCTGACAATATCGTTGAGCAGCTTGGAACCATCATTGAGCGGCCTACAGGGGATACGCCTGGGGGAAATGGACGTCCTGATCCGCTGGGTGAACGGCCTCCAGTCGTGCAGACACCCCCACCCGTGGTTCCTCCACCCGTGGTTGATCCCCCAACTCCACCTGTCGTTGACCCTCCGGTGCCCCCCGTGGTTACGCCTCCGGTAGTCGAGCGTCCCGTGGAACCTCCTGCGCCTCCGGTAGTCGAGCGTCCCGTGGAACCTCCTGCGCCGCCGGTAGTCGAGCGTCCCGTGGAACCTCCTGCGCCGCCGGTAGTCGAGCGTCCCG
>CAZVXA010000073.1:0-2020 GCA_964630955.1 uncultured bacterium | reverse complement strand
CCGGTAGTCGAGCGTCCCGTGGAACCTCCTGCGCCGCCGGTAGTCGAGCGTCCCGTGGAACCTCCCGCGCCGCCTGTGGTGGAGCGTCCAATAGAGTTGCCAGCTCCGTCGCCGCCTGTGGTGGAACGGCCTGTGGTGACGCCTGTGGTGGAACGGCCTGTGGTGACGCCTGTGGTGGAACGGCCTGTGGTGACGCCTGTGGTGGAACGGCCTGTTGTTGAACGTCCGGTCGAACTGCCAACGCAACCTCCGGTGATTGAGGCTCCAGTTACGCCGCCAGTTATCGAGCGTCCGATAGCATCTCCGGTGCTAGAGGTTCAAATCCAAATAGTCCAACCTCCAATTTCAGAGCGCTCGATTTCTGCGCCCCCGGTGGTTGATTCCCCTGCACCTGTCGTTGCCCCCCCCATTGCCCCCCCAATTGTGGGAACACCCCGTAGTGGCAGTTAAACGCGATCGCTCAGGGTGATCAATTCGCTAAGGATGCAGGTGTGGGGATGAGTACGTGGATTTCAGGAATCAGTTCAGCAAAACGGCAATATTATATGGAAAACCTGGAGTGTACGATGTAGATTCCCAGCGGGGTTTCCTACCGTGCGCTATGCTAAAGTTCCTGAAATCGACTCATCTCCTGAAATATTTGCTGGTTTGTATTGGGGCACTGGTTGCCGAGGTGGGCAGTGTCAGTGCTGAAACAACCCTGGCACCTCCAGTTAATTCCTTGACGATGTCATCTCCGTCTCGCCCCGATACAGCGCGTACCACGAACGAGAATCGTGTGGATCTGACGGTTCGACCCGTCTTCGTGTCTGCAACCACTGCCCCTGCGGAGCGGTGGCATACTCGGGCTGGGGTTCTTTCCCTGGAGACGAGACCGATTAAAGCAGAAGCACCTGCTCAGATGGACGGCTTGATTGGCATCGCGGATAGTGCCAGGGAAATCGCCCGAAAACCAATCAACACTCGTCGCCCTAAGTTCCAGGGACTACCCAATTCCCTAGGGCTGCCGGACTCTCGTGTACCTGTTGCGGTGACTCGTTCAGTGCCACCGGGCACGATGGCGATGCCTTCTCCAGTCATCGGATCGCCGCGCATTACGGCTGAAAGTCCTCCCATTGATCCAAACATTCCTCCGATTGATCCGAATGCTTCCACACTTCCCCCGGAACTGGATCCAGAGTTAGGCGATATTCGGTTAAGACCGGATGGAACTTTCAATGACACTGTTGATCCGGAGTTAGGCGAACTTCAACTGCGGGAGTTCGAAAATATAACGCGCCCTCGCAGACCACCGAGCGTCTATCTGATTGGTCGCGCCGATTATTTTCGGAGCAATAACATTTTCCTTGATGTGCTGGAGCAAGTGGATGACCAGCTCTTTGGCTTTGGGATATCGGTACTGGCGGTTCCTGACCTTTCCCCCCGCACCCGACTGATTGCTTCGGCTGGTGCAAGTCTTTATCGCTACACGTCCCTGGATGAACTCAACTACAACAATCTTGATCTGCGTCTGGGGATTCAACAAACGCTCCTCCGCAATACCTATGCTGAATTGCTCTGGCGGAACCAGCAGTTTTTTAATGTCAATGGTGGCGATCGCTTCCTCAATGACAATTCCCTGCGTTTCACGTTGTCTCGTCGGGATATCATCGCCCCTCGTCTCAAGCTCGATAGCTATTACCAGTTCCGGGCCAGCTTTGCCGATCCGAGCGATCGCAGCCGGATTGCCAATATTGTTGGTGCCAGCCTGGATTACGACGTGTTAAGAAGCCTCAGCGTTGGACTGAACTACCAGTTTCAGTGGACCCACTTCACCCAGCGAGAAAGGGACGACGCTTACCACGAGATCACCCTGCAACTCTCTTATGACCTCAGTCGCTATAGCCGAATTAATTTATATGGAGGTTTTAGCTTTGGGCGATCGTCGAATCAGACCAGTGATTTAAATAGCTCAATTCTCGGAATTGTGTTTGATACCTATCTTTCATTGTTCTAAGCGCCTATCCGAAAACCCAAATTC
>CAZVXA010000072.1:0-29218 GCA_964630955.1 uncultured bacterium | reverse complement strand
TTGAGGAGCCGGATGAATCGAAACGATTCACGTCCGGTTTTGTAGACCAGCGGGGTTGGTGACAGCCTCGCTAAGTTTAATTATGCCGCTTAATCCTCGGTGGGGACGTAGCCGAAAGCTTTTCTGTTAGCGTTTGGGGTTAGGCGGTATGAAATCCTGAGAGCAGTGTGTTCAGGCGGTAACAGCAGCAGCAATTTACAATAGATCAAGAGTTGCTAGGAAAGGGCTGATGACGTTACACGAAATACAAAATCAGGCATTGCAGTTGCCTACTGACGATCGCTGGCAGTTGGTACAAGTTCTTCTAGACTCTTTGAAACGGGAAGCAAACCTCAAGCCCAAACGGGGAAACCTGTCGCGTTTGCGAGGTGTTGCTAAGATTTCAGCAGCTACAGGGGAAAGTAACGCCCAAGCGGATTACGTAACCTATCTGACCGAGAAGTATCAGTAATGCGAGTTCTGATTGATACCAATGTTGTTCTTGATTTTTTACAAGAACGAGAGCCGTTTGTGGAAAATGCAGCAAGATTATTTGAGCGTATTGATGCTGGGGAAATTGAGAGATTTATCGCAGCAACGACAATAACTAACATTTACTACATTGTTCGTAGGGCAGCAGGGAGGGCAGTGGCGCAAGATGCAGTTACTCAGGTGTTAAGCGACTTAAACATCTGTACAGTCGATTTAGAGGTGCTAGAACAAGCTCTTGCATTAAATTTTGAGGATTTTGAAGATGCAGTACAGTATGCTTGTGCGTTAGCGTATAGCGTTGATGCGATCGTTACTCGTGATGCCGCTGGATTTACAAATTCGGAAGTTCCTGTGGTTTTGCCTGAAGATATTGATACTATCAATGGTGCTGGGTGAAGGAATTGAAGCAGCGTTCAGCGCATCATAATCGGGTCGCCGGAGGGTTTTCCCCTCCAGCTCCCACACCACCCATCATGCGGGTCTCCCCTAAAGGGACTTCCGTTGGGCGCGCAATGGGCGGTTCATGAAGATGCGCAAACAACACTGATGAACTAAGCGTATCCCTGGACTTTCATCCAGAGTTGACGAATCGACAGCAATCCCTGTTGCTCCAGCCATTCATTGGTCATTCCCGTATGCGTCGCCAGCGTCTTTGATAACCGCCAATAGCCTTTGCGACTAATGCCAGTCAAAATTGCCTGACGCCTACTTGTCCCAAGCTTGAGTAGATTGCCGATGCGCGTCCTCGGTCTGCGCCATTGTTTCCAATAACACATCCGTATCCGCCGCCTCAACCATCCATCTAACTCTTCAATCGGAGTGTAGTGCTGGGAAATGCCAAAGTAGTTCATCCACCCTCGCAAGTATCGGTTTAATCGTTGAATTCGCTCTAGCATCGAGACTCCCCAACTGCGACAGGTTAGACCCCGCAGTCGGTACTTGAAATCCTTCAATGCCCGGTCACTCATAAAGATCCGAATGCCCCGGAACGTAAATCCCAGGTATTCCAGTTCCTCGATCTTGACCACTCGGCTCTTTTCACGATTCACCTTCAGCTTTAGCTTCAAGCTCAAGTAACGGCTGATCTTTGCCATCACCCGTCGCCCTGCACGTCTGCTTTTGACGAGTATCACCCGTCATCGACATACCGCTTATCGTACAGACCTCCCCAGATAAGACCGTGATCTTTCCCGCCGCAACCGTGTCATTTACTGCGCCCCCTGAACCAGGGGTTTCGTTGTGTTGTGCCAACTCACCCGGAGGTCTCAGCCTTCTATGACGTTTCTGTTCGTCGGCTCGTCGGTTTGCCGCTGGCTTCCTTCAGACCCCTCCTCGCGGAGACGCCCTTGCCTTAAGCGAGTGGTTACGTCACTCGGAACTTTTGGGTTCATTTGGACGCTGGTTCCTCCACAGGGGACTTTCACCCCTTCAGATCACGCCCATGCTGGGCGTACACACGTCGCTGCAACGGCCATCCTGAAGAGGGTCGGTGAGAAACAAATCGAGTCGTCTACCGTTGAGCTTTGCCGTTAGGTGGCTCAGCCCGTATTGCACTCTTCCTATTGCAAACCAATTCTTGTTGCAACCTCAATGGCTAGGGTAGGAATTTGCAGCTACAACCAGTCAATCAATTCAGCAAACTCTTGACATCGTGTAGACTATCTGTCACAATATCGCCGTATAGATCGTTTGTTCTTAAGGTGATGGATTTGCAACTATCCTTGTTTCCCGATGAAAAGAAAGAGCAAGTTGTAAAAAAACAGAAAAAGGCTAAGTTGGGGCGTTATGAGAGAATTCAACGTGAACTTGCGACGGTAAAGCGTGATCCTTACCAAGTTCTGATTGATGTTAATGCTCCATCAAAACCTCTACATAGTTACAATTTTATTGATTTATTTTGTGGTGCAGGTGGAATTACACAGGGCTTAATGCAAGCAGGTCTTAATCCGGTGGCAAGCGCAGAAATAAGTCCGATTGCATCAGCAACCCATAGAAGAAATTTTCCTGATTGTCACCATTTCTGCGGTGATATACATGAGTTTAATACTCAAGAATGGCTCTCTAAAGTGGGTTCTCCTGAGATTCATCTCGTTGTCGGTGGTCCGCCATGTCAAGGGTTTTCTGTGGCAGGAAAACGTGATCCGAATGATCCTCGCAATCACCTATTTCAAGAATTTGTCCGTATCGTTTCTGAGGTGCGCCCTTGGTATATCGTAATGGAAAATGTACCAGGCATTTTAACAATGAAACAAGGAAAAACTAAACAAGCCATTATTGAAGCTTTTGAAAATATTGGTTATACAAATGTTTCGGTTGCAATTCTTGAATCTGCTACGTATGGGGTTCCACAAATAAGACCAAGAGCTATTTTTATAGCTAATAGATTTGGAATGCAGAATCCTTATCCAAATCCTCAATTAACACCAGAACAATACAAACCTATTGAATCAGCTATCTCTGACCTACCTGCTTACGAAGCTATACCAAGTATTAATCACGAATGGACTCGTCACTCTCCTGCCTACATGGAACGGATAGCTAAAGTGCCTCCTGGCGGCTCCTTGTATGAAACTTATGTTGATGCTTTCAAACGGCAGTATCCAGGCAAACCGAGCATGACAATTAAGGAGAATCATGGTGGTACTCATATCCACCCACACCTAAATAGAGTTATTTCAGCACGTGAAATGGCTAGATTACAAACCTTCCCAGATTCCTTCATATTTGAAGGAACAATGAAAAAAGCAATGTGGCAAATTGGCAATGCTGTACCTCCACGTTTAGCAGAGTGCATTGGCTATGCACTCATTCCTTACTTGAATGAAATAGTGACAGGTAGTAAAGACACTGCCGCAACAGTAAGAGCAACCAATGATGTACAGTTTATCTTGCATTAAGAGCGTTACGCCATGTCTCAAAATCATACCAACCGCAACCTACACAACCTTGTTCAGCCTCTGGTCCAGATTGAGGTACATCGTCTGACCAATTCTCTCCACCAGAATACCAAAAAATAATATCCATAGGCGTTCCTCGCTTGCCTGTTTCAATACACCTCTCACAGCTTCTTGATTTTAGTAAGTTATGATTTCCAGCACTATCTTTTTTGAGAAGCTGAAATTTTTCCCTAATCTCGCTGTCACTCATATTTACATCATGACTCGGCTCACTTCTTCCCCAACGTTCCATAGGAAAGCGATGATCGATAACAAGCTCATGAGCCTGCCTAACTCTATTTTCAATAACATCTCTATATCCATAAAATCTCAAAATTCTTGCGACTAATTGGGGCGGTATATTCGCAGATGCATTTGCTGCCCGCGTCTCACCAGTCCATCGATCCCAAGTTGTTGTTCTTCCACAAACTTGACAATAATCACGTCTTGTTTCTATTACCAACCCTGGACGACCGCTCCTATTCCCACGTTCTAATCCTTGAATTCCACCCCCACCAGCATATTGATCAGATGCCACTTGCTTACCCTCGCAGGTACGGCAGTGCCAATCCTGATCTGACAATAAATTGAACACCTTGTATTGTGATGAGCCTTCTTTTAGTTTGGCTCTAAGGTTTTCAACAGAATCAAAATTCATTCGATTCTCCCTATTTCCGTTTCTAAGTTCTCGAGTAATTTGGATACAGTTGTGTTTAAGCCACTAGCAAGAGTCACAAGAGCAGTAAGAGATGGATTCCTAACACCACGTTCTAGCCCCGATATATAAGTTCGATCAAGACTACAACGTAGCCCTAGTTCTTCTTGTGAGATCCCTACAGCCGTTCTATGCTGTTTAATTAATAATCCCAAAGCCCTTAAAGTTTCCGCCTTCGACTTCTCCATAAATCCATGATCGTCTTGGGTAGACGATGAGTCTACGGACTATCTGTCACATCGATGAACAACTACCACCTAATCGGGTCGAGGCAGGTGTTTCACCTGCCCCTCCCACACCACCCATCATGTGGGTCTCCCCTAAAGGGACTTCCGTTGGGCGCACAATGGGCGGTTCATGAAGATGCGCAAACAACACTGATGAACTAAGCGTATCCCTGGACTTTCATCCAGAGTTGACGAATCGACAGCAATCCCTGTTGCTCCAGCCATTCGTTGGTCATTCCCGTATGCGTCGCCAGCGTCTTTGATAACCGCCAGTAGCCTTTTCGACGAATGCCAGTCAAAATCGCCTGACGCTTACTTCCAGTTTGAGTAGATTGCTGATGCGAGTCCTCGGTCTGCGCCATTGTTTCCAATAACACATCCGTATCCGTCACCTCAGCCATCCGTCTAACTCTTCAATCGGGGTGTAGTGCTGGGAAATACCAAAGTAATTCATCCACCCTCGCAAGTATCGGTTTAATCAAGCCCCACTTAGCCTCAGCAGTCGGGCAACTGGCGATCCAACTCGGCAAACGAGTCAAGTTCTGCTCAGCCACTGCACTGGTGCAACAGTTGCAGGCCGCCAAACTGCAACTGCAATTACCCGCCACCCTCACCAAACTGGACCGCTTTGACTTGCTGGTCCTCGACGATCTGGGCTATGTCAAAAAAGATGAGGCGGAAACATCAGTGCTTTTCGAACTGATTGCCCACCGCTATGAGCGTCGTAGTCTTCTGATCACTGCCAACCAACCCTTCAGTCAGTGGGATGCGATCTTCTCTGATTCGATGATGACCGTCGCTGCGGTAGACCGCCTGGTGCATCATGCCCTGATCATTGAAATTCAGGCAGAGAGTTTTCGGAAACAGGCCGCTGTGGAACGCTCTCAACAGAAATAACACGGGTTGTTTCCACTCCGATCTCAATGTTGACTTTACCCTGCGACCGAAGTCACAGGGTAATTGTTTTGTGTTTACTTGCCCGGTCTATGAAACATTGATCTATTTCAACAAATTCAGTCCAGGTAATTGTCACCCTGAAATGTCATCTATGTTCTATCCCCACATCGGAAAAATAGTTGTCGCCGACCAGCAAAAGTAGTTGACATCAGATACCCGTTCAGCACTGGCCTGTCTTGCCATCGAGTTCAGCTTGCCTGCCCATGCAAATTCCTTTGCCAGTACGGCACAGAGTTTGGAGAGGTCGTATTGATCCACTCCTTTGTTGTCCATTGTTGTCCATCCAGTAGCGCACACATTTGTTGCGAATGAACTGAGCCGTTCTAATCGCCTCATCGATCAGCGAAAACTGGGTGGGATTCCCTCTGAGCTTGGTTTCCAGAACAAGCATGAACCGCAAGACTGATTTCTGATAGGACTATTCTGCCACGAAATAGTACAGATGTATGCAGGGATTTCAGATGACCCCGATAGATCGTTGCCCGGTTTCGCTGATCGCTGCAACGGACTTGAGAGGGGATGCTACATCCCCATGTCTGAAGCCAGGGGCATTGCATCCCCTCTCAAACTCTCCCCTTCGGTAAGCGCCTATCCGAAACACAAATTCTGGAGGGTGTGTCGCTACAGCGGCACACCCTCCAGAATTTGTGTTTCGGTATTCGAATAGGCGCTTAACTGCGCTGAATTGTGATGAAGATCTCGTCCAGAATTTCCTGTGCGCCCTGGAGTTTAAGCTGATTGGCCAGATCAATTCCAATCTGGTCAGCGGTTTCAGGAGCGCCAATGACGGTTCCTTTCACCAGCTTCTGACCATCCAGACTGACAACTACACCCGTAAGGGTTAAAACATTACCTTCAATTGTGGTGTTCACTCCAATTGGCACCTGACAGCCACCCTCCAGCTCCCGCAGGAAGGCGCGTTCAGCGTAGCAGCGCTGGGCAGTGGGGGTGTGCTCCAGGGTTTTGAGAATCTGGAGAATTTCGGTATCGCCTTCACGGCACTCGATGCCCAGTGCGCCCTGACCGACGGCGTGGAGAGAGACCTCCGGAGGAATCACCTGGTGGATGCGATCGCCCATGCCCAATCGGTGTAGCCCCGCATAGGCCAGAATTAGCGCGTCATACTCACCCGCATCCAGCTTGGCAAGGCGCGTATTCAGGTTGCCACGCACGTCTTTAAAGGCCAGGTGGGGATAGTGGTGCCGCAGTTGGGCCAGTCGTCGCAGTGAAGAGGTGCCAATCACCGTACCTTCCGGCAGGGTTTCGAGCTGCTTGTCTTTGTGCTTCTCGTGAACCACCAGGGCATCAGCGGGATTCTCCCGTTCCGTAACGCAGCCCAGAATCAATCCTTCGGGGAGACGAGTGGGCAAATCTTTCAGTGAATGCACGGCAAAATCAGTGTCGCCGTTCAGCATTCCAACTTCCAGTTCTTTAGTAAACAGTCCTTTGTCCCCAATTTTGGCCAGCGCCACATCCAGAATCTTGTCGCCCTGGGTGCTCATGGTGTGGACTTCAAAGGAGCGATCGGGAAAAGCTTTCTTTAATTCTTCTTGCACCCAATAGGTCTGAACCAGAGCGAGCTGACTCTTACGGGAACCGATGCGGATGGGACGGGGAGGGCTGGCGATCATTTGTGAAGCAATATTTAGAAAAACGGCAGAATGTTAAGCAAACCCGGCATTTGAGCCAAATACCAGCTTACCGTATGAGGGCATTTTGTCTTACGTGGCGATCGCCTCTCCCCGCAAATCGGTTTGAGTAAAGCGCTTGAAAAGCGCGTGAGTTACAAAGTTTTTGTTGAGAGCCGCACTCCGTGCGGCTCTCAACAAAAACTTTGGTTTTTTCTCAGGGCAAAGCGCCTACCGACTTAACGCTGGTTAATCGTGATTGAAACCGTGACCTGACTGAACGGAGGCGACGCCCCCCCAAAGTTATCCACCTCCGGCGCAAACTCCCACTGCCGCACCATACACTCCGCCAGTCGAACGTAGGCATTGTTGGGTACCGGACCAATCGGCTGCACCTGCGAAACCGTTGCTTTTGACTCACTCACCGTCTGCAATTCCACCCGGAATCGAACCGTTTGCCCAAAGGCAGATCGGCTCTCTGGATCAGCAATGCAACTGGAGGCGGCGGGGTTGTTCTCAAATTCACGGCTGCTATCGCGGTGGCAGGCCGGAACCGTCTGCGTCTGGGTGACATCCCCCCGGTTGTCGCAGGATGCTTCTGCCATCGAGGCCCGCATCCCAATGCCGTCTAAATTGGCACCAACACCGACACCCGGCAGATTGGACTCGTCCGTGCCAGAACGACTACCCGAACCCGATGCATCACTGGGCAGACCCGGTGGATTGGGCAGGCGAGCCGTTCCTCCACCATCGGCAATCGGGAGGGAGGGGGGATTCCTTGACCCATCTGGTGAACCGCCAATCGGAGTATCAGCAGGGGGAGAAATGGGGGAAGGTTCGCTAACTGGAGGAGTGAGGGGAGGATTCACCGGAGTTGGGGGAGTTACGGGAACCGGGTCTGTTGGTGGGGTGAGGGGGGGCGCGGATGCCACTGGAGCGGGGGGAACGGGCGGAGCGACCTCGGAGGGGAAAACGGGTTGGGGGGAAGAAACTGTGGGGGGCGGCGTGGCGATCGGAGAAGGAAAAACAGGGGCTTCGGTTGGCAGGGGGGAAAAAAGAGGAGTAGGCGGTGTGATCTCAGTGGGGGGGATGGGAGGGGGAAAGCTGGGAAATTCGGTTGCGGGGGGGAGGGCCGCGATCTCCCCCACATCGGCACTCGGATCTGCGGTTTGTGGAGCTGGGTTTTGGGGCGCACTATTCTGTGGTGCAGCAGCATTTGGGCCAATTGTCCCTGCCTGAATCGTGCTGGCATCGATCAGTTCCACGGGGGTGGACTCACCATTTCCTCCAGAGCGCGACCCTCCTGCTTGAAATAGGAGTGGCAGCGCGATGCTGAGCACTAGGGCATGGATACCGATTGACCCGCAGACCGCTCCAACCCAGGTGCGAGGGGTTTCTCGATGCCGCCGTTGGGGAGTTGTTTTGTGGATGAGTTCGGTTGCTTCGGTCGGTTGCGTCATGCCTCAGGATTGCCCATTACACTGCCCATTCAAAGACGGTTCATCCAGTTCCTTGTCAAATTCAGCCGTTTAGCCAGTTCAAGGACGGGACCTCTCTGCTCCGCGTTCCATTCCCCATCATAGCCAGTCGTGATTAGTGCTCCGCGCAACTCCGAAGGAATCGTCCGTCCTGCCAATTACCAAAGGATTGCTAAAGTTCTCCTGGCCTGACCGAAATCCCCTGCTATAGTGCAACTGTGCTCGATCGCCACAGCGCTCTGCGCAAATCAGGCACACCCAACCTGGAAGAAGTGGAAGCTTGATCTTCCCCCCTGTCTATCTTTAGCAGCAGGGGGTGGTTCTAGTGTGAGTGTATCTTCACTGTGCTGGAGGAAAGTCGATAGTTTTTGCCTCTGAGCTGGAACCTTGTTACAAAAACAGCACAAGGTTAACCCAGCTTTAGAAATATAAATGGTAATTATAGATAGTCAAAGAAGATTCTACGTTGTACGAATTGCATTCCTGATATAGTTTGTTTGAACCCGAATTCGAACAACCGTCAGGGCTTTTTAGCCAGAGTATATAGTTGCCAGTCCGGAATGCTCTGACAGTCGTAGGAATTTCCGTAGCTCAGTTGCCATTTGAAGCGGTAGTCTGCTCACTTTGTGAACAGGCTGGGTTTGATATGTTCGGATCAAAGTGATTCACAGGAAGGGAAACATGTCCTATTCACAAACCAAGACCCAGGCGAAGGCTGGGTACAAGGCTGGGGTACAAGATTACCGCCTGACCTACTACACGCCAGACTATACACCGAAAGATACGGATATCCTGGCAGCATTCCGGGTGACACCTCAGCCCGGTGTTCCCCCTGAGGAAGCAGCTGCGGCAGTTGCAGCAGAATCCTCCACCGGAACCTGGACGACCGTTTGGACGGACTTGCTGACCGACCTCGATCGCTACAAGGGACGCTGCTACGACATTGAGCCTGTGCGCGGTGAAGATAATCAATTTATCGCCTACATTGCCTACCCCCTCGATCTGTTTGAGGAAGGCTCTGTCACCAACCTGCTGACTTCTCTTGTGGGTAACGTGTTCGGGTTTAAGGCACTGAAGGCGCTGCGTCTGGAAGACCTGCGGATTCCCGTTGCCTACCTGAAGACCTTCCAGGGACCGCCTCATGGTATCCAGGTTGAGCGAGACAAGATTAATAAGTATGGTCGTCCCCTGCTGGGTTGCACCATCAAACCCAAGCTGGGTCTGTCTGCGAAGAACTACGGTCGCGCTGTCTACGAGTGTCTGCGTGGCGGTCTGGACTTCACCAAAGATGACGAAAACATCAACTCCCAGCCATTCCAGCGCTGGCGCGATCGCTTCACCTTTGTTGCAGACGCAATTCACAAATCTCAGGCAGAAACCGGCGAAATCAAGGGCCACTACCTGAACGTGACTGCTGCCACCGTCGAAGAAATGCTGAAGCGGGCTGAGTACGCGAAAGAACTCAACATGCCCATCATCATGCACGACTTCTTGACCGCAGGCTTCACCGCCAACACCACCCTGGCTCACTGGTGCCGCGACAATGGTGTGCTGCTGCACATCCACCGCGCGATGCACGCTGTGATTGACCGTCAGAAGAACCACGGGATTCACTTCCGCGTTCTGGCCAAGTGTCTGCGGATGTCCGGCGGTGACCACATTCACACCGGAACTGTCGTCGGTAAGCTGGAAGGCGACAAAGCAATCACCCTGGGTTTCATCGACCTGCTGCGTGAAAACTACATTGAGCGCGACCCATCTCGTGGTGTTTACTTCACTCAAGACTGGGCTTCCATGCCCGGTGTAATGGCTGTTGCGTCTGGTGGTATTCACGTGTGGCACATGCCCGCGCTGGTAGACATCTTTGGCGACGACTCCGTGCTTCAGTTTGGTGGTGGTACGCTGGGTCACCCCTGGGGTAACGCACCCGGTGCAACTGCCAACCGTGTTGCGCTGGAAGCTTGCGTCCAGGCCCGTAACGAAGGCCGTGACCTGATGCGTGAAGGCGGCGACATCATCCGTGAAGCCGCTCGCTGGTCGCCCGAACTGGCTGCTGCCTGCGAACTGTGGAAGGAAATCAAGTTCGAGTTCGAAGCAGTTGATACCGTCTGATGTTGCATTCCTTTAGCAGAGAAGCTAAGCTCTTCTGCTAAAAGGAGGGCTTCGGCTGGTCGTCTATGGATCTCAAGCAGATCGCCAAAGATACGTCCAAAACGATTATTAGCTACCTGACCTATCAGGCGTTGCGGACGGTGATCGCCCAGTTGCGTGAAACCGACCCTCCGCAGGCGATATGGCTGCAGCAGTTTTCTTCTACAGAGAAACTGCAGGATGGTGAAGCGTATCTGCGATCGCTTTTCGAAGCACGACAGTCGCTCGGCTTCCGTCTCCTGACGGTAAGAGAATACCTGGCTGAAGAGATCTGCGACTTTTTACCCGAAATGGTAAAAACCGGAATTCAGCAGGCAAACCTCCAATTGCGCTGTGAACAACTGGAGCGTATGACTCAGGTCGAACTGGAAGCCGAAGCGCCGACCCTCCAACCGGAGCAACAGCAGAACTCAGAACCTACCGAGTCGTAGTTCGATAGATCTATCGAATCTACGCTGACATTAACCCTGAACTACACAAGAACTAAACGGTCATGAAAACTCTACCCAAAGAGCGTCGCTACGAGACTTTTTCCTACCTGCCTCCCTTGAGCGATGCTCAGATTGCTCGTCAGATCCAGTACACCATTGAGAACGGCTTCATCCCCTGTGTTGAGTTTAACGAAGACTCTGCAGCTGAAACCTACTACTGGACGATGTGGAAACTGCCCCTGTTCAACGCTTCCTCTCCCCAGGAAGTACTGAACGAAGTGCAGCAGTGCCGCTCTGAGTTCTCCAACTGCTACATCCGTGTTGTTGCTTTCGACAACATCAAGCAGTGCCAGGTGATGAGCTTTATTGTTCACAAGCCCAACTCCGGCGGCTACCGCTACTAAGGGATTGCTCTAACAGGCGGTTTGTCCCCTCAGTTTCCCCTGATAGAGGGGAAATCGGGTACCCCCAAGTTTAGGTTTGAGACGAACGTTGATCCGAACTTAAACCTAATATGAGGAGGCAGGAAAAACCTGCCTCTTTTTTTGTCCAGGCTATTTCCTTAGGGTTTGCAAAAAGCCAGTTTTAGCTTGGCGCGGCGCAGCCGCGCCAAGCTAAAACTGGCTTTTTGCAAACCCCTTAAATGTAATACATCACATCTAACTGTCGTCGGGCTTCTCTCTTTTCTAACAAATCTTGAAGCGTATACTTTTGCAGCACCTCATTCGCGGCCTGCCGGGATTCTTGCCACACCTGGGCAATTACTCCGCGTCCATCATCCTCAGGAGTCAACTTCTCTGATGTTTGAAAGTCTGTACCCTGCATACAGACAATGACATCCAATGCTGTAATTTCCCAGGGTTTGCGGGCGAGGAAGTAGCCCCCCTTCGCCCCCCGCTCGCTGCGGATCAAGCCACCCCGTCGGAGAGTAGCCAACAGTTGCTCCAGATAGCGATCGGGGATATTTTGCTGAGCTGCAATGTGCCGAATCTGTGCGGGTTCGCCTTTGTCGTAGCAGGAGGCGAGTTCTAACATCGCCAGCAGACCGTATTCACTTTTGCTCGAAAGTTCCATAAATTCTGGGGATATGCAAAGCAGCGATCGCTGCTAACAGCTTAATCAATGCGTGATGGATCCCCTCCATCGTATCAAATGGCTTTTTATTTAAGGCAAGAAAATGTCGCGACGAGCACTACTCTGAAAGGCATAGGACATCTCAGGCTCTATCTGCTTAGGATCGTGAACAAGTTAACCTGCAATTGCTTTTGAGAGAGGCGCGGCTTCGCCACGCCTCTCTCAAAAACAATTCGGTTTTATTTAATTCGCGATCCTTAGAAGACTACCAGTCGTCTACGTCTGACCCTCCAGAGATCCACTCCTCCAGCACCTTATCAGATTTTGCTACGTTAAACAGGTGCAGGCCAAAGTCTCTCGACAGGTCTTCGCAAATCTTGATGCCGCGCACGCTGTTTCCCTTTTCATCCAGGGGTGGTGAGAAGGTGCCAATACCGAGTTTGCCTGGAACAGTTGCAGTAATGCCGCCCCCGACACCGCTTTTGGCAGGAATACCCACTCGATAAGCCCACTCCCCGGAATAATCATACATACCGCAGGTCAGCATAACGCTAATTAAATCCTGTACGTAATGTTCGTCGATTGCCCGAACGCCTGTTACAGGGTTCACTCCCCCATTCGCCAGGGTCGCGCCCATCATTGCCAGATCTTTGGCGTTGACCAGAATTGAACATTGTTGAAAATATAGATCCAATGTGTCTTCAATTTGATCGCTGACCATGCCAAAGTTCTTCATCAGGTAGGCGATCGCCCGGTTGCGATCGCCCGTGGCTTTCTCGGACAGAAAGACGGGAACATTGATATCGTGCTGCCGTCCGGTGTAGCGGCTGAACATATCCAGCAGACGCTTCAACCGTTCTGTGCTGTTTTTACCCTGGATTAGATCTGCGGTGGCGATCGCTCCCGCATTCACCATTGGATTGTAAGGACGATTCGTCTTCTCATCCAGCACGATTGCATTAAATGCTTCTCCCGTGGGTTCTACACTGACTTTGCTATTGACATATTCCCGCCCGTGTTCTTCCAGCGCCAATCCATACACAAATGCTTTTGAGATGGATTGAATCGTGAACAATTGGTCGCAGTCACCCACCTCAAAAATCTGCCCCTCAGCCGTCGCAACACAAATTCCAAACCAGTTAGGATCCGCCAGTTCCAACTCAGGGATATAGTTGGCCACGGTGCCACTCTGATTGCTCAGGTACTTATTGTGTAGATCATGGAGATAAGACCTGAATGGGGAGGTAACAGACTGAATTACACTTGCAAGCGCCGCTAAATCATTTTTTTGTGCCATAGGGTTGAATGCAGGTTGGCGGGGGAAGTAGAACGGGCAACTTAACTCTCTGCAATATGCTTGGCCATCTTCTTGAACTCGTCACTGACGGGATGGTCGGGATACTTCACGCAGAAGACCCCCTCACTGGCAAGCTGCACCACATCTTCGGATAACGGGAAAATACCTGCGACGTTCGCGCCATAGGTTTCTTCAACGCGCTGCTTCAGCACATCAAAGTTGAGCTTACTGTGGGCTTTATTGACCGCCAGCAGCATTTTGCGGACGTTGAGTTGACGGGCAACGTCTACGGTCACAGCCGTACCCTGATAATCCTGCTTATCGGGGCGCAGGATCAAAATCAGGACGTGAGAAATCGCAATAGTCAGAAAGGTCTCTTTCGATAATCCTGGGTGTGTGTCAATGAACAGGTAGTCCAACTCCATGCTCTTGACCAGACGCCGAAATCCATCATTGAGCAGACGCACATCATAGCCATCTTTGAGAATGCGGGCGATATCGTCGGCCTTGACGCTGGAGGGCACCAGAAACAGCTTACCGTCGGTCAACCCAAGGTTTTCACTGACATCATAGACTGCGTCCTCAATCAGGCTTTCTCCCCAGAGGTAGCTGTTCAGCGTTTTGTCCATTTGTTCGGGTTCTAGCCCCAGAATGTTGTGGATACCGGGCGACGGAACATCGGTGTCTACCACGCCCACCCGGTTTCCCTGAGAAGCCAAGGTCGTAGCCAGGTTCGCCGTAAAGTTGGATTTGCCAGTTCCCCCTCGATACGAGTGAACCGAAACGACTTTTGGCATCGATAATCCCTGCCTGCGAAATTCAGTCAATAGATGATCGAAGCATAAGAGTGAGAGGGAAAATGTTGCAGAAAATACATTTTTCTGTCTGCTTTAGAACCCGCGATAAGAAGCGGGTTCTAAAGCGATTAAAGAAGATCAGCTAAACAGATTCTGCCGCAGCGCAAGCTACTGCTCGAAAATAACCAATTGAAATGGGAGCTGACATCGGTGCCTCCCGACGTGGGTTCCGCTGAAAGCCGATGGTGGGATTTGAACCCACGACCGCTCGATTACGAATCGAGTGCTCTACCACTGAGCCACATCGGCACTATCGGTTACTTAGTATAGCATCAGGTGCCAGAGTTAACGCAAATTCAAGTAACGCTTATGCACAAAAGGCAATTCACCCGAAATAAGTAAGTGGGCGTGGAAAAAGTCGAACCCCAAAAGCTGTTCTGCCCGGGCAGCGGGCAGAACAGCTTTTGGGGTTTCAAGCTGAATCGCGTCTGCCTACTTAGTTTGATTCAAGTACCCGGTAGATTTCTCAGTCGTTCTCCCATGTAAGCCCGATCGCCCAGCACCTCCAGGAGTGGGCCATGTTCGCCAAACCGAACAATGCTGACGGAACCTGCCAGGGCGTTGATGCGATCGCGGTAGCGCCCCAGATCAATTCCCAGCAGGTTACACAGCATAATGCGAATGGTGGCCTTGTGAGAAACCACCAGCACATTTCCCCCATCGCATTTTTGCTCAATTTCGGCGATCACCAGGGAAGCACGACTGGCGATCTCAATCGCCGTTTCGCCTCCGGTGGGTGGATTCCACGCGGGTTCAGTCATCCAGCGAATGTAGTCCTCCAGAAAGTGCTCTTTGACGTATCCGTTGGTCTGCCCCTCCCACTTGCCGTACCGGATTTCCTTGAGGCCATCCCGTAGCTGCATTTCCAGGCCAACAGCGTCACAGAGCGGTTTCGCGGTGGCGACTGTGCGGCGCATAGGGCTGACATAGGCGGCTGTCCAGGGGATGGCTTTATAAGTAGCGGCAAACGCTTGCGCCATTTCCATGCCGTTTTCCGTCAGGTCGGGGTCCAGTTCGCCGCAATAGCCACCTGTCTGGCTGTAGGTTGTTTCTCCGTGACGCAGAAAGTAGAGGGTAAGACTCATAGGTTTAATAGGGCCATCTCCAGTTCAAGATTTCGGGTTTGTCAATTCCGTGTTCGTAGGCATAATTTCGGCATTCAATTTGCATGTTCTTAAATTTCTCCTTTGCATGTGCGCCCGCGACCTTCAGACGGGGGACACGATCGATCACATCCATGGCCAGACTGAAGCGATCGATCTGGTTCTGGATTGCCAGTTCCAGCGGTGTATTGATATTGCCCTTCTCCTTATAGCCCCGTACATGCAGATTGTCATGATTGGAGCGACGGTAGGCAAGGCGGTGGATCAGCCAGGGATAACCGTGGAAGTTGAAAATAATGGGTTTGTCGAGGGTGAAGAGCGAGTCAAAGTCACGATCGCTCAGCCCGTGAGGATGCTCGGAGGCCGGCAGTAACTTCAGTAAATCCACCACGTTCACAAAACGAATTTTCAAGTCAGGAAAGTACTCCCGCAACAGCACTGTCGCTGCCAGCGCCTCCAGCGTGGGGATATCACCTGCAGTGGCCATCACAACTTCCGGTTCGTAACCCTGATCGGTACTGGCCCACTCCCAGATGCCAATGCCTTTGGTACAGTGGATAATGGCTGTGTCCATATCCATAAATTGCAGATGCAATTGTTTATCCGACACGATGACATTGACATAATTTTTACTGCGTAGACAGTGATCGGCAACGGATAGCAGTGAATTGACATCGGGCGGCAGATAAATGCGCGTGACTTCTGGACTCTTGTTGACAACCAAATCGATAAATCCTGGATCCTGGTGGGTGAAACCGTTGTGATCCTGCCGCCACACGGTGGAGGTAATCAGCAGATTCAACGAGGAAACATTGGCGCGCCAGGGAACATGGTTGGCGATCTCCAGCCATTTGCAGTGCTGGTTCACCATCGAGTCGATGACATGGACAAACGCCTCATAGCTGGACAGGAAGCCGTGCCGACCGCTCAGTAGATACCCCTCAAACCAACCCTCCAGCGTGTGCTCGCTGAGCATTTCCATGACACGTCCAGTGGTCGAAAGGTAGCTGCCGTCCAGGTCTTCAGGCAGAAACTCTGCCATCCAGGTTTTACCGCCTGCCTCGAAAGTGGCGTTGAGTTTGTTGGAGGCGGTTTCGTCGGGGCCAAACACGCGAAAGGTGGAAGGATTCTGACGCAGAATGTCGCGCAGAAATTCCCCTAACGGTTTCGTGTTTTCGTGTTCAATTTGTCCGGGGCGCTCCACCGCAACGCCGTAGTCCCGGAAATCCGGGAGTCGCAGCGCTTTTCGGAGAATGCCGCCGTTGGCATGGGGATTGGCCCCAATGCGGCGATCGCCCTTTGGAGCGAGTTCCCTCAGCTCCGGGATCAACCGCCCCGCCTCATCAAATAACTCCTCCGGGCGGTAGCTCCGCATCCACTCCTCTAGCCGCCGCAGGTTCTTCGGCTCGTCCAGATGGCCAATCGGCACCTGGTGCGATCGCCAGAATCCCTCCACCATATGGCCGTCTACTTCACTGGGACCTGTCCAGCCCTTGGGCGATCGCAGCACAATCATCGGATAGCGGAACCGTCGGCTTTCTCCCGTTGTGCGAACTTCTTGCTGGATACGATGGATCTCATTAACGCAGTGATCCAGGGTGGCGGCCATTGCCTGGTGCATTGATTCAGGTTCAGAGCCTTCCACGAAGTAGGGCGTGTAGCCATAGCCCCGCATCAGTTCCTCGAGTTCTTCGTGGGAAATGCGGGCGGGGATTGTCGGATTGTTGATCTTATAGCCGTTCAGGTGCAGAATCGGCAGCACTGCTCCATCACGCAGGGGATTAATGAACTTATTCGAGTGCCAGGCGGTGGCCAGCGGTCCGGTTTCAAATTCGCCGTCACCCACGATCGCCGCCACTATCAAATCCGGGTTGTCGTAGGCCACCCCGTAGGCATGAGAGAGGCTGTAGCCCAGTTCTCCGCCCTCGTGGATGGAGCCAGGGGTTTCTGGGGTGCAGTGGCTCCCCACGCCGCCTGGGAAGGAAAACTGTTGAAACAGTTGCTGCATCCCCTGCTCATCCTGACTGACCTCCGGGTAGTAATCCGAATAAGCTCCCTCCAGATAGCAGGGGCCTAAGAATCCGGGGGCACCGTGACCGGGGCCAACGATCATCATCACGTCCTGGTCGTATTTCTTGATGATGCGGTTCAGGTGCGCGTAAATGAAGGCGATCCCCGGACTCGATCCCCAATGCCCCAGCAGGCGCTTTTTCACCTGCTGAAACGAAATGGGTTGGCGCAGCAGCGGGTTCTCCTGCAGATAAATCATTCCCACCGCCAGATAGTTGCAGGCACGCCAGTAGGCATGAATGCGCTGCAACTCCTCGTTGCTGAGGGGAGTTCCTGTAATGGTCGAGCGGGCTGCACCAAAGGTGCTGATGCTGGTTTCGATGGTTCGTTCAGGGCTGACTACCATAATTTTTGGCCTCTCAGATCACAGAACGATTGAACCGGGCGATCGCCAAACCTTCATCGCCTATTCGACAGACATTATTAAGGTAGCTTAATCGCTTTTGCTGATTATCCTGTGTTTTAGAAACGACACCCTGTTCGAAATACCAGCAACTCAACCCGATCGCTCCGATAATAAAAGCAGTATTGCCGATTACATTCCGTCATGAACAGCCACCCCGATCTGTCGAAAGTTGCCGTTTTCCGTATCCTTGATGCCAACCTTGATCGTGCCCGTGAGGGACTGCGGACCATCGAAGAGTGGTGTCGTTTTGGGTTGAATAGTGGGGCGCTTACGGCAGAGTGTAAGGAAATGCGCCAAACGCTGGCAGGCTATCACAGCGCCGAACTTCGGGCAGCCAGAGATACACCGGGCGATCGCGGCACCACGCTATCCCACCCCCAGGAGGAGCAGCGAGCCAGCATTACCGATGTGCTGCTGGCCAATTTTGGTCGAACCCAGGAGGCACTACGGGTACTGGAGGAATACGGTAAAATTCACCATCCGACGATGGCGACGGCCTGCAAACAAATGCGATATCGCGTTTACGCACTGGAAAGCCAATTGACCGGAAAGCACCGCCACCAGAAATTACAGCGATCGCCCCTTTATCTGGTCACTTCTCCCGTTGAAAACCTGTTTGCAGCAGTCGAGGCTGCGCTTCAGGGTGGCCTGACGCTGTTGCAGTACCGCGACAAGAACGCCGACGACACGGTGCGGTTACAGAATGCTGAGAAGTTGCGCCATCTGTGCCACCGCTACGATGCACTGTTTATACTGAACGATCGCGTTGACCTGGCGCTGGCGATCGATGCCGATGGGGTGCATCTGGGGCAGCAGGATGTGCCGATCGCCCTGGCTCGTCAATTGCTGGGCAGTGAAAAAATCATTGGGCGATCAACGACGAATCCCGATGAGATGCAACGCGCGATTCAGGAAGGCGCAGATTATATCGGGGTTGGTCCCGTTTATGAAACGCCAACCAAAGCGGGAAAAGCTGCAGCAGGTCTGGAGTATGTGCGCTATGCTGCCACCCATTCCCCCATTCCCTGGTATGCGATCGGGGGAATTAATACAAATAACGTGCAGGATGTGATGGGGGCTGGTGCAGAGCGGGTCGCCGTGGTGCGGGCGATCATGGAAGCAGACAATCCAACGCTGGTCACCCAGTACTTCCTGGCGCAGTTCCATCAGCGCTAAGACTCGCAAATCAAGTGGGCAATCTAGAACTACAGCGCTTTGCAAGCGCGTGTGGTACAAAGTTTTTGTTGAGAGCCGCGCTCCGCGCGGCTCTCAACAAAAACTTTGGTTCTATCTCAGCGCAAAGCGCTGTATCAATGCTTCCGAAACTCCCACATGGCGACACGACATGGATGATTGGAATCGGTACTATACCATCCTGGGAGTCAAACCGGGAGCATCACCAGCAGAAATTAAGCTGGCCTACCGTGAACTGGCGAAACGCTGGCATCCCGATCGCTTTTCTGACCCGCAGGAGCGGCAACAGGCCGAAGAAAAAATCAAGCAGATCAATCGCGCTTACGAGTATCTGAAACAGCATCCCGTTCAGAATTCTGTTCAGAATCAATCGGTGACTCCAACAGCGGTGGATGCCCATTCCACGGTGTCCACCCAGATTCACATCAAACGGGCAGCAGCGGAAACCTGCTACAACCGGGGAGCCGAGCATGTTCAGGCGGGTCGCAATAAGGAGGCGATCGCCGAATTCAGCAACGCGATTCGGATCAATCCCGCATACGCTGAAGCTTACCGCTATCGGGGATTGGTTTACTCACTGATGGGTTTGGAATTGAGTGCAGAGGCAGACCTGGCCAAGGCGCGATCGCTGGGGTTAAAGAAATCTCCAGTTTCAAGCAACTCCCGCACCTCAGAAAAGCCGCCAGTACAGCAATCCTGGGAGTGCTGTCTGACCTTGCAGGGGCATCAGGATGCAGTGACTTCAGTTGCGATAACACGCGATCGCCGCATTGTTGCCAGCGGTAGTCGAGACTGCACTGTGAAACTGTGGAATTCGAAAACGGGTAAATGTTTTGGGACGCTCACAGGACATGCTGGGGCTATATCCGCGATCGCCCTCAGTTCGAACGACCAACTGTTGGCTACCGCTGGAGAAGATCAGACAGTCAGACTCTGGCATATGTCAACGGGAACGCTATTAAAGACGCTAACGGAACATACTGGAGCTATTCATGCAATCGCTTTCAGTGACGATCAGCAGACGCTTATCAGCAGCGCTATGTATGGTATTTACATCTGGCAAGTGACGACGGGAAAGTTGATAAAGCGAGTGATTCAGTCCGCAGTGCCGCTCTACACCTATGCGTTGAATTATCGCGGTCAGGCTCTCCTCAATCGCGATCCGAACTCACTCGAAGTCTGGTATCTGCCCAATCAGAAACTGGTTCGTCGTCTTCCCTGGCAAACCGAAATCGTCTCCAGTGCCGCCTTTAAAACTGACAGTGAGTTTCTGGCGATCGCCCAACGAGATGGTGCAATTGTCCTATTCAATGTCCTCTCCGGCAACCCCGTCCAAACGTTCCAGGCCACCACAGCTCCTGTTCGAGCGATTACCTTCAGTCCCAGCGGCCACCTGCTTGCCAGCACCAGCGGCACCATCATTCAACTTTGGGACTGGCAGTCCAGTACCTGCGTGGCTCACCTGGACGGTCACACGGAGGTTGTACAAACCCTGATGTTTCATGCTGATGGCACGCTGCTGGTTAGCGGTAGCCAGGATCAAACCGTGAAGCTCTGGTTGAAGCAGCCTTAATATCACAAGTTTTTGTGAGAGTGCCGCGCTCTGCGCGGCACTCTCACAAAACTATTGGCTATCAACGGGGGGGCAGCGAGAAATCTAACGCCCCACCGTTATCAGGGATGTCGGGCAGACGGGAGGACTGCCACGCCGTGTTAATGCTCTGGAGGGCGGCCATGACCTGATTCTGCGTCATTCCGGGGCGAATTTCAGGGCGGTAGAGCATCGAGATGATCGCTTCATCCATGGCAGAATATCGCGTCACACTGGTCCATCCCTGGTAGAAAATACTGTCAGAGTAGCGGTTCGAATCGCGCATCAGACCCATTGATTGGGTCAGTTCTTCGCGGATCAGGTGCGATCGCTCCTGCTGCGTTACACCTGTGGTAGAAATCAAGATTCTGGCCCGGTTGATCCGCCCTCCGTCCCACCATGTCCAGAAGAAACCCATGTTGCGGGGACGATAGTTCGCTTCAATACTGGCAAACTGGGCCTCCGGTGCAAAGTGCATTTCAACGTTGGGGTTGCTCTGTACGAGTTGAATCGTGAGACCCCGAGTCAATCGGTTCAGGTCGGCGATCACAGCCTGTAAAGTCTGCATATCCTGTGCAGATGGGTTGCCGTTTACCTTGACGCGCACAGGCCCGGTCCATTTACGAATGGTGGGGCTTCCAGAGCCAAACTCTGCCCCCATCGCCACTTCCATAAAGTAGTTGATTTGCTCAGTGGTGTAGGACTGAGGCCGCTGGATCGGTGGGTTCGGACGCACATAGGCTGTATTCAGATCAGGCTGCCGCAGGGTGGCTGGACGCACTGAGCGCACGGATGGCTGCTCATACGTGCGGTCATCAACATCTGGAGCCGCATAGACGTACTCATTGCGGCCATCGGTTTGGCGATCGCTGACGGGCACCCCCCGGTTCAATGGATCAACCGACAAGGGCATATACTGCCGTTCATCCCTTGCAGCAGCGACGCTGGAGCGGTTGTTGAGGCGATTGTTTCGCAGTTCCGTAGAGGAGCCGTCGCCACTCACCTGATCGGCCTTCACCCAGCCGGTGACCATTCGCTGCGCCAGTTGCACGTAGTACCAGCGTTCTCCACCTCTGTTCTGCTCTGAAAGGATTTCGACGCGATCGCCAGCATTGGCGGTTTCCCAGACCGCAGAACGGGTGCTGGGGGTTGAAAAAATCTCAACCTGACTGTCTGTATCAGCGGAAGATAAAGTCCCTCCCCGTTGCGCCAGAGCAGAATAGGAGAGGCCGAAGGAGGAGAAGGTTGTAGCGACAACCGTGAACAAGGCTCTTTTTACTGGCATGGTCTGCACGTTGAATGAGGTGAAGTGGGAAAGCAGGGCCAAAAATCTTTCCGTAATTTCACTTCCTACTGCTGATGAATCAGTAAGGGAACCGGATTGGTTTTTAGCGCCAGGTAGATCAGGCAATCGCTTCCATTCAGCTTGAGCCGACATCTCGGCAAAAACCGCCAACTGCCGCCCCTGAACCGAATACACCAGAACAACGCCTCAGGCCAGACAGTGCCCTGAGCCGATATTTTGTGGAGTGTTGTCGGAGGATTGACTTAAATATGTTTTCAAGGGTTCCCCGGTTGCTCAGGAATCTATCCCTCCTTCTAGTGCGAAACAACGAGACTGGCATCCGGTAAATTCACCCCCCTTCAAATAAACTTAAGCGCCCAGAACGACGAAGTAAAGCTTTCAAAAAGTTAGCATCCGATTGGCTTCACGTCGATGGGTATCGGTCTAGTGGTGCGAACACTGAGTGCCTATCCAAAAACCCAAATTCTGGAGGGCGCAACGCCACAGCGCCGCGCCCTCCAGAATTTGGGTTTTTGGATAGGCACTAAACACATGTACCTTACGGACTTCAGTATAAATACCATCGGCTAACTTGCGTATAAACCCAGGTAAAAGGGGAAATTTTTCGGAAAAAAGGATACAGGCCAATATCATGGAAAAAGTAGACCCAGATCCCTGATGGTATCGTCATCGCCATCCTGGAAACGACAGGGGGGTGTGAGGACTCCCCACGCAAGGTTTCCCCCAGCATCCTGTCCTACTCACGGTGGCTACGGCGATAAACAATCTTCGGCTAGGAGAGTCCTGTTCTCCTTTCTCCCTCCCAAAAAGCGATGGTCAACTTTAACTTCACCTACAGCCCAGGTGTCACTTTGCAGCAGATAATGGGCTTCGAGCTGGCCGGCAGAATCTGGTCCCAGCAGCTAAGTGACAGTATTACTGTGAATATTCATGTGGGTATGTCTAATGACCTGCCATCAGGCGTCATTGGTGGGGCACTACCAGGCATTACTCCAATTTGCCACTGGTAAAGATGTGCAGTTGGGTGGAGATGGTTTTCAGGCCAGCCACTGGACTGGACAGAATGGCACCCAGGGCATTATGAACCCCACGCTGGCTCCAGAACAACGTGTGGATATCTCTCAAGTGGATCTCCGGGCGCTTGACGTGATTGGTTATGATCGTGCAACGAACCAGCCCTTGAGCCAATCAACATTATTTACTCAGGTGCAGCAGGCGATCGCCCAGCGATTAGGTCAGTCTGTTTCCTGGGTCACTGCGAATGCCACCACCAGCCCTCAGCAATTGACTCAGGATCGTAGTCAAGACATTCAGAGCATGGTGCAGGGGAGCGAAATTTACGAATGGGGTACGACGGGTTCTGGCAAAAGTTCAACTAGTGGTCGCCGCTGGATGGAGATCTTCTTTCCACCACCCATTCAGGTTTCCTCATCGACATCCACTACAGAAACCGTTGTGGATGACAGTGACGGATCTACAGCCACTTCTGACTTCCTGTTGTTGTTCCCCAAGAGTCTTTGGGAGCGATCGCCAACTCTTACCCAACAATCAACAACAGCCCCACGACAGAATCCATTGTTGATACCTTACATCGTGCTCCGTTGAATCTCTGGAACCATCGATTGCCTTTGCAGGATGTACTTATCCGGTATCCAGAAAACAATCGAGTTTTTAACCAGGGTGATGTACCTTCGGTGACAGAAATAAAAGAGTCCGGGGAGTGGACAAACAGTGTCAACTTTGTAACTCCTCAGTTCCCCTCGAACACCTCATTGGTTAACTCTGTTCCGACTTTCCAGTCCCAGCGCCCGGTAGTTTTCAGCGCCATTTCAATCAATTCTCCAACGCTTCTCCAGTCGCCCACGCTCTTTTCTCGACTGGGCGCAAGCAACGATTGGCTGGTGCCCGATGTTCTGGGAAGTGGACTGTTAACGGTTCATGCTTAGGATCGCGAATTAAATAAAACCAAATTGTTTTTTGAGAGAGGCGCGGCTTCGCCGCGCCTCTCTCAAAAAACAATTACAGGTTAATTTGTTCACGATCCTTAGGAAGATTTCTGGCGCAAACAAGAATTTACTGGGGACGAGAGGGGCTTCGGCGTGCGCTCTCGACAGATCGAGTGAGTTTCACCGAAGTCCGAACGGGTAAACCTCTGGGTGGGAAACTCCTACACCCCTTTGTCCAAATCAAAACATCGGCTGCTACAGGGGGCGCTTCATAGCGTCATGAAGCTTGCATGAAATCGGCAGATTTACGTAATTTTTCGGTCAAATAAGGTCAAGAAAAATACTTAGAGTTTTACTACGGAAACTCAGAAAAACTCTATTTGGGGAATGAAATCAAAATGGTCACTTTCAATTTCACGTACAGTCCTGGAGTTACAATTCAGCAGGCACTGGGGTTTGAGATCGCAGGACGAATCTGGTCCCACTACTATGACGACCCAGTCACCGTAAACATTCACATCGGCATAGGTGGTTTGACCCAAAGTAATGTGATTGGTGGTGCATTACCGGGAGTTCTGGCGAATCAGTCTTACAGTAACGTTCGCGCTCGCTATGCCGCAGATGCAACATCCAATGATGACCAGTTAGCCCTGGTCAGTTTACCCAACACAACCACTCGACAGGCAAGGTACGAGGTCGTCTACAACGGCACCCGACACATGATGCCGACCCAGGTCTCAAACCTGGATCTAACCCGCGCGAACGCCAAAGCATTGGGTCTGATCGCAGGCAACCATTCGGCGTTGGATGGGGTGGTGATGATGTCCAACCTGTCGAATCTGACTCAGGCCACCCAGTGGAGCTATAACTATACCCGCACCACCGCCAATGCGGCCAACAGCCTGGATTTTCTCAGTGTGGCGCTGCATGAACTGGGCCATATTATGGGCTTTGTCAGCGGGGTTGATCTGCCTGGAATGCCAAATAATGTGTTCACCGGGTCTCAACAGGTCAGTGCGACCACACCCGTTCAGCAACTGGTGCCCTCTACCTTTATCAACGATGTCAATCGTCGGGCGTCTTTTGCTACTCCGATGGATTTGTTCCGCATCCAGAATGAGGTAGCCGAACTGCCAACGGGCAATGATATCGTTCTTTCCAGTGCCTGGTCTCCATTGTTCGCCATTAACAACGGTCACAATATCATTGGCCATGCTGCTAGTGGCAAACAGGGAGAATACCAGGATGGGTTTCAGACCAGCCACTGGGAAAGAGTTAGCTGGGGGAACAGTGGCATTATGCTGCCAAATCTGGCACGGCAGGAGCGGCTGTCGATCGCATGGCGAGATGTTCAGGCGATGGATATTCTGGGTTGGAATCGTCGCTCCGGTCACTGGAATGCGATTAATCTGTCTACTCTCCAGGGGCAAGCCATCAGTGCGCTGGCGCAGCGCCTGGGACAAACAACCACCTGGATTCAGAGTAATCTAACCACCTCTCCCAGTAACCTGGTGCGTGATCGTGACAGCGATGTCAGTACGATGATCACCAATAGTTTGATTTATGAGTGGGGCACCACTGGTTCTGGTTCGACCTCCACTTCAGGTCGCCGCTGGATGGAAGTGTTTAACCAGATGGCCAGTGCCCAGAGAGTGTATTTCAGCAAGGTGATCGACAATGGGCAAACCGGACAGCCGTCCAAAGATGTAACCCTGCCAGCCGAAAACACTCCACCGTTTGCTGCAACAACTGACGAAACCGATGCCATTCTGGGATTTAGCCAGAACGTCCCTCTGGTTGGCCAGGTTGACGGCAATCCTCCCGCCTTCGAAGCAATCCCCCCTTCTGCCCCTGACAATTTTGCCCCAGTCGATGCCGCCAAAATACAGTACACCGGATGGCAGCCTATCTCGACCTTTGAGGATGGGGCGATCGCTGTGGATGAACCGTTTAATCTTGGGGAAACCAACGGTTCCCGTTCTCAAGCACCAGGTGGGTTGACGCCAGACTGGAGTTCGCTTCTGGGCTTAGACAACAATCCGCTGATGCAAACAACTTTGACAACAAACTTGATGGCAAAGGTTGTTTAAACTCAACATCAGCTACAGGATGCTTAGGAGCTATCCGAATAACGAAAACCCAAATTCTGGCAGGCGCGACGCTGTAGCGTCACGCCTGCCAGAATTTGGGTTTTCAAATAGGTTCTTAGCCTATCAAGTTTACGTGAAATCTCCATGCCTCAGTAAATATACGGTTAATTTTAGTAGTAGGAAAAACATAGACTGAGCTTATGAGCTGTTCTATTATTCCCTGTTTCTCTCGCTCTGCAAGGATTTTCAGGTATTGAGGCTTTATGGTAACCTTCAACTTCACGTACAGTTCGGGTGTTACAATTCAGCAGGCGATAGGATTTGAAATTGCGGGGCGCATCTGGTCGCACTATTTCAATGATCCCGTCACCTTGAATATTCACATTGGCATGGGTGGTGTCACTCAGAATAATGTGATTGGTGGCGCACTGCCGGGAATTTTGCCCAACCAGTCCTACAGCACGGTTCGTTCTCGCTTTGTAGCCGATGCAAAGAATACCACCGATCAGTCTGCACTGCTCAGCTTGCCCAGTACCTCAACGAAACCAGCACGGTACGAGGTGATTTACAACGGCACCCCGCACATGATGCCGACCCAGATCTCGGCGTTGAATCTGACCCGTGCAAACGCGAAGGCGCTAGGCATGATTGCAGGGAACAATTCTGCCCTGGATGGACTCATCGTGATGTCCGATTTATCCAACCTGAGTGTGGCAACCAGTTGGAGCTACAATTACGACCGCAGCACCTCTAACGCCAGCAACACTCTTGATTTTCTCAGCGTGGCGCTGCACGAATTGTGTCACGTTTTGGGCTTTGTTAGCGGCGTTGATCTGCCTGGAATGATCAACAATGTGTTCACGGGGTCTCAATCGGTCACTGATGCCACACCCATCCAGCAGTTGGTGCCCTCCACCTTTCGTCAGGCTGTCACTCGTCGGGCCTCCTTCGCGACCCCGATGGACCTGTTCCGTACTAATGTGCGAGATGGGTATATGAACGTGGGCGGCGATGCCGTTCTTTCCAGTAGCTCTGATCCACGGTTTAGTATCAGCAATGGCAACAGTACTGTAGGTGAAACCGCCCGTGGAAAGGAGGGAAGGTACCGCGACGGGTTTCAGGCCAGCCACTGGGAGAGGGACAGCCGGACCGGTGATGCGATTATGGTGCCCAACCTGGCGCGGCAGGAACGCCTGGGGGTGACCTCGGAGGATTGGACAGCACTCGATATTCTGGGGTGGGATCTCCGTTCGACAGCGAGTGTTAGCTACACCACCCTCCATGATCAGGCCATCAGTGCCCTGGCGAGCCGTCTGGGACAGACGACAACCTGGGTGCGGAACAATCTGACGCTCTCTCCCAGCACGCTTGTGCGGAATCGGGATCTTGATGTCGAGACGATGGTCACCAATAGTGTGATTTATCAGTGGGGTACCTCTGGCTCAGGTAGCACTTCCACCACGGGTCGCAGATGGATGGAGGTGTTTAACCAGTTGGCCAGCAACCAGACTGTTTACGTGAATTTTAGTAAGTTTCTGGAAACTGCCCCGCCTTCGCAGAACACTACCGACAAGGCATCGCCGACTGTCCAAAAAGATTCAGGTGGGATCTCAGTCTCGTCTGACCCGATTTTGGGCGTCAGTGAGATGGATCTTCTAGTGGGAGAGGGTTCAGGCGATCGCCCCTCCTTCGATGCAATTCCCACTCCTGTTCATATTGACCCAATTGTTTCCAATCAACCGGAATACAAGGGATGGCAGCCAATCTCGACGTTTGGGAGTGGGGCGATCGCCACGGATCAGTCCTTCAACCTGGGAGTGATCAGCGGTTCACATCGCCAAAATTTGGATCAACTGACTCCAACCCTGAACACACTTGTGGGTCTGGATAACAACCCACTGGCTCACAGCACGCTGACCGCAACTCTCATTGCAAAGGTTGCTTAAGTAGATAGGCGCGATTAAGCTTGAAACCCCAAAAGCGATTCCGCCCGCGCAGCGGGCGGAATCGCTTTTGGGGTTTCGACTTTTGCCACGCTTACTGACTGAACTTTTGACTAAATCGCGCTGATTTTTCCTGAAACGCTGACTGCGTCAGCATTTCAGGAAAAATCAGCGCTAAAATGTAAGCTCGCCGCGAAACGCTCTCAAGTATCTGTTTAGCGTTTTCGGCTTCCAGCCTGGGCGTTGCCCAGGCTGGAAGCCGAAACCTATTTTTAGCGTCTCTTGCGTGCCCCTGCGGCGCAGGGGCACGCAAGAGACGCTAATCGCATACGCTCTCAACGAGAGCGTTTCGCGGCGTTTTGGGGAAAATCGTCAAAACTCCAGTACTCAATAGGGTCAGGAATGGTACAGTACATCCTCGGACAGTGTGAGGTTGTCATGATTACTGGAACGACAAAACTGCTGGGGGTGATCGGGCATCCGGTGACCCATTCGCTTTCGCCCGTGATGCATAATGCGGCGATCGCTCACCTCCAGGCCGATTATGTGTACCTGCCACTGCCTGTGGCTCCAGAAGACCTGGGCAGGGCGATCGCTGGTTTTGAGGCAGTTGGATTGCGCGGTTTCAGTATCACGATTCCCCATAAGCAGGCGATCATGCCGTTTCTGATCGAGATCTCAGAGCTGGCAAAGGCTGTGGGGGCAGTGAATACGGTGACCTGGACAGAGCGCGGTTGGGTGGGAACCAATACCGATGTGGTGGGGTTTCTGACACCGTTGCGATCGCTCCAGCAGGATTGGAGCCAGCGTAGTGCGGTGGTTCTGGGCAATGGTGGGGCGGCGCGGGCTGTGGTGGCGGGCTGTGCAGAGCTGGGGTTTGGCAGAATTCAGGTGGTAGGGCGGAATCTGGAGAGGCTGGAGACGTTTCTGAACAGTTGGGGTGGGTCAGAACTGGCAGAAAATTTGTCGGTTTATCCCTGGGAGAGTCTGCCTGCCCTGTTGCCCCAGGCAGCGCTACTCGTGAATACGACACCCATTGGGATGTATCCTCATACGGAGGAGTCGCCGCTGACCCAGGCGGAGCTGACCGGCTTGGAGGAGGGGGCAATTGCCTACGACCTGATCTATACACCCAGCCCCACCCGGTTTTTGCAGTATGCGGAAGCGGTGGGGGCGATCGCCATCGATGGTTTGGAGATGCTGGTGCAGCAGGGGGCGGCGGCGCTGGAACTATGGTTGGGACAACCTGCTCCTGTGGAAGTGATGCGGCGATCGCTGCGACAGCATTTGGGTTTTGAACAAACTTCGTCGCACTCCCCATCCTCGCGTTAGCAGGGTGGGGTCAAG
>CAZVXA010000071.1:2202-29233 GCA_964630955.1 uncultured bacterium | reverse complement strand
GGGCAACGGCAGTTCAGGAACCCCCCGGCTTATAGCCGTGGGGAGGATGTCAGAAAAGTTAGATGCACTCAGGTTAATCCTTCTAGGAGCATGTTTGCGATCGCCAGACCTCCGAGGTTTCTTAAAATCTCGGAGGTCTTTTCGGTTAATTGCGATCGCGCTGTCATGCTCTTGTGTTTTTTTACACAAGTAGTGCAATCATTCTATGTATGACGACACCTGCTGATTTCTAGCCGAAAACTTCTCCGCAGACTTTGCCAGTTGGCTGCTGGGAGAGGCGATCGCCATGACAGAACTCCAGCCTTCTGAACTTTCCCTCGAACCTATTCGGGCGGATGCAATGATTCTGCTTCAGTCCGATGCATCCATTCTTCACATTGAGTTTCAGACGCTGCCTAACAAACAAATTCCATTTCGGATGCTGGATTACCGCGTTCGGGGACATCGGCGCTATCCAGACAAGACGATGCGGCAGGTAGTGATCTATCTGAAGAACACAACCTCCGAGTTGGTACATCAAACCACTTTTGCCCTGGAGAACACCCGTCACGAGTTTCAGGTCATGCGCTTGTGGGAGCAGCCCGCCTCACTTTTTCTTCAATATCCTGGGCTTCTACCCTTTGCAACACTGGTGCAGGTTGACAATCCAGGTGAAACATTGCGTCAGGTCACTCAAATTATTGACCGGATAGAAGATTCGGCAACGCAATCAAACCTAATGGCAGCCTCAGCCATTCTAGCTGGGTTACGATTAGACCAGGATGTTATTTATCGTCTAGTGCGGAGGGATGTTATGCAGGAGTCTGTGATTTACCGCTCGATTCGGAGAGATGAAAAAATTGACATCGCACGCAATCTCCTCCGTGAAGGGGTATCTGCTGAAGTTGTTGCCCGTGGAACTGGGTTGTCAATTGAGGAGGTTCGGCAACTTCAGCAGCAGATAGACGAGGCTTCGCAAAGCTCAAATTGAGCATGGGCTATTTGTAGCACTGGAGATAAAGTAATATTTCACTTCAAAACCGATCGCAGTCCAGCGTTTGACCGTTGAGCGACCAGTCGTAGGAGAGATACTGCACTGGGGTACTGGCGGACAGTGGAGGAGCGTCTTTCAGAAAAGGCTGGATGTACTCCGGGATGGAGGGGGACTGTTTCAGAAAGTCCTGCCTGTACCACTTGAAGATTTGACTGCAATAGAGGGTGTTAGTATCACTGCTGTAATACACCTTGTCGGGGTTATTGATGAAGCGATCGCAGTCCTCCCGCAACTGTTCATCCATCGTCTCGGGGTAGTAGGCTGCATTTCTCAGTAAAGGACAACCAACTGAAGCACAGACGATCGCAAAATGAATGCGTGGATCATCAAATTGCTTTCTAAGAACGCTGTGTTCAATTCTTGACAGACTATATTTGCGACCTCTGAGTGGATAGATAGGTTGATAGAAAAACCAGAGAAATCCGATCCAGTTTGGAAATCCAAGAAGCCTGGGCTGAATGGACTCAATGGGGTACTGCCGCAAAACCTGGGTGACCGTCAGCGCGTTGTACAGATTGATCCAGAAGGCGAACTGCTCGTTGTAGGAGAGCGTTTCCTGGGTATAGGCATTCCCAATCTCCTCCAGCCAGTCCTGCAACTCCCAGAAAGACTCAACCTTCCAGGCACGATAATTGACCCGGCCTGACTGGTCAACGTATCGGCGCAGCAGTCGGTCCCACGGGTCAAAGTTCAGCATAGCGGCTCATTTACTTCTTGCGTTCCGGCAGGTTGCGAGGCGGAATCGTCCGTCCCTCATAGAACTGACGCTCCAGTTTACCCAATATCCACCAAATTGCCCCTGATATCAGGGAAAGGAAGGTAAAAATTAGAACAAGCGGCAGGGAGTTCGGTGCAGTGAGAACAGCGGTGAGTGGAGTGAGAACCCAGGCGATCGCCCCCAGTACCGCAGTAACCGTCCGCAATTTCTGAATATTGGCCAGCGCCCGCCGACAGCTCCCGCATTTCTCAGTGTGGGAGTGATAGCGATCGAGCAGCACTTTATTGGAGAGTGGTGGAGGCAGGGGTGAATCGCCAAACGGTTCCGCCCGATAGTCGTTCACCCATTTCCGCAGAGCCGTGACAAACTGATCGGCCTTTGTCGGCAGATAGAACGCCTTCGCAAAATTCTCGCTGCCGCCCTTCGCCTCCAGATAGCGCTCCTGATGGTGCAGAAAAATCTGGTCGTCCTCCAGCACGGAGTTCTGGCCGATATGGGAATACCAGCGGGGCGTCAGCTTGATGAAGAAGGCCGGAATTTTGGAGGAGAACTGGAACGGGAAGCGGGCAAACACCCGGCACTCTCCCTTGCGAATCGGTGTCGCGTAGACCACGGTCAGTGTCCGGCCAAACTGCTTTGAGGTGAGATCGTGCCACATCAGACCGGGAGCGATGAACGTGGTATTCTGCCGTCCCAGTGTTCCCTTGCGCGGCCCCTCGGCCCAGGTTCCAGTGAAGCCCTGCCGTCCCGCCTCCAGCAGTTCCAGGTCAACAGTGCTGGCGTTCGCCCGATTGCCCACGGATTTGTGGTGGGTAAAGGGGACGTGACTGGCGTCCAGGACGTTCTCCATCAGGGTAAGGGCATCGTAGGGTAGATCCCGAAATGTGTTGAGTAAAACCCAATCTCCCGGTTCCTCCAGCGGGTCAACAATCGGCACAGGAACCTTCTCTGCTCGTTCGGGTTGCCCCGCATAGACAAACAGCATTCCCTGCCGGACGCAGGTCGGATAAGATGCAACGCAGGCTCTCTGAGACGTTTCTGCCGTGCCGTCTGCTGGCTGTTGGGGGATGCGATCGCACTCCCCCGCTCCGGTAAAGGCCCACCCGTGGTAAGGACACTCCAGCAGCCCATCCTCCGCAATCCGTCCCTGAGACAGGGGGGCCAGTCGGTGGGGACACTGGTCATTCAATGCGCGCCAGGTTTCTGCTCCACGCTCCCACCAGATCACCAGATCCTGCTCCAGCAGCGTGAATGGCGTGGGTTTGTCTTTGTCTAAATCTTCGATAAATGCAACGGGATACCACACCTCCTGCCAGTCGAAGCGCTGCGGGTCGTCGCCTCCGGCTGGCAGTGTGTCGTTCTGCTGAGAGTGGTTTGACACAGTTTTTTCTTTGGAAAACTGTGGAGCGATCGCCGATTTGTCTTGGAGTTGCATAGGGAGGCAGCCGGGAGAGCGTTAACTTAATATATCTTCATGATAAACAGGCTTGCAATAAAGTAGGAACCAGTTTTAGGTTGGCGCGGCTTAGCCGCGCCAACCTAAAACTGGTCCCAGGTCAACAGCAGATCTCTCAAAAGTGGAGTTTTGACTAATTTCCCTACAATGCCACGAAACGCCCTCTAAGAGAGCGTTTCGTGGCATCTTTAGGTTTAGCTACGCTGATGCCTGGTCTAACCGCTTGCCGACCAAAGCTCTAGCCGCAGTTACTTGGCGCGCGCCACTTTTCGGGCTGGCCGTAGTTGTTCCAGTTGTTTGAGCTGTTGTGACTGTAGCTCCAGTCGCAGGGAGAGGCGATCGCCCACCAGTTCGCACAGTTCAAAAATCAGCGGTTCGGCGATCTCGTAGTAAACGCTGACCCCTTGAGGCTTGCGGGACACAATTCCCGCCTGTGCCAGAATCTTCAGGTGCTTGGAGACATTCGCCTGCCCCAGTCCTGTCTCCTCTATAATCTCAGTCACGTTCTTCTCGCCCGATCGCAGCGTACACAATACCTGTAAACGGCTCAGTTCAGACAGTACTTTGAAATAATCGGCCACCGGAGCAAGGGCAGAGGGAGGAAGCGTCATTGCTTAGAGGAGGGATGAAGGATACTTTACTATTCTACCTAATTCATCGTATTACCATACAGTAATAATACCAAAAGCCGCACCCCCAATCCCTCATGATTCCCAAAAATCCCCGGCAACCGTAGGGGCGAAGCATTTGCGCAAGAAACATCCAGGATAGCCCAACACCCTGTACGCAAATGCTTCGCCCTCCCGATCATCCCCAACGACACCATCCTTAAGCATCCCATACGGATCGCAATCGTAGTTTTGATGAGGCGATCGCAGAGGTAGTTTTTAGGACAGGGGTGGAAGGTGATTTTTTATGGGGGAATCGCAAACGTGGTTTTTGTGGGTGGGGCGATACGAATTTCGCAAAAATTGCGGGGGTTAATTTGATATTTACCGACGGATTCTTTAGCAGTCTCAGTCACTGACTGCTAAAGGCTTTAGCACTTCCAATAGACGATCGCTAATTTTATGAAAATCTATCCAGGGAGCTTCACAGTCTCCGTTCAGCTTTGTTAGAATCACTTCAAATTTTTCAGGCGAACTGAGTTTATCGCCCGGTATCTGCCTCTAATGGGATATAGAATACCCATTGCTTTTCTGTGGCTTGTTCCTAAAATACTTCAAAACTGTAGCCTTTAAGACAAAAATAGGGGTTTATGGAATACTTGTTTGAAATCGTTGGAGTATCATCCATTCTTTCTTTTTTTGATCATCAAGCGATCGCACAACAGAAAAAGAATCCAGGGCCAGAGTATCTGGGAACCTACCACTGCACTCTGGACGCCTTCATTGACCTGGTTGAAGATCTGCCAAAGCGGCGCAACTGGAATGGCGATCGCGTCGTTGAAAGCGTGATTCACTTCTGGTATCACAACGCAGAGGCGATCGCCTACTGGAAAAGCCGCCTGGAGGACGCTGGCAAGGAAACGCTACTGGTGGCGCGGGTCGGAGATATTGATGCTCTCAAAACTGAATTTGAAACGCTCCTGAGGTTTACCTGACATTTGCCAGGAGCGGGCATCTCAACAAAAACAAACCGCTACTTTACTCAACAGTTGCCGACCAGTTCTGCCATCAGGTCAGCGACGGGAACAATGCTGACAGCCTGTCCTGCATTACTGCCAGCAAAGATTAATCCGTTCTCTATGTCCCCCCTTGCTGCTTTGTCTAGCGCCTGGACGATGCAGTAGAGTTGCTGCTCATCGCGGCATTTGCAGGTGTGCAGGCAACTGGCCAGACAGCGTTTTTCCAGGTCGGGGGAGTGGGCGATCGCCTTTTCCGCAAAGGCATTCCTCAATGCCCGTCCCGGCATTCCTACAGGACTGGGGACAATCACCACATCTTCGGGTTTGGCGTGGAGATGAAATTCCTTATAGCGGATGTCAGCATCACACTCGTTGGTGGTGATGAACCGGGTGCCAATCTGGACACCGCTGGCTCCTAATGCCAGCACGCGGTCGATGTCTTGTCTATCCCAGATGCCTCCGGCGGCGATGACTGGGATCGGTTGACCGACCTCCTCCTTTAGATAAGCCACCAGTTCGGGAATGACCTGTTCGGCGTCGAGGGTGGCATCCCCCAGCTCTTCCAGTTTGGCTCCCAGATGCCCCCCTGCCGAATTGGGATTCTCCACCACAAAAGCATCAGGCAGTCTATTGTACTGCCGTTCCCACTTGTGACAGATAATCCGGGCGGCGCGAGTGCTGGAAATGATCGGAATCAGGGCGACTTCTGGGTGATCGGCGGTGAATTCTGGCAGTTGGGTGGGGAGTCCAGCCCCCGAAATGATCAGGTTGATTCCCTGTTCCACCGCAGTGCGAACCAGAGTTTTGTAGTCGTGGGCGGCCACCATAGCGTTGATGCCGAGAATCCCGCCAGGGCTGAGTCGGCGGGCGGTACGAATTTCATCAATCAGCGCCAGACGGTTGGCCTCAAAAAACTGTTCTTTGCGCTTGCCAACCCTGGACTCGGTGATGTCGAAGTAGGGGGAGTTCAGTCCCAATCCCACCGCTGAGATCACACCGATGCCCCCTGCATTAGCCACGGCTGCGGCCAGGTGCGCCCCTGAGATGCGAATTCCCATGCCTCCCTGAAGAATAGGGTAGTGGGCAGTGTATTGGCCAATTTGCAGCGAAGGTAAAGATGTCATAGTGATTGAGTGTGAATTTTGCAACCAGTTCGTAGTCTCTGGGAGATCCCCGACTTCTTCAAGAAGTCGGGGATCTGTTGGGGTTCAGTCCTTTGTAGAAATCTTTTAATAACGCATCCTCCGACTTATCTCTTTGCCGCCCGTTGTCACTGTTTCCAGCAGACAATCGATCGCCGGATCGCGGTAGCTGCCGTTGTGGTGAGTGACTTTGACAGCGTTGATTAGTTGCTCAATCGGAGCATCTTTCAAACAAAGCGAACTTCACTGAAGCCCGCCGCCTTCAGAGCGCCACCGACGTAAGGCACCCAACTGGGGGCCAGTTTCCTGCAATCTCTGCCCCTCCAGAGTGATAGTTCGGTTGAATCATCAGAATACGCATGATTTATCTTCCTTAAATTAAAACACTGTATTCCAGGATGACGGTTGAGTATGCAATGGCGAATCCGTCAATGGTGAGTATCAGGAATCAGTGGTTGGGCCATGAAGTTAAGATTGGCTTCCCTGAGATCCCGAAAACACTTTATAGTTAATTAGCGATGAAGTTTTCATGCGTATTTATAATTTAACAATTGTGGTTTTGTCAAATTCTGGGAGATGGCGATCGCCACTGGCTTGCTGGCCTGACCTGTTGATTGGCCCTCTTCTAAGTAGATAGGCGCGATTAAGCTTGAAACCAAAAAAGCGATTCCGCCCGCGCAGCGGGCGGAATCGCTTTTTTGGTTTCGACTTTTTCCACGCCCACTTACTTATCACTCTTGTTGTATACAAACTAAGCAGTTCTCTCGTTTCCAGGCTCTGCCTGGAAATGCCCACCGGGAGGGCTGCTGCCTCCCTCTCCCAGCGTAGGAGGCAGCAGCCCTCCATAACCGCATTCCAGGCGAGACGCCTGGAACGAGAGTTTTCGAAAATGTGCCTCATCTAGTGTGACAAAAGAGGGCCAGGTGCGATAATTTTGAACATTTCTTCCTACCATGCTGCAAAACGCCCCCTATGAGGGGGCCAGCACATCTGATACTAGCGCCGATTTTTCCTGAAACGCTGACAATGAAACGCTGACAAGGTCAGCGTTTCAGGAAAAATCGGCGGGATTGAGTCAAACGTCCGGTTACTGATATTTGCTCCGGACAAAGCGATCGCTTCCCCCTTCCTTTGTAACGTGGACGAGAACCCCCCGACCGACGCGATCGCCCGTTGGCAGGAATTGCACCTCATTGGCGGCTCCCGACGCAGAAAAGCGAACATTGCGCAGCGCTTGCTGAACGCCCGGTCGCGTTGGTTCCTGCTGGAGCGCAGTGATAATTGCCCAGGTGGCGTCGTAGCTGCTGGCAGTGCGCCAGTTGACCATACCGCCCCAGAGGTTGCGGGCATTGCTGGCAAAGGGTTCGGTGGGGAACCAGGGGACAGAGAGAACCATGCCCTGGACACTGCTGCCGCCCTCCTGAAGCGTTTGCATGGTGTAGAGGGTGGGGCTGGCAAACAGAGGGAGCTGGTTCTGGTTCGCCTGGGCGAGGGCGATCGCCCGGTTGATGCGATCGATATGAGGCGCGATCAGCAGTCCTCTGGCGGGACTGTCCAGAATTTCGGTGATGGCCGTCTGGGGGGCAAAGTTGGATGCAGCAAAATCGCATTCAACAGGGGTAATTTGTCCGCCCAGGCGGGAGAAGGCCGCTGCAAATCCGGCTTTGAAGGAGACGTTATCGGGGGCCTGGGAGTCGTAGCAGAGGGCGATCGTTTTCACTCCGGCCTGTTGAATCACGTATTCTGCCAGCGGTGTGGCCATCGACTGAATAGTAGGAACGGTGCGGAAGATATGGTCGCCAAATCCCGATAGCGCGTTGGCAAAACTGGTTGGGGTAACCATCACCAGCTTTTCCTGCTGGTAAATGGGAGCCGCTGTCAGAGAAGCATTGCTGGCGTTGTGACCGACCACCGCCAGAATTTTACTGTCTTCCACCAGGTTCTCCGCGATCTGTTTGGCCAGATCTCCGCTGTTGTCATCGTTGGCAATTTGCACTTTCAGCTTCGCGCCGCCAATGCCCCCGGTCTGGTTGATTTCTTGCTGTGCCTGAGCGACACCGCGTAGAATTTCCTGCGCCACATTAGGGTTACTGCCAATGGGGACGCTGACAGCAATGGGTAGTGACTTGCGATGGCCCACAGCCGCATTGTTCAGATAAATTCGGGTTTCCGGATCATTGCGCCGCATTCGCAGGGAGGTTTGAAAGTGCTCAGCCGCAGCCCGGTAGTCGCCTCTGGCGAAGGCTTCGGCTCCTTTTTGCTGGTCAGGTGTGGGATTGGGGAAGAGCAGGCGATCGCCCAGACTCATCCGGTTCGAAATTGGACTGTTAGAGGATGCGATTGTAACGGAGGACGGGAGCTTTGATTGAACGAACGGTAGAATGCGGGGGAGGCTGACAAATAGAATAATGCCCAGAACAAAAAAGAGGATCGGTGGAGGACTGCGACGTTGGGCAGTGCGAGTGGTCATGGCGAATTCTCCATTGATTCAATGGTGGGGCTGAGCTGCTGGAGACGCTGGGTGATCTCGTCGTCCAGGGTAAGTTTTTCCAGGTCGGCAGTAAGCTTTTCAGCGGCACTCTCGGATAGTTCTGCCAGGGCACTGGTCTTCAGGTAGCGCCGCTGGACTGCGGACTGAGCGGTTTCAAACTGCGATCGCGCCGAGTCCACCTGAAGGCTGCTGTCGAGTCGGGTAATGGCCGCCAGGGCTTCGTTGACTTCCGAGAGATCTTTGAGATTTCGTAGCTCCATGCGATAGGTTTCCAGCCGCTGCTGTTCGCGCAGCAGACGTTCCCGGTGCATCGTGAGAATTTGTTCAGCCTGAGACACATGGGCAGTGAGTGAAGGGAGAACCTGTTCAATTAAGAGCGCTTTTCCCATCGCCAGTCTTGCTGCTTCTGCATGACCCTGCTGCTGCGCCAGTGCTGCCTGTTCCTGGAGGCTCTGAAATTCCTGTGTTTTACTGTGGAGTTTGGCCTTTGCTTTCTCATGGCTGGCAGCCATCTGTGCCACCGCTTCAGTTAGTTGCTGAACTGACTCCTGCATCGTGTAAAGGGACTCCTGGGCCGCCTCCACGGAGATTTTTCCACCCGATTCGATGGGCATTCCCCAGAGCCAGTTCCACACGGAGATCAGGGATCGTCCGGCGCGATCGCCCATCAGCCAGTACACTATGTCGCGTGCGGTGCGATCGCCGATTAGCCAGTAGAAGAGTTGTTTCATGGGAAACCTCAAAATTGTGAATGTGGGGACTTAAATCGATTGCTTTTTGAGAGGCATGACCAGCAGTGTGTTGCCCTGGAGGGCGATCGCCTCCACCCGTTGACCGGGCGTCAAGGCCACATCTGCTTTCTGGTAGAATCGGGCGGGCCAGGAGGTGGCCTGAAACTGCACCCGGCCTGTCTCATCAGGCGGAATTTCGATCTCGACCACTCCGTACTGTCCCTGTGATAGCGTCTGGATGGATTGTCTGGGAAACGAAAGTAGTGGCGTTGATTCAAGTGGGACAGAATTGTGGTGGAGATTTGAGCGGCGATGTGAAGTGAGAAACAGTAGACAGAGTTCAGCGAACACAACGAGTAATATTCCTGGTAACATAACTCAACTTCCTGTGAACTATGCAGTTAGCTATATTGCAACCTGATGGTTGCTTAGGACGGGGTGCAGGGGGTGTGCCTCTGCGTGGGGAACTACCCCCACGCCCCCCTGTCCGAACCAACCTCGATCGCTATAGGACAATGAAATTGTTGAAGCGCTGCCCTGCATCCAGCCGAATGGTGCCATTGGGGAGCGGAATGAAGGCTGTCGTGCGAACATCGGCAATCAGATCAAAGGTGCCGCTTCTGACAACAAACAGGTTGAATCCAACACTGGTGCGTCGGGCTTGAAAAGACTCCCCTGCACCCAGCACCATCAGGTCATTGGAGCTAAAGTCAGTGATAATGGCGTAATCGCTGCTGCCGCCGAAGCGGTAGTAGGAGCCACGGCGATCGCCCAACACAAATCCATCCGGGCCGCTTCCTCCCGTTAAACGATCAATTTCGCGCACGCCTCGCGCAGTATTGTCCGTTCCCACCAGCACATCGTTGCCAGCATTGCCAATGAGCGTATCATTGCCGCCGCCGCCAACCAAAATATCGTCGCCGCTAAAGCCATCCAGAAAGTTGGCCAGTCGGTTGCCTGTAATGCGATCGTTGTTGGGTGTGCCAATAACGTTGACAAAGTTTTCAACGGTGAAGTTGAGGGTACCCAGGAAAGGTACGTTATTGACCACTAGTTGATTGAAACCGAGATTGATGTTGAATGATGCTCTCCCACTGCCAGTAGAACCTGCGATGGTATTTGCCAATCTGCTGGCTCCCACCACGCGTTCCACGCTATCCAACTGGTCAACGCCCAATCTGCCCTTACTGACTCGCCCCCCCGGCAGTAGCGTGATTGCCCTATCTAAACGTCGATAATCTGCGGTATCCAGTCCTGATCCACCATTGAGGCGATCGCTCCCCGCAGAACCGTTCAACGTGTCGTTGCCGCCCAATCCCCAGAGTGTATTACTAAAACTGTTGCCGGAGAGGCGATCGGAACCTCTGGAACCAAAAATTTGAGTCATGCTATTTATCTCCTATGTAAAGTGACAATTCAGGCAAGACAGCATCCTGCCGATGACCCCATCAGGAGCGGCAGTTTGCAAGGTTCTCATTTCCAGGAAAATTTCAGATTTAACAACGCCTGAGGCCGCAGTAGACTCCCTGACAACTGGAGTCTCTGTCGGGGAAATTAGAAGCGCCTGAACATGAGAGCATCCTAAGAAAAGTAGTTCTAAATGTCAAGTAAATTCTATGTAAATTTATCCAACTCTCCTGGATGGTGCTTCTGGATAACTCTTTTGGTGAGCAGATGCCAGAGAATCGGGCTAATCCAGTCTCCCTTCCCTCGTTTCCAGTCTGCCCTCGTCCTGGGTTGCTTGAGTGTCTCTCGCGTGCCCCTGCGCCGCAAGGGCACGCGAGAGACACTGAGAGCCTATCTCCGGCCAATGCTGGCGCGCGCCTGCCAGAATGAGTCGGATAGGCTCTTGCTTAATCAATCCGTGATCCTAAGGGATTTGCTGTTTAATCAAATCCCAATTCTTGTTTGGCGCGGCGAAGCCGCGCCAAACAAGAATTGGGATTTTACTGGGATTTTATTTTATGGCAAGCCCCAAGTTAGAATTTGTATAGCCTTATGTAGGAAGTACTGCACATTTAGTAGGAAGACCCCGCCACTATGGCCAGACCATCGCTTACCGCAACGCCTGAGGGAATTCAGTTGGTCAGGCAGTCATTGACCCAGTTGGGGTGGACGCAGAACTACCTGCGGGAGTTGATTGATTGCAGCCGCCAGCCCATCACCAATTTCTTTAAGGGAGAACCGATCGCCCAAACCATCTTTATGCAGATCTGCGATCGCCTGAACCTTGACTGGCAGGTCATCGCGGGCATCAAAACCGTTCATTTTTCCCCAACATCACCTGGTAAACATGGCGCTTCCCCAGCCGTCCCTGGTGATTTAACCGCCAGTGCGGCAGAAGACCTGGCTTCCCTGGTGCAGGATCTGCGGCGACAGGTCTATGACAGCGTTGAGGAACGCTGCGGCACGATGCGCATCCTGGATATGTCCTATCCGATTGGCATCGAAGACATTTATACCGATGTCAATATCCTGGAGCAGATCACAGGACGCCGACGCAAGAAATTGGATGATCTGCTGCAACTGGCTGAGGCGGAAGATTTTGACCGCCTGGGACTGGGGAAGGTTGCTGAGGAGCGGGTGTCGGGCATGGAGGCAGTGCAGAACTACCGCCGCCTGATTATTCTAGGTAAACCAGGGGCGGGGAAAACGACTTTTCTCAAGCATCTGGCAATCCAGTGCAACCAGGGCAAGTTTGAAGCCGATCGCCTCCCCATTTTTGTCACGCTGAAGGATTTTGCAGAACTACCCGATCAGCCGTCCCTGCTAGAGTATATCGTTCTTCGAGATCTCAGCAATTATTGTTCAGAGGGTGCAGAGACAATTGCCTTCAGCGTTCTCACCCGCGTGTTAGATCAGGGTCAGGCGTTGATTCTTCTGGATGGACTGGATGAAGTCCGGGCAGATGATCACGATCGCATTCTGCGGGAGATTCGGGAGTTCTCAGAGCAGTTTCACGACAACCACTTTGTCATCACCTGTCGTATTGCTGCATGGGAATACACCTTTGAGAAATTTACCGAGGTGGAGGTCGCGGATTTTGATGAGGCGCAGATTGCAGCGTTCGCAGCCAAGTGGTTCAGCCAGAAAGTGGTTCGACCTGTGGCATTCTTGCGATCGCTCCAGCAGCATCCCAAAATTCACCAGTTGGCCGTCAGTCCGCTGCTGCTGACGTTGCTCTGTCTGTCGTTCGAAGAATCGGGTGAATTTCCCGCCAGCCTGTCGGAACTCTACAAGGAAGGCATCGACGCGCTGTTGAAAAAGTGGGATGCCAAGCGAGGCATTCAGCGGGATCAGGTGTACCGGAAGCTGTCGCTTCAGCATAAACAGGATTTACTCAGCCACATTGCCTTAGTTTCCTTCAAGAACCAGGAGTATTTTTTCAAACAGTCCGTTGTCGAGGACTACATCAGCGAGTACATTTCTGATCTGCCGGATGCCCAAACAGACCCGGAGGCGCTCCAACTCGACAGTGAAGCCGTTCTCCGTTCCATCGAAGCTCAGCACGGGTTACTGGTGGAACGGGCGAAGGGAATTTATTCTTTCTCCCATCTGACTTTCCAGGAATACTTTGCGGCACGGGAGATGGTGTTCAATGCGCCTCACCTGGACCAGGCCATCCACGACTTGCTGGAGCATCTGTTCGAACCCCGATGGCGAGAAGTCTTTCTGCTGACAACGGAAATGCTGCGGGATGCCAGTCGGCTGATCAAACCGATGAAACAGAAGATCGACCAACTCCTGGCAGGAGAACTGAAGCTCCAGCGATTTTTGCAGTATGTACGCGATCGCGCTGTTGCCCCAGAATTTTCCGCCTTCAAGCCGCTGGCGGTTCGTGCCTTTTGCTTTGATATTGACTTTGATATTGATGCCCGACGAGCGATCGCCCTGCTGGCAGACCCCTCCACCACGATTCTGGTCTGCGCCAGTTTCTTCACGCGAACGCTGAAGGACACCACGTTGCCCCAGGCCATCGCGATCGCCCAGGACTATGAAACCACTGCCCCCGACGACCAGAAAATTACATCGGTGCAAACGGCAAACCAGGCCATGTGGCTGGGCATTCAGATCGCCCTCAAGTCGAAAAAGATCAGGCCCAATCTCCGCAAGAAACTGGAGTCATTTACCCAGTTAGAGGACGAGATTCTGGAGGATATTGAAGCGCTTGACCAGATTGCCGATGATGCCCGCAGGGTGGCAAAGGAGAACCTGCACCATATTGGGAATGATCAATGGCAGTTGAGTGATCATCAATTCACCGCGACCGAGAAGGATCTGCTGCGACAATACTATCGGGCCAATGAGTTGCTGCTTCGCTGTTTGAAAAGCGAGGGCTGTCGGATGGATCGGGGCGATCGCCAGCACATCGAGGAAACCTTACTGCTGCCCAGCTAGTTTTATGGAACTCTATTCCGTTCACCACCCGCTCAATCAGGTTCTGTCTTATCCAGATTCAACGGTTCTCCTCCGCACCTGGCAGGGCAATGTCCTGCCACTGCCGGAGGAGGGCACTCACTATGGTTTTGTTTATCAGGGGCATCCCATCCTGAACCGGCAGCAGGGTGCCCAAACATTTTTGCTCTATCCCGGTATGTATTTTTGCCTCCCTGGCGCAGGGCAGATTGGCGGAGAGAACTCTTGCGGTCTGGTAATCACCAGTCCCAGCGATCGCGGGCTGTTCACCCTGGGGGGACCAGTCGAATCTACGGGACGCTTTGCCTACATCGACGGTGGTACCAACAGTGTTCTGGTTCCCCCCAGCTACCAGGGAAATCCCTGCCTGAACGCACTCTACTTTCCACCCCGCTGCGACCAGACGATGCACACCCATCCCAGTTGCCGCATCGGGATGGTGCTGGATGGTGCTGGCGAAGGCAAGACCCCAAATGGCGTTGTGCAGCTTCAGCCGGGGATGCTGTTTGTGATCCCACCCGACACCTTGCACAAATTTCGGACGCATGACGAAAGCATTTCCTTTGTGGTGTTTCATCCCGATAGCGACATTGGGTTTAGCCACCACCACAATCCCATGTTGAATCGCACGCTGGTGGACGGTGTGAGCGCGGTTCACCTGCCTCAGATTCGGACGCCGCTGGGGTGAAAGATTATGATTTTAGGTAATGCGGTGTACAGCTAAACAAACACCTCCATCCCTTCACCCCTTACCAGTCCTATGACTCAAGAATTTGCTGTCGGTGATACTGTGCGCGTGATCGCCATGCCTCCCTACGTCAAAACGGCAGACCCAATGCCGATGCTGCGTCCACCTAGCGTCATTCAGTTGGGCGAAGAGGGCGTCATCCTCGATCGCCGTCCTGGTGGTTACTGGGGGGTGCGCTTCAGTAAGGGAGCCTTCCTGATGGATAGCCAGTACATTGAGCGAGTTTCAGCCTGAACGCTGTCTACTCAATCGCCGCTGCTGGCCCCACCAGGGAGATATAGGGTTCGATGAAATAGCGCTGGGCGACCGCCTGAGCCGTGACAGCATCGACAGCAGCGATCGCCTCCTGAAACTCCATGTCAAAATCGATCCCCAGCCCCAAAATTTCATACCAGCCGTACAGTTGGGCAATCTGGGCATTGGTCTGCTTACCCAGGGCGTACTGACCGAGTAGCTTATTTTTTGCTGTCTGAAGTTCTGCTTCGGGCAGCTCAATCTGGGCCAATCGATCTACTTCTCGACGCAGACCGTCCAGGGCGATCGCCACATTGCCTGGTGCGGTTCCCATATACACCACAAACTGAGAAGTATCGACGCGGGTGGGGTAGAAGCCGGAAACTTCGTAGGCCAGTCCCTGTTTCTCCCGCAGTTCCACAAACAGGCGGCTGGAGAGGCCGTTGCCCAGGTAGGTGTTGATTAACTTCAGCGGGATGTAGTCGGAGTGCTTTACCGCTGCGGTCAGATAGCCCAGCATGACGATTGCCTGTTGCGTGTCCTGGGGGATCGCCATGCGACGGGGATTGGGGATAACGGATGGCAGGGTGGGTTCAGTCAGGGGGAAGTCAGGGGATCGCCAGTCGCCAAAGTTCTCCTGCACCAGAGCGATCGCGTCTTCCTGGGTAATATTTCCGGCAATGCTGATGACCAGATTGTCGGGGCGGAAGTAGGTTTGATGGTATTTCAGCAGGTCGGTTTGGCTTAACTGCGCCATCGTTTCTTCAGTGCCCAGGCCAGGGAGTGCATAGGGATGGTTGCCGTACATGGCCTGCCGCAGTTGTTTTTGGGCGATCGCAAATGGCTGCTCCTGCATGGAGCGGATTCCCTGGAGGGCCAGCTTGCGTTCCAGTTCCACTTCAGATTCAGGGAAGGAGGGCGATCGCAGCAGTTCTGCCGCCAACTCCAGAATCTCGGCAAAATCACCCGAAACCGTTTTCAGACTGAGCAGACAATAGTCTGAGGTGGAGTCGGTTCCCAGGCTTGCACCGACAGACTCAACACGCTCTGCAATTTCCATTGACGAAAGGCGCTGCGTCCCTTTGGTCAGCACGGTGGTAAACAGGTGCGAAATCCCCGCCTGCTCCAGCGCCTCATAGCGACTTCCCGCCCGAAAGAACATCCGTGCTGAAACAATATCTGCGGCATCGTTTTCTGCGGTGAGAACGACAGTGCCATTGCTGAGGACGGTGCGACTGACGGGAAGATTTTGCGGAGGTTGGGCGACGGTAGGGGCAGACATGGGTGTGTATGGCTAAAGATTCGGTTGACTCTTCTGGTTCAAGAAGATAGAGCTTAGACCATCATCTTATCGCGTGTGGTTGCTGCCATCAGGAAGGATGGCCTTCTTCAGTTGGTTGTGAGAGGGGGAATCGGCAAAGCGTTGTAAAGGAATTCTTCGGGTATGACAAAGGGTTAATGAACTGCTCCAGGAACCTTTTCTGGGGAGACACTTCTTGGTTTGAGTAGAGGGCGATCGCAACTGTTCTTTGCTGCCTTGAGGCGGTAAGCAAGAGAGATTTGGTCACTCCCAGTGTATCTACGGATGCCAGTGGGTATTCAATTGTTGACTGAAAAATTCTCTTGCCAGAAATACTGAGGAAATGTCAAGGTTATTTGATGAAGTAACTGTAAATTCCCGCAGAAAATGTTGCACCTCCCAGGGTGGTCTGTAGCATAATCGGCGTATCTTGTGGATTCTCCACAGATATTGACCATTCGTCTCATTCGCAAACTCTATTACCTGAGACGAACGGGGGCACTACCAGGATTTACTCGATTTCGACTTGGATAGCTATCGCCACCTTGATTTGGACAGGGGGTGTGGGGCATCGCCTCCACGCAGGAATGGAACCCCTGTACCCCGTCCTGGCAGCCGTGGTTATGGCTATATCGTTTCTACTCATACAGTTCGGAAGATTGTAGAAACTGATGTGAAATGCTGTGCGGCGCATGATTTGCCTGTTCTAAATCCTGATTTCTCACAGGATCGCAGTAAGTTCAGGGGTACTGCGTTCTTCCAGTCTGTGTCTTCTAGTTCGCTGCTCTACCAAAGGTGCACTGCTTGAGCGATCGCGCGATCGCCTTTCCCCCTGGGGTTTATCACACGAACGACAAACGTACACTGAGGTAGTCATTGATTATGAATCTCAAAGCTTTTGGACTGAGTGCAGGTCTTGTCACAACAGTCGTGGCTGGATCATTTTTTGGTGCGGCTCCCGCCCATGCTCTGAGCATTGGTGATAGCCTCAACCTGTTCTTTCTGGCAGATTCTCAGCCTGACAACATTAACTTCTACCTGAGTCCCACACAGGCAGACTTTGCAAATCCTGCAGTGGCAGCTTTTCTGGGTGCCCAGAGCCAGTTCGTGGGTACTGCTATCGGAGTTGGTACCGATGATGGCGCTAACGTCGCGTTAGCCGGGTTTATTCGGGATCTTCCTACCATCCCTACAGGCGCTGTGTCCGGGAATTTCCTGCAATTCCCCTTAACGCCCGTGTTCAACATGACGCTAACCAACTTTGTCAACGTTCCATCCATCAACCCAGCTAGCTTGGATTACTCCTTCCGGGGTGTTTTCGGCAATGGTCTGGAGGGGGTTGGCACACTGACAACCCAGGCGGGCACAGGGGTGAGAAGCTGGTCCAGCACTATTCGCGTTATCCCTACCCCGGCTCTGTTGCCCGGTCTAATGGGTCTGGGGGCCGCTGCTATGCGGAAACGCAAAGAATCTAAGCAGCAAGCTGAGGCTTAAGTTTCAGGGGTGTGCTGGTATCAGCATACCCCTCCAGCCTGGGCATAAACCCCAAAAACTGTTCCGCCCGTGCCGTTTAGCGTCTCTCGTGTGCCCCCCCGGCGCAGGGGCACACGAGAGACGCCAAACGCATTCCTGTTCGGAGCAAGTTTCCTAACTCGAAACTTGGGTTTAGGTCAGTGCAAGGCGCTGTAGTCAAAAGTCCAGTTCGTGCCTATCCGAATAATGAAAACCCAAATTCTGACAGGCGCGACGCTACAGCGTCGCGCCTGTCAGAATTTGGGTTTTTGGATAGGCTTTTAGGCAAGAGTCCAGCTAAAAACTGAGGGGCATGATGCTCTCTAAGTCGAGATCAGAAGCAACCTGAGCCAGATTTGACAAATTGATTGGGTCGCTGAGATGGGGGATCATGCCCAGAATCGGGGTACTGGTCAGGGACTCGATCAGTCGGGAGGGTGCCCAGTCTTCAATGTCTTGCTCGGTACAGGGTTGGATGCAGTTGAGCACAATGCCCTTCAGATGAACGCGAGATTGCCGTGCCAACGCCACATGCGCCACTGCCTGCCCGATCGCCCCCCGCTTCACCGGGACTACCAGGACGGTTGGAATCCGCCAGTCCCAGGCCAGATCGGCCACATTGCTGTCGCGAGTTAAGGGCGATCCCAACCCACTGATCCCCTCCAGCAGCACCCAATCCTTCTGGCGCGATAAGGTCTCAAAAGCCTGCCATAGCTTTTCCAGGTTAAGTTTCTTGTGTTCTCGTTCCGCAGCAATCGGGGGAGCCAGACGGGTGCCAAAGTAAATTGGGCTGATCTCATTTGCCGATTGATTCAGCGGAAACAGGCGGATAAACAGTTCGCGATCGCCCTCCCCACACTGAATCGGCTTCATGATACCGAGCGATCGCCCCCCGCCGTACATCTGCCAATAGGCCGCCAGCGCACAGGTCAGCACTGTTTTGCCAACCCCCGTATCCGTTCCTGCAATCAACAGAGCGTTCAAGCCAAACTTCCTTTTACAACAACGGCAGAGGTCGCAATCCTGTACGTTTTATCAGTGCCAGGGCAAACGGAGCCAGACTCACTTTTGATAAACCGTTCCCCATAGGCAGGACTGCAATTAGTTGAGGATTTACTATTTTACAGAACTTATGCATTTAAGTAAGTAATTGGGCGCGATTGAGCTTGAAACCCCAAAAGCTTAATCGCGCCTGCCTACTGAATGGACTTATGACTATTTTTCCTATAACGCCGTGAAACGCTCTCGTAGTATGTGATTAGCGTCTGTCGCGTGCCCCTGCGCCGCAGGGGCACGCGACAGACGCTTAAAAAGGTTTTCGGATTCCTGCCTGGGCGTCGCCCAGGCAGGAATCCGAAAACGCTAAACAAATACCTCTCGTAGAGAGCGTTTCACGGCGAATTTGATTTTAGCGCTGATTTTTCCTGAAACGCTTACAGAGTCAGCATTTCAGGAAAAATCAGCGCGATTGAGTCAAAACTCCAGTCCTTAAGTGTGCCTGGAAAAAGATGATAAGCAGGGGGAGGCCACCGTCTGCTCATCATGGGACTGAGTGCCTATCCAAAAAGCAAATTCTGGAGGGCGCGCCCTCCAGAATTTGCTTTTTTGTTATTCGGATAGGCACTTAGGGATTCCGAACACTGACCCGCAACACAAAGTTTGCCACTTCGTTAGCAGAGACATCGATCTCGTAATACCCCGACTGAAGCGTGTTTGGAATTTCGACGAAGGTTTCTGCGCCATCGGCAACCTGGCCATCGGGGTAACGCACCTCCAGTCTGGCATTGCCCTGAATCAGTTCTGCTGTCAGTTGCTGATTCCCTTGAATATTCACCAGATAGCGGCGGATTTGCCCTGGACGCACCTGGTCTGGCACCTCTACCGAACTTTGACCCTGAGGAATATCAAGATACTGGGGCTGCCCGGATTGATCATCTGTTGGGGCGGGGGTGGGCGTCGGCGTCGGGGTGGGCGTTGGCGTCGGGGGAGCCTCCAGACTGACGGTCAGTGCATAGTCTGCCTGGGGAACACCCTGTACTGGGCTGATTTGCACCACATAGTCACCACTCACGTTCACCTGCCCCTGCCAGCTTTGAGTTCGACGCGCCTGTTCATTCACCGGCTGTCGGTCCGGAGCCAGCACCGACAACAGAACTCCTTCTCCCTGGAGGCTTGCCCCCAGAGTCTCCCCCTGCTGGGCCGAAATTAGATAGTTGATCGTCTGGTTCGATCGTAGTGTCCCCCTGGCGGTGGTGGACGTACCGGGGCTGAGGTTAAGCCGCTGATCAAATTGAACCGGTTGGGTGGGTGTGGGTGTGGGTGTGGGTGTGGGTGTGGGGCTGGGTATGACCGTAGGTGTGACCGTAGGTGTGGGTGTGACGGAGGTCTGCTGGCCGTTGTAAAGGGCGCTGACGACTGCCCAAGAACCAATCCCGGTAACCACCGCCAGACCCAGACCGATCGCCAGCACAGCCCAGGGGTTGTCCCATACCGATGGTTCCTGTTGAGAAGGAGGAATGACGGGTTGAGTGGATCGCTGCACTGGAGTCGTCGCACCAGCCGTGGGCACGGGTCGCCCTACAGCGATCGTCTGCATCTGTGATACATCGGGAGCAGCAGGCACTGGAGGGGGCAGTGGTGGTTGCGGGTAGGTGGGTTGGGAGGCGGGTGGGTAGGCAGGGGGAGCAGGAACGGGAGGCATCGGCGCACCGGGAGTCGCCAGCGATTGTAGCGCCTGTGCCACTTCGGCAACAGACTGGTAGCGATCGCCCGGTCGGTAGCTCAGCATCTTATTCAGCACCTGAGCGAACCCCGGATGCACGCTCACAAACCGCTGCCAGTGCCAGGTCAGCGTCACATCGTCAAACAAATCCTGCGGTTCGCGCCCCGTCAGCAGCACCACTGCTGTCACCGCCAGCGAATACAGGTCGCTATTCGGATAGGCCCGTCCCGTCTGCATCTGCTCACTCGGCGCGTAGCCCAGCTTGCCCACGCTGGTGGCCTGCTGCGTCTCCGTCTCCGCTGTCTGAATCCGGGTGGCGATCTCCTTCACCACGCCAAAATCGATCAGGACAGGCAGATAGTCCGACTGCCGCAGCATGATGTTATCAGGCGCAATATCTCGATGAATAATCCCCTTTGCGTGAATATGCGCCAGCACTGGCATCAGTTGCCGCATCAGTTGCAGCACCTCCGCCTCCGAGAATGCCATCCCCTGAGCCTTCCGCTCATTCAGCAGTTGGCGATAGTTCTTCCCCTGCACATAGTCCTGCACTAGAAAGAAGCGCTGATTTTCGTCAAACGTCGCCCGGAACTGAGGAATCTGCGGATGCTGAATCTGATAGAGGATCGCCGCCTCTCGCTGAAACAACTCCTTCGATTTTTGCAGCGCATACTCCCCCGCCGCAGGGGGAATGTATTCCTTCAGTGCACACCGCTCATTGAACCGTCCCAGGTCTTCCCCCAGGTAGGTACGTCCAAATCCTCCCTGACCGAGCACTCCCAGAAGACGATAGCGATTTTGCAGAACAGTCCCGGCAGGAATTGGTGGTTGCATACGAAAACGAGAACCCTCACACAGTATTCAGGGGCGAAGCCGTGGGCGACTCTTCAGCATAGCAAAGCTTAAGACCATGTTAGACCAGCGAGTAACCTTGCGCGGCTTTGTGGCTGAGAAGCCCCAATTGGGTAGATACAGTGCAGGGGTGATCGGTTCCGCAAAGTAGGGGGTGAGTGTTTGGGGTGGTTGGGAGGTTTTGGGCAAAACCAGGCTTTTTGGGGGGTAAGCTACCCCCTCCAGATCTCTGGTTCGCAACCAGAAATGTTCAGGTAACAAGTGCGATGAAGATTGAAAGCCCCAAAGCTGTTCCGCCTGTATAGCGAGCGGAACAGCTTTGGAGCTTTCAACCTTTTCCTTAACTCTGAATACTCTCCACAAATTTCGCCAACCGATCCATCCCCTTCTCAATCACCGCCAGACTCGTCGCGTAGGACAACCGAATGCAATCATCCGTCCCAAACGCAATCCCTGGAATCGCCGCCACCTGCTGCGAATCCAGCAGCGCGCTACAAAACTCCAGCGCACTCATCCCTGTCTTGGCGATGCTGGGATACACATAGAACGCTCCATCGGGCTTTGGGCAGACAATTCCCGGCATCGCATTCAGCCGCTCCAGCATCATCTTGCGCCGTTCTGCAAACGCGGCCAGCATCTCCTGCACGCAGTCCTGGGGGCCTTCATAGGCGGCGATCGCCCCATATTGAGCGAACGTACAGACATTCGATGTACTGTGTCCCTGGATCGTGGCAGTGGCTTTAACGATAGGCGCTGGCCCTGCCATAAAGCCGACCCGCCATCCGGTCATAGCATAGGTTTTAGCGAACCCACTGCTGACGACCGTGCGTTCGTAGATCTCTGGCCCTGCCGCTCCAATGCTGAGATGCTCTGCTCCGTCGTAGAGAATCTTTTCGTAAATCTCGTCGGAAACAACCCAGATATCACTGTCTATAACGACCTGGGCGATCGCCTTTACTTCTTCCGGTGTGTACACCATCCCGGTTGGATTCGAAGGTGAGTTAAAGACCAGGAATTTCGTCTTCGGGGTGATAGCCTGCTTGAGCTGGTCTGGCGTCATCTTGAAGCCCGACTCAACCGTCGTTTGAACGACCACCGGAATCCCACCTGCCAGCTTCACCATCTCTGGATAGCTGACCCAGAAGGGCGCAGGAATAATCACCTCATCACCTGGATCGATCGTTGCCAGAAACAAGTTAAACAGCGATTGTTTTCCACCGTTCGTAACAATAATATTCTCCGCGCCGTAACAAAGACTGTTATCCCGCTGGAGTTTTTGGGCGATCGCTTCCCGCAGTTTTGGCTCCCCTGCTGCCGGACCATACCGCGTTTTTCCCTGATCCAGCGCCGCTTTTGCAGCTTCCACAATATGCTTGGGGGTGTCGAAATCTGGCTCTCCCGCACTAAAACTACAAACGTCAACACCCTCTGCCTTCAACGCCTTCGCTTTGGCATCGATCGCCAGCGTCATCGACGGCGTTACCTGTGCTACCCGTTCTGCCAGTTTCATGTTCACCCAATCAAGTCACGCAAATGTATCCCTTAGCCTACTTCAGATGCGATCGCTTCGACCGGAAATTTAGGGGATTTTTAGCATCCGCTTAAACAAGCAGACATCGAAAACCCAATCAGGCTGCTCCCCCCGCTATGCGGGGGGAGCAGCCTGATTGGGTTTTGATAATTTAAGCAATGCTGCCTCGTTTGCGGGCCTCTTTGTAGGACGTACCGATATTTCTCAGGCCAGAGCGGATCATCTCTCGCTCCAGCAGAGCGAAGAACCGGGCGCGATCGCCCCCCCGCACCACCGCCTGATTGTGGGCCTCCGCCAGTGCCACTGGATAGCCGTAGCCCTTCTGCACCTGGGTCAACGTTAGACTGAGTGCGGTATTCAGCAAATCCTCATCCTCTGCAACCCAGGCAGGAAATTCGACCCGCGCAACTTCGGCACCGACGTTGACATAGCAAAAATGCACGCGATGGTCGCCATAGAAGTCCAGAATTTTGGCAGAACTGCGCCAGATCGCGCTGCGCTGTCCTGGTTCCAGCAACAGTCCCCAGAGGGCGGTATCCCTCAGGGGCGCAAACACCTGACAGGGTGCGTCTTCGGTTTTACCGGGACAGTAGGTTTGGCAGTCGGGCACTGAATGGGGGCAGGTGTGCAACCGCAGGAAGTTCAGGGCTTCTCCACTGCGGGCGGCGCTGAGGTAGCCCACCAGAGGAATTCCAGCCGTTCTCAAGCCATCCCAGGCTTGCAGGATGGGGGTGAGGATGCGATCGCGCGCCTCCCCCGGCAGGGGTTCCAGAAACCAGTGGATCAGGGAACCATCAACCATTGCCAGTTGAGGATTACCTGGTTCCTTGCTAACGGCTTCTCCCAACTCCGCCAGCACCATCGCCTCCGATGCAGTGCGCCGATAGCCCATCCATTCCTCCGTGCTGATGCCCCACTGCCGCGACGCATAGAGGTCTTCGGGGCGATAAAACACCTCCGGTAGGCTATCCAGCAGTGGATGACGGTTTTGTCCGTAGTGCAGCACGATCCGACCCACGTTAATCAAATAGCAGTAGGCGATCTCATGGTGACTGGGTGCAATCTGTGACCCGTCGGTGGCGATCACCGTGTGACAGGGTAGGGCAGGACTAATGGTAACGCGAGTGGTCAAGGGTTCGAGGGGCGTAGCGGCGGCAAATCCAAGGCGATCGCTCCAGCTCTGGCGCACCTCTACCAGGTCTTCCTGTCGTTCCTGCGCCTCCCCTAACAAAAGCTGTGCTCGATCCAATCGTTTTTTGGCAGCAGCAGCCTCAGCATTCAGGTGTTGGCTGATGCCCTGCATCTGGCGAGCAAGCTTAGTCAGGTCGAGCATGAAACAGTACAGATAAACTGCTCAAAGTTTACAACACATAGAACGCACGTATTGAGGACGGGTGTATTATTGGACAAGGAAATTGGTTTCATTCATGGAAAACCCGCTCGGTTCAGTCATTCAAGGCTCCCTCAGTCAGGGACTAGAAGTGCGCCTGCATCCTGACGTGATCGTTGAGGATATGCGGGTCGGCAAGTTTCTGGTGGTGCAGGGGCGGCGATCGCGCTTTTTTTGTATGCTCACCGATGTGGCTTTGGGGGCCGCCAGCCAGCGCATTCTGGCGAATCCTCCTGATCCGGAAAACACCTTCCTGCACGAGGTTCTGGCGGGGAGTGGAACCTATGGGACGGTCAATCTGTCGCCGATGCTGATGATTACCGAGAGTAGTCAGAATGCGTTGGACAGTGAACTGAAACAGAATAAGAAAACAAACGGGAAGACAACCTACAAAGCAAACACCAGTGCGGTTGAGTTGATGCCCGTGAAAACGATTCCCAGTCACTTCAGTCAGGTCTACGACGCCAGTGAGCGGGACTTTCGGGCGGTGTTTGGTTGGGAGGATGACCCCCATCGGCGCAATTTTGCCATTGGGCAACCGATCGATATGGAGGTGCCCGTGTGTATTGACCTCGATCGCTTTGTCGAGCGCAGCAATGGCGTCTTTGGCAAATCGGGTACCGGAAAATCCTTTCTGACGCGGCTGGTGCTCTCTGGCATCATTCGCAAGCGGGCGGCGGTGAATCTGATCTTTGATATGCACTCCGAGTACGGCTGGGAGGCTACCCGCGAGGGTAAGCAGTTCAGCACGGTCAAAGGGCTGCGGCAGCTCTTCCCTGGTCAGGTGCAGATTTTTACGCTGGACCCGGCTTCTACAAAACGGCGCGGTGTGCGTGACGCCCAGGAACTCTACATCAGCTACGACCAGATTGAAGTGGAAGATCTGACGCTGGTGCGCGGCGAACTCAATTTGTCGGAGGCCAGCCTGGAAAACGCCATCATTCTGCGCAATGAGTTTGGCAAAAACTGGATCTCCCGTCTCCTGACGATGACCAATGAGGAGATCCAGGAGTTTTGCGAGGTCAAGATGGGCAGCAAGTCCTCCATCATGGCGCTCCAGCGCAAACTGACTCGTCTGGATGACCTGAAATATCTGCGGCAGACCACGCCTCACAACTATGTTGCTCAGGTGCTGGAGGCGCTCGAAGCCGGAAAGCACGTTGTGGTGGAATTTGGTTCCCAGTCCAATATGCTTTCCTATATGCTGGCGACCAATATTATTGCGCGACGCATCCACGCCAGCTATGTGCACAAGGCCGAACGCTTTTTGCAGACTAAGAATCCGAGCGATCGCCCCCAACAGCTCGTCATCACCATCGAAGAAGCCCACCGCTTTCTCGACTCCGCTACCGTCCGGCAGACCATTTTTGGGACGATCGCCCGCGAAATGCGCAAATATTTTGTAACGCTCATGGTGGTAGACCAGCGACCTTCAGGAATCGACAACGAGGTGATGTCTCAGATCGGCACCCGCATCACTGCACTTCTCAATGACGAGAAAGACATCGACGCGATTTTTACCGGAGTTTCCGGTGGACAGGCACTGCGATCGGTGCTGGCGAAGCTCGATTCCAAGCAGCAGGCGCTGATTCTCGGTCACGCTGTCCCCATGCCCGTAGTGGTGCGCACCCGCGCCTACGACGAAAAATTCTACGCTGAAGTGGGCGACACCGCCTGGGAAGAGTTACCAGATACCGCCCTGTTCCGCGCCGCAGAAGCCGCCAAAGCCGACCTGGGATTTTAACTCCACCCCAATTTGCGTTGCCCACCGTAGGGGCGCAGCATTTGCGCGAGAAACTCACCGCTCCCCCAAACCATCCACTACGCAAATGCTACGCCCTAAACTCCCAACGATCGCCCAACATCCATCTACCCCCCCCAACCATCAACAGATTCGATCGCCCCATGCCGACGAAATCCAACCAACGATTCCCCCGTCAGCGCAAACGTCAATCAGATCCCGGTATCTACCAGATCAAATGTCGTGCGAATGGAATGCGATACGTCGGGCAGGCGAAGGACATTCAAAAGCGCTGGAAGCAGCACAAAAGCCAACTGAATCAAGGCAAACACGCCAATAAACGGCTGCAAGCAGATTGGAAATCCTACGGTGAAGACGCTTTTGAGCTAAAAGTGCTGGAGCGCTGTCCCAAAATACTGCTGGATTTCAAAGAAGCTTACTGGATTGCCAGAAACGGAGACTATAACAGACAGCGCCCGACTGCTTTTCTCTACGGCTGGTGGTGGGCGATCGATCTGAGTCTGGCACTGCTGATGGTAGGCGGTATCATCTGGTTATTTTTCAGATGATCAGGTTTTGGGTTGCGGTGGCCAAGCCTCAGCAGCCGGAAGCTTTATGGCTGAAGGTAGAACTTTGGCGATCGCCCCCCCTCTCCTCCCTCCATTCGCTAGATTGAATACACATCTTTTCTGGAGGGCAGAAGATATGCGTCCTTCATCCTGGTTTGGCATCGCATTGACAACGGTGCTGTCCGTTGGTGCTCTGGCGACACTTCCCGCCGAGGCCGTCAGGCTTTCCGATGGCAAGGTTTACTTTATTCAGCCGCCAAGGCTGGTGACCGCTTCGACCACCGAAAGCCGTACCGACATTTGGGGGGCCACCTACTATTTCACGCTGGAGGTTCCACCAAATGCGGGTGAGCCACTTCAACGGGTGACAGTTGCCCAGCGCAATGGAAATTCCGTCAACCGTCGAGTGCTGTACGACCCGGAAGAGACACGGGCATTTCTGGGAACCCGGCGCGATCGGGGCACAGCACTAATGTTGGCTCCCACTGTATTCAACCGCGAGGAGCAAACCATTACCGTTACCTTTGATCCTCCTGTTCCTCCCGGCAACACGGTCACCGTTGCTCTGCGTCCCAACCGCAATCCTCAAACGGGTGGCACCTACCTGTTTGGGGTGACGGCCTTCCCCCAGGGAGAACCCGCCTATGGTCAGTTCCTTGGTTATGGGCGGTTTGCCTTTGATGAACCCGATCGCTTTGTCCCGTTTGGTTGGTAAAACTAAAAACCCATCATACAGACGTGGGGGGGGGGGGAACACCCCACCCACCGGGGTATTTTGTGTTTGAAATATAAAATAAATAAAACGTAGAGAGCCACAC
>CAZVXA010000071.1:0-2192 GCA_964630955.1 uncultured bacterium | reverse complement strand
CCGTCTGTGTTGGCGTTTTTTGTTTTAAAAAAAAAAAACCCAAAATCCTTGGGGGGGGCCCCCCACCCCCCCCCCACCACGTCTGTATGATGGGTTTTCAAGTAAATACGATATTACGCTTCGATCGCCCCTCCACAGGAACTTCCCACCCCCGCCGTACAACCAAAGCAGTGGCGAGCAGTCACAATTTGCCGTTGTGCCAGAGCGACTGGATCGAAGGTGTGAATCTTCAGATGTTCTCCACTGGGAGACTGTACCTCCAGATCCAGCATCTGATTAAAATCGCAGTCGAACAGATGCCCGTCCCACGATACTGACAGTGTATTGCGGCACATCAACCCCGATACGGTACCAGGATTGAAGGAGTCGATTAGAAGCTGCATATAGCGCTCCAGATTGCCTGACTGCTCCAACCATTCCAGGTAGCGGGAAATGGGCATATTGTTGAGGGTGATCAGGCGATCGAACATCACACCATGATTCTTCAATAGCCCAGTCTTCCACTCCTCATCCATTTTCTTCTGGCTACCTGCAAGGAAGGCACCGACCGGGTTCGACATCAGGGTCAGGCGACGTTCAGGGTCTCCCTGCCCGTAGCCCGCAGCATTGAGCCGACGCAGCGCTTCAATCGATTTTTCATAAGTGCCGTCCCCGCGTTGGGCATCGGTGTTGAACTTGCGGTAGTGCGGTAAGGAACATACCACTTCTACCCCAAGCTGAGCTAACCAGTCGGGAAGATCTGCCAGTGTGGGCAACAGCAGCACCGTTAGATTGCACCGATCAATGACGTGCTTACCTCGTCTGACGCACTCTTCCACCAGATAGCGGAAGTGAGGATTCAGCTCAGGCGCGCCACCCGTAATGTCCACTGTGTGCGCTTCGGTCTGATCCAGCGCCTGTAGACAGGCGTCTATCGTTTCGCGGGTCATGATCTCACGGCGATCGGGGCCTGCATCCACATGGCAGTGGCGGCAGGTCATATTACACAGTTTGCCGACGTTAATCTGAAAAATCTCTAGCTTTGCGGGCTGAAAAGTTTCCCAGCCGTTTTGTTTCAGGCGGTGGAGAAAATTGGATTTTTCGGGGGGCAGGTTCAACGCTGCCAGGTCGGTAAGCTGCTGTTGGGGATCTGCGAGGGGCGATCGCCGTCTCAGTAAAGAGGTAGTCGGTTTCGGGCCTGACTCTGGGGTATCAAGGTTCGGGAAAGGAGAGACAATTTCCTGGCTTTGGGTTGATTCCAGCATTCATTCACTCTGCGTTGGATTACGTCTGTTCAATCCGATTACATCAATCGGATTCAGCGGCTGTTTACTCTGTTGCACAACTGTATGCTGCCTGGTCACATCGCCAACTGTTTCACGTGGTCGAGCATCTGCATTCCATGAACCAGCGACGCTCCTCCTCGAATGGCTGTTGCAACGTGAATTGCTTCAGTCATTTGCTCCAGATCGGCCCCCTGCTGAAGGCAATCCTTACTGTAGGCATCAATGCAATAGGGACATTGTACGGTGTGAGCAACGGCGAGCGCGATTAATGCTTTCTCACGGGTAGACAGCGCCCCTTCGGCAAAGACTGCACCGTAATAGGCAAAGAATTTCTGCGCCAGTTCTGGGCTGCCCTCGCCGACTTGAGCAAACTGTGGCAGGTGTTCGGGCTTGTAATACGGATCTGTCATTGTTGCTCCAGATTTTTTTCTCAGTAATCCACAATGCGGGAATGGCACGAATGCATTGACACTGTCATCGTTTCAGAAGACTTCTAGCAATGAAATTACCTGCGTCGTGTGGATGTCTGCCCCGCGCAGCAGGGCAGACATCCGCACGACGGGTAATTTCTTTCGTAGAAATCTCCTCAGAAGCCATTATGAATGCTCTCACCACCTGTTGGCGCGAGGTGGGAGTGTCCTGATAGGGCAGTCAGCAAAAGCCCGCTCCCCGTTTATCGGACAGGTGGCATTCTCACCGCACGTTGGGAACTTGTGCCCAAATGTGCCCCCAAATCGTTTCCGTTTGGAGCTTTTGGATCGCGAATTCAATAAAACCAAATTGTTTTTGAGAGCGGCGCGGCTTCGCCGCGCCGCTCTCAAAAACAATTACAGGTTAATTGGTTCACGATCCTTTGAGAAATGAATTGGAGTTTGACTTTGACCCGGCTCCCTACATTTTTTAATCGGGCGATACCAGGATTTACAG
>CAZVXA010000070.1:0-29320 GCA_964630955.1 uncultured bacterium | reverse complement strand
TGCGCTCCACACCCCAAATACAGCCCTATTTCTTCTCATCCGATGGGAGTTCATTCATTCAACTGGGAATTCTGAAGGGCGATCGCCCCCACACGCCCCATTCCCCAAAGAATTGCTATGACCCACGGATACTACCTCTACGGCATTTTTCCTGCTCCCGGTCCCTGCGATCTGCCGCTTGAAGGACTGGATCAACAGCCCGTCCTGGCTCAACCGCTGGATGGTTTTGTGTTTCTCTACTCCGAAGCGCAGCAGGAGCGCTATCTGGCCAGCCGCAAGAACCTGCTCGGCCACGAGCGGGTACTGGAGCAGGCGATGCAGCAGGGACACCGAACGCTGCTGCCGATTCCGTTTAACCGCATGCTTTGCCCCAATTGGGAAACAGTCGCTCAACAGTTCACCCAGCCCTATGGCGATCGCCTCAACCAGTTGTTTGATAAGCTGGATGGCCATCGCGAAATCAGCGTCAAAGTAATCTGGAATGGGGAAGAGGAGCAGCGGCGCATGATAGCCGTCAACCTGGCGCTCCGTCAGGAGCGCGATCGACTGGAAGGCAAGAAGCTGAGTATGGATGAAGTTATCCGCTTTGGGCAGGCCACCGAGCAGGCGATGGCCGCCCATCGAGAGGCGATCGTCCAGCAGTTCCGTGAGGCGCTGGGTGGACTGGCAACGGACGTGGTGGAAAACCCACCGCAGACCAGCGACATGATCTACAACGCCGCCTTCCTGATTCCCTGGGACAGTGAGCCTCAGATGAGTCTGGCCATCGAGACGCTTGATCGCCAGTTCGAAGAACGCCTGCGAATTCGCTACAACAATTTCACCGCTCCGTATAACTTCGCTCAACTGTCTCAGAACTAAGGAGATTTCTAGCAATGAATTTACCTGCGCCGTGTGGATGTCTCCCCCGCTGCGCGGGGGAGACATCCACACGACGGGAATTTCTTTCGTAGAAATCTCCTAAATGTTTAAGGGGTCGGGGTCACTCAATGCTTATCCGAAACCCGAAAATCCAAATTCTGATAGGCGCGACGCTCCTACCAGAATTTGGGGTTTCGGATAGACTCTAAGCGACCCTCGCCCCTCCTACCTTTTATTCAACCAAGTCTCATGTTGCTTGACCTACTGTTTGCACCAATCATTGCCCCCGTCAACGGCATCACCTGGATTGCCGAAAAAATCCTGGAGCAGACCGAGACGGGTCTGGATGAGAAAGAGAACCTGAGTAAACGACTGCTGGCGCTACAGCTCGCCTTTGACATGGGCGACATCTCCGAAGAAGAGTTTGAACAGCAGGAAGAAGAACTGCTGCTGGCCATCCAGGCGCTGGAAGATGCCACCTGAAATGTTAACTATTACTGCGATCGCCCCCTGAGACCTCCGAGAATCTGGTAAAAATTCACCCAGATTAGCAAATTTTCATTTCTTCTCAGGAGCAAGCTTTAATGACATTTACACTACTGGCCACCGTCCCCGCTACCCTGGAATGGTCTCCTACCGTTGGAGCAATCATGATCGCCTGCAATATCCTGGCGATCGCTTTCGGTAAGTTCACCATCCAGCAACCCAGCGTCGGCCCCGCCATGCCCTCTCCCAATCTGTTTGGTGGATTCAGTCTGGGTGCTGTTCTGGGAACCGCTGCCTTCGGTCACGTCCTGGGCGCAGGCGTGATTCTAGGACTCGCTAACCTGGGTGTTCTCTAAACGCATCCGAAAACCGAAAACCCAAATTTTGGCAGGCGCGACGCTGTAGCGTTGCACCTGCCAAAATTTGGGTTTTCGGATAGGCTCTTAGTTATGAAAATCCTCGGATACCATGACTGAGCAGACTCATCCTCGCTATACCGTTTCCTGGACTAATCGCATTTTGGACATTCCCCAGGCAGAGTGGGACGCGCTGGCGGTGCCACTGAAGACGCCTTTCTTTGAGTGGGAATGGTTGCACAATCTGGAAACCTCCGGTAGCGCGACGGGTAAGGCCGGATGGTTGCCCAATCACCTGACGCTGTGGCGCGATCGCACCCTGATTGCTGCCGCCCCCTTCTATCTCAAAGGTCACAGCTACGGCGAGTTTGTCTTTGACTATGAATGGGCGGAACTGGCGCAGCGATTGGGGATTCAGTATTACCCCAAACTCCTGGGTATGTCGCCGTTCACGCCAGCGGAGGGCTATCGTTTCCTGATTGCGCCCGGTGAGGACGAGGACACGATGACCGATTTACTGGTGGCAGCGATCGATCACTTCTGCAATCAGAACAACATTTCCGGCTGCCACATCCTTTATGCCGATCCAGAGTGGCGATCGCGCCTGGAGCAGCGGGGTTTCTCTCGCTGGCTACACCACAGCTATATCTGGAAGAATCAGGGGTTTGAGACCTTTGATGACTATTTGGGAGGCTTCAACGCCAACCAGCGGCGCAACATTAAACGCGAGCGAAAGGCAGTCGAGAATGCCGGGTTAAAGCTGCAAGTCCACACGGGGGAGGCCATCTCGAAGGCGCTGCTGTCGCGGATGTATGAGTTCTACAGCGATACCTGCGACAAGTTTGGCTGGTGGGGCAGCAAATATCTGACCCGCAAGTTTTTTGAGCAACTTCATGGCCGTTATGCCCACCGGACGCTGCTGTTCGCCGCCTATGGTGCGAACGACCCGCATCCAGTTGGCATGTCCATCTGCTTCACTAAGGGTGAGCAACTCTATGGCCGCTACTGGGGCACCACGCAGGATATCGAGAACCTGCATTTCGATACCTGCTACTACACGCCGATTGAGTGGGCGATCGCCAACAACGTTCAGGTATTCGACCCCGGAGCGGGCGGTCGTCACAAGCGGCGGCGCGGCTTTCCGGCCACCCCCAATCATTCGCTCCACCGTTTCTACCATCCCCGCCTGACGCAGATTTTTCAGGCGTATATCCACCAGATCAATGAGCGGGAGCAGGAGGAGATCGATGCAATTAATCAGGATCTGCCGTTGAAACAACAGCCGCCGATTCAATTACCTGAATATCCTGCTTAAACCCAGATTCAGAAATGGCACGGTGTTTCACACCGTGCCATTTCTGAATCTGGGTTTAAGCAGCGCTTCTCAATCGGATGCACCACAGTTTTTTGTGAGACAGCCTTGCTTCGCGCAGCTCTCTCACAAAAAACTGTGGTTTACCTAAGCGCAAAGCGCTATAAAACTTGATATCACCTACTATAAGGGCATGACTCACTCTGAACCAACCGCCAACGCTGCAAAGGTCAACATCTGGGACTATAAGCCCTGGTGGTGTCAGCCCTGGTCGATTCTGTTGACGGGGATTGGATTGATTGGTGGAAGCTGGCTTCTGTTGAAGACCGTCTGGATCACAGCGCTGGTGGCCCTGCCGATTTCTGCCTGGATGGGGTTCTTTTTGCTGGTGTATCCAGGGTTGTTTGAGCGATCGCTCCAGTCAGCCCCGTCTATCGCTTCTGAGGATCTGGCAGGGAGAGATGAGGGCAGTGGGGGGCGATCGCCAGAGGTTTAACCTGCGGTTGCACTGATGCTTCTAAGCATCTGCATCATCGCTGCTCTTCTCCTGAAATCCCCGAACAATCCGCGACAGCTCATTCTTCTCATCCACCGCAATACGGGAGGGAGAACCGCTGATGATTCGCTCAAAGTTGCGGAAAGAGTCTTTGATTTCAGGGCCACGCTCACTGATGATATATTCACGGATACCCTTGTCGTGCCATGAGCCGCGCATCTTAAAGACGTTGATGGCGCGGGCCATTTCTCCCCGGATTTCGACGTACTGCAACATCAGAATGGTGTCGGTGATGGTCGAGATGTGAGAATCAGTAATGGAGTGCGATCCCATGAACTGATCGGTTGTGTTGGTGAAGAAGCCCGTGATCTCTTCCTGTTTAGCGTATCCTGTTACACCAATCACAAACTGCCGGAAGGCATTGTTGCTGACGCCTCGTGCCAGGGCCGAGAGGGAGTCGATGGCAATCCGGGAAGGCTTGAACTCGGCGATCTCTGACTTGATAATTTGCAGGTGGTCTTCCAGACCCGCAGATTCGGGGTAAGCACAGATAATCTTCAGTAGCCCCCGCTGCTCCAGATCTTCAAAGTCAATGCCCCAGGAATAGGCGTTGCGGGAGAGCTGTGCCCGTGACTCTTCGTAGGCGAACAACAGCGCCCGCTCACCGTTAATACAGGCATTTTGCAAAAACATACTGACCAGTAGCGTCTTGCCCGTTCCCGTAGCCCCCGTGGCCAGGATAATGGAGTCTTTGAAAAAGCCACCGCCGCACATCGCATCCAGTGTGCTGACGCCAGAGGAAACGCGGGTATTCGACGATCGCTGGGTGAGGCGCATCGCTCCCAGCGGGAAGATATTGATGCCCTGGTTCGTGATGGTGAAGGGGTATTCGCCCTTCATGTGGGTGGTCCCGCGCAGCTTGAGAATTTCCATCGTGCGGCGGCGACGTTCACCCTCCAGCACATTGCGGACGATGACCACGTTGTCGGAGACGAATTCTTCTACCCCAAAGCGAGCGACCGGACCATACTCCTCAATTCGCTCAGTAGTCATGATGGTGGTTGCACCGACCTGCTTCAGTCTTGCCACCAGTCGGAAGATTTCGCGCCGCACCACTGACACCGCATCGTACTGTTGAAAAACAGCGGTTACCGAGTCAATCGAAACCCGACGTGCCCGATATTTGCGAATCGCGTACTGAATCCGCTCGATCAGGGCTGATAGGTCAAAATTCCCCACCACCTCCTGCCCTTCAGGGTCAGGGGAGGCATCGAGAATAAACAGCTTGCCTTCGTCGATCAGCTTCTGGAGATCCCAGCCGAAGCTCTGGGCGTTCTTGATGATATCAGCGGGAGACTCTTCAAAGGTGACGAAAATGCCGGGTTCATCGAAGTAGGTAATGCCGTGGTAGAGAAACTGGACAGCAAATAGCGTTTTCCCTGTCCCAGAGGTACCGCTTACCAGGGTTGTACGTCCGACGGGCAACCCTCCGTTGCTGATGTCGTCGAAGCCTTCGATCATCGTGCGGATTTTCTGGACGCTCTTCACAGCTTCACTTGGCGCGCCAGATTGTGCGGGTTGAATCATATTCCTTGCTATAGATGCTTGTTATCTCACGAAACCTAAAGATTTTCATTATATCCGGTTAGATGCCCGACTCGTCCTCTTGCAGTTCGTCGTAGAGCAGATCCAGACCAATCAGTACCTTTTCCCGGTCAGATAGGTCTCCAATAATCTTACGCACAGGAGGGGGCAAAATTTTTGCCAGAGTGGGGGTTGCTAGAATTTTGTCTTCCTCCGCAAGTTGGGGATTCTTAAGAACATCAATTACTTTCAGGGCGTATACTCCCTGAAATTCCTTCTCCAGAATCTGGTTCAGCGTTTTCAGCGCCCGAACGGAGTTAGGGGTATTGCCCGCGACGTAAAGTTTAAGGATGTAGGTCTTTTTTAAGGGACTCATGATTCGGTAGGAGCGCAGGGGTTGGAAGAAATGCGGTTAGAATCAGGGCTCGCGGGGGATCGAACGGCGGTACATCTCACACAGGTGGGCGATCGCATCAATCAATGTCAGGCGGTAGTCCAGCAGAATCTCATCGCTTCGCCCCTCCAGCTTGAGCTGTTTTGAGAATTCGTCCATGAGATCCATATGGATTTCGACGATCTGCGCCACCGAGATATCCGCAAAGAATGCCTGATTGACAAAGTTATCAAGCTTCTCATTCAGCCGGGGATCGTTGAGAAAATAGTTCAGGATGATATCCCGGTAGTCTGCCCTTAGCTGGTTCAGCAGCTCCTGCCGTTCATCCTGGCTCATGTGACGGAAAAAGTTTGCAGAATTTCGCTTGTAGTAAACGCCCAGATAGCCCAGTCTCTCCTTCAGTTTCTCAGAAAGACTCACCTGCTTCTGGTTAATCGAGGTATGAGTCGTGAGCCTCATCATTTGATCAAGCGGAAGTTGAGTCACGGTCTCCGCTGCATTCAAAATTTGAAGAAATCGGTGGATCGCCTCCGTAACACGCTGTTGAATCTGGTTGAGGTGAGTCAGTGACAGTTCGAGACTGACGGTGGCGTAGGGAGAAGTAACGGGGATCACTGCTGCATCAGCATCAGCAGGCTCTAGCGAGGTCAGAATAACGGTCGGCAGAAGAATGGACTGTGCGTCAAGCTGCTTGATATACAGCGGCAGAGTTTCATCTGCTTCAAGGATCAGACAGTCAATCTGACCTTTCTGAGCCTCAACAAACTCCTGTAGCGCCTGAAAGTGACTGAATGGGTGAAGTTCGAACCGGACAGAAGGCTGCTGAGCAGAAGCACCGATCTGGAGAGCCTTCAGGAGGGAATCAGCCGAGACACGATGATGGAGAAGAGCGCAGAGGGTGAGCAAAGTGTTGACGAGAGTTGCGAGGAACGGCGAAACCTGACCCAAATAGCGTAGCAATTATCGAGAGACTTTAGAAATCCTTGGACAAAGTTAAATCTTACTGGGATATTTAAAGCTTATTGTAAGGGGAAAGGCAGTGCCTCGTTGTTGGAGAACAAATCATAATTAAGGTTATATCGTTGTTATTGCAATTGCCAGTCATGCCAATGCAGTCATTGGTCATGGGGCATTGGTAATCGGTGATGGGTCATGGGGCATTGGCTTTGCGGCCACCTCCTCAGAGCCGATTTACAGCTACCCATGAGCCATTCGCCCTCTCCAGTATCCATCAATGAATCGTTTTTCTGCTTCCAACTTCATTGATTCGGTGCCAAGGCTGCGGGAAGATGACTCGCTGGCCTTGGTGCTGACTCAGTTTGGTGAACGCAGGAGCAATCGAGCCGTTGTCTTCAATCGAGTAGGGGAACCGATCGGGGTTTTGGGGTTAGCCAGCCTACTGCCGTATGTGATCAATTTGCACCCATTGGGAGAAGGCAGGCTGCCCCTCCAGGATGCAGTGCAACAATCACACACCTCTCTCCAATGTCTGCTGGTAGCAACCGACCTGGAGCTTGAATCGCTGGCTTTACTACCTGCCAGTTGGAGCTTGAGCCGCATTTCCCCCTGTTTGCAATCGGCAGAAGCGCTGCACTGGGGGGTTGTTGACGATCATGGAGGGCTGCTGGGACTGTTCAATACTGCCCGATTCTGGCAATTTTGGGCAAGCTGTCCTCCAGAGTCAGGAATTCCAGCCTCCAGAGAGCCTGTTGTTCCGCCCAGCTTATCTCTCCTTTCAGCTGAAACGGTTCTTCTGCAAACAATTATTGATCTGTTGCCAGTTCCACTCAGCATTCAAACGATTGGTGGCGGAGCGATCGCTCAGAACCTGACGTGGCGACAGCAGTTGGGAGACTTTGGGGAATGGTCTCAGATGGTACAGGAGGCCGCTCTGACCCTGGAGGAAAACTTAGTTGAGGCCGCTTTTCGGTCGGAGGATTGGCATACCGCCGATGATCTGGAGGGACGATTGCCCGATGGCGACCTACCTCGCAATCGAGACGAGTGGGAAGCATTGATCAATGCGGCTGGCAGCAATCGCCATCCTTTCTGCCGCCTGAGTAGCTCTCCACAGACCTGTATTTGCTTCGTCCCATCTGCCTCCGGTCAGGATCGCGTCTGGAAACTGACGCGATCGCCGCTCCCCAACGGCTGTTGCAGTTCACTGACCGAGCCATCCCAATCGGTTTGGCTAATTATGGCGCAGGACGTGACAGAGCAGTATCAACTATCGCGGGAGATCACCTCCAAGACGGCTGAACTCATTCAGCTCCATCGCTTCAAGGACGAGTTTCTGGCCTGCATCAGCCATGAACTCAAATCTCCGCTGACCGCAGTGCTGGGCCTGTCAAGTTTGCTCAAAGAACAGCTCAGGGAGGGATTGAGCGATCGCCAGCTCCGCTACACCCAGCTCATTCACCAGAGCAGTCGCCATCTGATGATGATCGTCAACGACATTCTGGACCTCACTCGGATTGAGACCGGGCAGGTCGAACTGTTACCCGAACAGGTGTCAATTGAATCAGTCTGCCTGCGAGCCTATGAACAGGCGTGTCAGCTTCAGTTTCCTGAACGAGAACCAGAGCGAAGGACTCAGAAAGTGTCCTTTGATCTGGATATCCAGGCTGACCTGACCAACATCATCGCAGACGACCTGCGGCTGCGGCAGATGTTGGCCAATCTGCTGTCGAATGCCATGAAGTTTACTCCAGCGGGTGGCGATATCGGTCTGCGCGTTGAAACCTGGGATGACTGGATCGCCTTCACCGTTTGGGACAACGGTATTGGCATCGCCCCTGAGAAGCAATATTTGATTTTTCAGAAGTTCCAGCAGCTCGAAAATCCATTGACCCGGAGGTTTGAGGGGACAGGTCTGGGGTTGGCGCTGACGCAGCGGCTGGCCCGACTGCATGGGGGGGATATTACGTTTACTTCAGTAGAGGGAAAAGGAAGCCAATTTACGCTGTTGCTGCCCGCCTCCCCCCAATCGGTTCTGAGAACTACAGGAAGTTTGAGAGAACTGCAAAGACGATTGGTGCTCCTGGTGGAAGCAGAACCACTGGCACTGGAGGAACTAAGACAACAGTTGGCGCAGGCGGCATACCGGGTGGCGATCGCCCGCTCCGGCACAGAAGCCCTGGAAAAAATTCGCCATCTCAGACCCGCTATTGTGTTGTTGAATCCCCATCTGCCGCTGCTGTCAGGGTGGGATGTGCTGACCCTGGTGAAATCAAACCAGGAAACTCGCCAGACTCCCATTATTATCATGAGTGCGCCAGCCGACCAGTTGCAGGCGAACGAGCGGCGGGCCAACGGCTTTCTACAGTTGCCGATTCAGCCTGATACATTGCAGCAGCAGTTAAAGGATCTGTCTGAACCTTATTTCCCGACGACCACCACCATTCTTACTATCCTGCATCTCCAGAGCGGCCAAACCCCGCAGATTCCTGACCTGACCCATCATCTCCATCCTTACCCCTGCCGCGTTGTAGAGGTTGACGACCTGGACCAGGCGGAATTATTAACGCGGGTCTGGAAGCCTCAACTGGTACTGCTGAATGGGATACTTCCAGACCCATCCGCCTATATGGAGCAACTGGTGCACTGCGCACTGTTATCCAGTCTGCCTCTGGTGACCCTATCAGTTGAAAACACCCAGGCTGCAAATCAAATGTCAGGTCTGATGGTTTTTCCCTGTCTGGTCGCTGCCACGCCTGAGACGCTGGAGTCAGATGTTTCCGCATTGCTGCAGGTGATGCAGGTTGCTGCGGGACTGGATTAGAAACAGTGGGTGCCCCTTTCGGGGCACCCACTGTTTAGGACGAGAAGTGACGCAGTGCGAAGCACTGCGTCACTTCTTATCAAGGGTTTGAAGCAAATATGAGATCAGGCTTCAGCAGTCTTACGCTTTCTGCGGGCTGCGACAAACGCGCTAGCGGCGATCGCCGTTCCAGCAATTGTCATAGGTTCCGGTACCGCAGCACCGACTACCTTAAAATCAGGCCCATTGTAGGCCGCTCCGGTCGAGATCAGACGAAATCGACTGGCCACTGCACCATTGAGCGCTAGACCCATTGCACCCACCCGTTGACGGCCACCGATTTCGGTGGTGTTGAGGTCATACCCGGCATAGGCAGCCCTGGAACTGTCCAGTTCACTCTGAGCCAGGACTGCCCCCATTGCGTCCAGAGCCTGCACCATCACTTTGCTGTTCATACCGCGTTCCCACACAAACAGGCGATCGATGGGGCGGCTGAACCACAGGTCCATCGTGAACCTGCCGGACTCTTCTGTGTCGATAATGTTATTCAGGTTGAGGTTGCCCAATGCGGTCACAATGTCGGCATTGGTAGGATCCTCTACGTTGATACCAGAAGCGCGATCGCCCCGGTCAACGCTAGCAGCACCAGAATTGCCACCAGTGTAGGCATCATTGGCAATAATCCGCGCCTGATTAACCAGGGAGAAATCAGACTGGTTAAACGTCATTCCCCCTTCGGTGACGGACTGCAACCAGATATCGTTGACCGAGATCTGCGCCATGTCCCTGTGGGTGCTGGAGTAGTTTGTCGAAAAATTGAACTGGGAAAACGAAACACTGGCAGCATGGGCCGGGGCCGTACAGAGTGCCAGTGTGCCGCCTACAATTAACCCCGTCCAAGTGGAAAGATGCCTGAAGTTCATCGTTCTGCTCACTCTATAGTGTTGAAGTAGAAGGCTTATAGCGCTTTACGCTGAGGTAGAACCAAAGTTTTTGTTGAGAGCAGCGCTCCGCAAGGCCCTCAACAAAAACTTTGTACCTCACGCGCTTGCCAAGCGCTGCATGCTGATGCAAAACACGACAAAAGCAATGGCAATTGCCGCTCAAAGCCATCAAACTGTTCATCGCCATGCTACTGGCATTACTGAGGAAATGTCCCTAGATAGAAGCAAACTTTTACACCTTCTTTAAGTAAGTAAGTCGAAATCGGATTGACAGGTAGCATTCTTCAGTAATGTCACAGAGGCTCTTTTATGAAAGAATTGTCAAATAAAAACAAGTTGCAAAATATACCGATACTGATATCAATGGATTTAGCTGAACTGATCGCAGTTCAAATTTTTCGGACGAACTGTTTCAGAGGATTTTCGGGGACTGCTTTCAGCTTCATCAAAAGTTGATAATTGCTTATCCGAAAACCGAAACCCCAAATTCTGGCAGGTACGCGGCTGTAGCGTCGCACCTGCCAGAATTTGGGGTTTCGGATAGGCGCTAAACCCAAATATGCCGCGAAACGCTCTCTAAGAGAGCGTTTCGCGGCATAAGTAAGTGGGCATGGAAAAAGTTGAAACCCAAAAAGCTGTTCTGCCCGCGCAGCGGGCAGAACAGCTTTTTGGGTTTCAAGCTTAATCGCGCCTACCTACTCAGTAGAAAAAATAGGCAAAACTCCAGTAACTGATCAGCTATTGAATATTCACCCGTACCAGCTCATATTCTCCGGCGCTGCCCAAGACCTGGTATTGATTCGGAGACAGTTCAAGTTCAGCGATTTTGGGCGATCGCCCCAGAACCAGGGCAGTCCCTATCGGCGTGGGTTGAACCAGCACCGTTTGTTTGGCTTCCCTGGGATGCAGGAAAAATTGAACGGGTCGCTGCGCATAAAAAACAACGCTGGGTTTGCTGAAGCCCACCATGACAACTGGCTCCTGGGGTTTTTGCTGTTGCATGATTTCAGCCGAAAGCTGCCTCAGCGGTAACTGTCTTAGCGCATCCATAATCTGAACAGCAGGCATCACTGAGAAAATCAGGAATGCTGCAAATGCCAGCAAGTTGACTGCCCAGAGCCATTGGCCCTGACGACGCACCAGCAGCACCAACCCCAGTATTGCGGCCCCTGCCCAAATTCCAACGCCCCAAACCAGAACACCCGATTGCTGCATCAGTTGCGGCAGCGTTGGCATGGAGGGATCGCCTGTCATCCAGTTGGGGCTGTAGGCCATCGCCCCCGCCAGGATTACAAAGAAGAGCAGATTGATCAGGCTACTGACAACAAAGGCGCGGGTGGGACGTGGTTGCTTTGCTGTTCCCTGCATCGGTAGACGAGTCATCTGATCGCTCCAAAGCAGACCGACCAGAATCGCAGCAGGCGGCAGCAGGGGAAGCACATAGCTGGGAAGCTTGGTTACTGCAATTGTGAAGAAACCAAAGATCACCGCAAACCAGACCAGGGCAAAAAGTCCCAGATGGGCAGTGCGGGGCTGTTGCCGCCAGTTGGCAGGCCGCCAGAAGTGAAGACGGGCGATCGCCAGCGGCAAGTAAATCGAATAGGGGGCAAACCCCAGCAGCACCACAATGAAATAGAAGTACCAGGGCGCAGAGTGGTTATTCACCACATTCGTGAAGCGTTCAAAGTTGTGATAGCCAAAGAAGGAATCAATATAGGCTTCACCGTTCGCCAGATACACCAGAATGTACCAGGGCAGAGTAATCGCTGCCATCAGCAACATACCCCGTATGGGAAACGCCTCGCGCCAGACTTCACGAAACTTCCCTAAGTAAAATAAGAACGCCAGCACGACCAGCCCTGGAATAACAATTCCGACAGGCCCTTTTGCCAGTACTGCCAACCCACACAAAATGTAAAAAGCAAGATACCAGCGCGGTTTAGCTGCACTGCCTGATGGTTGGGCATACCCCCAGAAAAAGGCCATCAGCGCTGTTCCCATACAGCCACTGAGTAGCATATCCGAGACGCCAGTTCTGGCCCACACGATGGTCTGGGGATTGAGTGCCATCAGTCCAGAGCCGATAAAGGCAGACAGCCAAAGCTGGGCTGTCACCGTTGCAGATGCTCCCCTTGCCGATGCGGTGCTTTCACCCTGGCGATCGCGAAGCAAATCCTGATGCGACCAGGCATCTGCGGGCCGGGGGAAACCAAAAAAGCGGAGTGTGATAAACCCAAACACCACCAGTGCGATCGCCGACAGGGCCGAGGGCAGGCGTGCCGCCCACTCATTGACGCCAATGGTCTGGTAGGCGATCGCCATCAGCCAGTACACCAGAGGTGGCTTGTCAAAGCGGGTACGCTCATTGAAATAGGGGGTGATCCAATCTCCGGTCAGCGGCATTTGACGAGCGGCCTCCGCAAACAGCGGCTCCGTCTCATCCACCAGGCCGATGCTGCCGAGATGCCAGAGGAAAGCAAGGGTGCAAGTTGCCACAAGCCATAGGACAGACAGCGTCCAGGCAAGGGCGGGCTGTTTTTCCCAGCGCTGGGTGAGGGTCTGAAGCAAGGAAGGAGAGCGAACACTCATGAGGAAGGCGCAAAAGAGTCAGCGAAAATTGCACAGACCTTACTTTACTGGATCAGGCTCCGTCTGGCATCGCATGGGAATCCAGTTTATGGGTTGGTCAATAGGGGTTTAGCATTCGGGCAGAGACGTGATGACAAAGTCCCAGTCTGTACTACCCGAATGCTAAACCCGTACGGATTTGTTTAGCGTTTTCGAATTCCAGCCTGGGCGTCGCCCAGGCTGGAATTCGAAAACCTATTTTTAGCGTTTCTGGCGTGCCCCTGTGCCGCAGGGGCACGCCAGAAACGCTAATCACCCCCGTGCGGGTGTCGGATAGGGATGGGGCAAACAGGGATAGTTGACGGGGGCGATCGCATCTGGGGTTCCCGCACCTTGTCTGTGGAAATCCCTTTTCTCGGTCAGCAGAATCTGTTTCGGGTGTAGAGTGGAAAACAGTAGCGTTTGCAATCCCTGCTGAAGCGTGTTCACCTCTCCAGTTCCCCTCTGGCTACAGGTATTGGCAGTTGGTCTATGGGTTGGGGGAATTACCCTCCTATCGGAAGAGCTGAGCCGCCGTAAGCTGTTACAGCCAGAGCAAGTCCGAAAAGTTGTGCATATTGGCACAGGCAATGTCATTTTGCTGGCATGGTGGTTGCAAATTCCTACCAGTCTGATCGTTGCTGCCTCGGTTTTATTTAGTCTGGTGGCGCTGTTGTCCTATCGGTTTCCCATCCTGCCGGGAATCAATAGTGTGGGTCGCCAAAGCTTTGGGACTTTTTTCTATGCGGTCAGTATTGGGGTGCTGGCAGCATGGTTCTGGCAAGACTTGCCCCATTTCACGGTGCTGGGGATTCTGGTGATGACCTGGGGGGATGGGCTGGCAGCGCTGGTGGGCCAGCAATGGGGGCAACATCGCTATCAGTTGGCGGGTATCCCAAAAAGTTGGGAAGGCTCCGGTGCAATGGCACTGGTGAGTGGCGTGATGAGCGCTCTGATTTTGTTTGGGGTTTATGGTGCGACCTGGCAAGTAGCAGCGATCGCCCTGGTTGCTGCAATTGCTGCAGCCGTTCTCGAAGCATTCTCAAAATATGGTGTTGATAATCTCACTGTACCGCTGGGCAGCGCAGGCATCGCCTACTGGCTCAGCCAAATGCTTTAGGAGATTTCTGCAAAAGAAGTTACCCGTTGTGTGGGTGGTTCCCCCGCGCAGCGGGGAAACCACCCACACAACGCAGGGAGATTCATTACTGGAAATCTTAACGGTGCCAGACATTCACAGGAAGCCTCAGGGTAAAACAGGTTTGATGGAACTGGCTGGTCACTTGAATGGTGCCTCGCAGGCGCTCAGAAAGTCGTTTGACCAGTGCCAATCCCAACCCGGTACCGCCGTGTTTCCAGGGATCGCTGTTGGGAATGCGGTAGAACTTGTCAAAGATGCGGTCGCATTCTTCGGGCAGGATTTCAACGCCAGTATTGGTAACGCTGATTTGCACTAAATCTGCTGCCTCCCCGCAGGTGTCCGGCTGAGCAGAAACGATGATCGATTCGTCTGCTGGTGTATATTTGCAGGCATTTTGCAGCAGTTCCGAGAGAATCCGCTCCAGATATTTGAGATCGGTGACCAGCAGTGGGAGATTGGGGGCGAGATCCAGACGCAGGTGCTGTCTCTGATTCCGAGTTTTCTGCTCAAACGGCTCTGCAATCGCCGGGATCCAATCCTGCAGGTTAATTTGCATCGGCATTAGCGGATCGGCGTCAGCTTCCAGGCGTGAAAGATCGAGCAGATCATTGATCAAATTGGTTTCCCGCTGACACTCGCCACTCAGCACCTGGAAGTACTGAACAGCGCGACTGTCTTCCTGAAAAATTCCTCGCTCCTCCAGCACCATTTCCAGCATTTCTGCCGACATCTTAATGTTTGACATGGGGGTACGGAGTTCGTGCGAAACGGTGCTCAGGAAATCATCCTTCAGGTGGTTCAAGCGCCCCAGTTCTTCAACTTGCTGCTGGGCTGCCTGGTAGAGCTGCGACTGTCGCAGGGCGATCGCACACTGGTTTGCCACCTGTTGCACCAGGCGTACTTCCTGCTGACTGAAAGCATCTTCTTTGCCGCGCATTAGCAGGATGTCACCAATCACACCCTGCAAATCAATGATGGGACAAACCAGCACCGTTACCCAGGAAATTTGCTGATTTTCCGTCTGGACGCAAACTTGAATGCTGGTTCCCAGGAGCAACTGGTCATAGACCGGGGAGAACTGATCGATTGGCAACAAAAAGCCAGAAACCTCTGGCAGGGTTGAATACTCGCCCTTCAGCTCCAATTTTGCAGAGTGTGTTGAGCTTCCCAGGTTGCGGTAGAGCGCTGTATTGCAGAAGGGCAAGTTTAGCTCTACCGCCAGTTCCCGCACCACAGACTGGAGAATCTGCGACTCGTCCAGGCTATCCCGCACGTTATCACTGATTCGCCTGAGTAGTGCCTCAAAGTCAAGCGATCGCTGCAAGTCTGCCGTCCGCTCCTCGACTTTGCGTTCCAGTTCGGTATTCATCCGCTGCACCTGCTGATACAGCTCGGCCTGATGAATGGCGATCGCCACCTGATTCGACAGTTGCATCAGCAAATCGACTTCCCAACTCTGCCAGTGCCGGGTAGACCGACATTGTTGAACGGACAACAGGCCCCATAATTTTCCTTCAAACAGAATCGAAACCACGAGGCCGGCCTGAATCTGAAATTCGACCATTACCTGCTTGAGGTCTGCCGGCAACTCAGCGCTGGAAATATCGTTGATTTTGTTGATATAACCCTGCCGATAGTGTTCCACTTTTGCCAATTCAAAGCAGGGCAGTTTGCGGTCAGTACCCAACATGGCTGGCCAGGGTGACAAAACCGATTCCACTAAAATAGTGCTGTCCCCATCGGGCAAAAGGCGGCAAATGACCACCCGGTCAGCCTCCAGAAATTGTCGGATCTTCGTCACCGTGGTGGTTAGCACCTGCTTTAGATCAAGCGACTGGCGAATCTGCTGGGTAATCTGAGCGGTCAGGCGATCGCGCTCGACTCTCTGGCACAGCGCTTCCTCTGCCCGTTTGAGGGCTGTAATATCCGTCACTGTACCCACATAGCCCTTAATCCGGCCTTTCCCGTCCCGCTCTGCGACTGCCTGCCCGTAAACCCAGGTAATGTGGCCATTACAGTGCTGAAACCGATACTCTACCTGGAAAGGAATGTTCTCCTTAACCGATTGGTACCAGGTGGTGGCAACCATCTCCCGATCCTCCGGGTGGATAGCCCGCATCCAACCTCGTCCGGCAGCCTGTTCTGGCGTGAATCCGGCCATTTCACACCAGGGAAAATTGACGTAGAGGCAGTCTCCACTAAGATTGGTACGAAAAATGCCGACTGGGGCAGCCGCTGCGAGGGACGCATAACGCTGTTGGCTTTGTTCCAGGGCAACTTCTGTTTTCTTGCGATCGGTGATATCGGTGGCGACCGCAGTAACGAGCCAACAATCTCCCTCAGCAATCCGTTGTGAGGTATAAGCATCGGCAATCCAGCGTAACGTTCCGTCCCGGTGGTAGATCCGGTATTCCACCTTACAGGCACGCTCTGCTGTAAATTCCATAAATAGCGGCACCACGATACTTTCCCAGTCCTCCGGGTGCACCCGCGATCGCCAGCTATCCTTGCTGGCAATCATCTCTTCGACAGAATATCCTAAGAGTTCCAGGCAACCCGCCGAAAAATATTCATATTCCCAGTCGTGATTTGGCAACAGGCGAAAGCTGCGGATAGAGGCGATTGTGCTGTTCAAAATACTATTGAGCTTGGCCTCAGAGGTGCGAACTGCCAGTTCCATTTCTTTCCGATCGGTAATGTCCCGCACCATAATCAGAACCTGGTCTTGAGCAACCGGAATAATTTGCGCCTCTTCATAGCAAACGACGCCATCAATCGACAGCCGATATTCATATCGTTGCGCTTGTTGGGTCAGCAGCGCCTGCTCAACATAGAACATCCGCTCTTGAGCAACATCGGGCGGTAAAAGATCGTAGATTGTGGCTCCCTCAGCAATTTTGTCGGCGTTTAAAACCCTCAAGGAGCTGCGATTGATCACTTTGACATAGGTACCGTCGCGCTGCATCCAGAGCAACAAATCGGGCACCGCGTCAATCAACGCTTGTTTCGTTGCCTCACTCTGCTGAAGCTGCTGTTCGACCTGTTTGCGATCGCTGATGTCGAGCATCAAACCACGGAGCTGAACAGGTTGATTATCCTCAACCACAACAGTGACAATCTCCTGCATCCAGACAATCCGCCCATCAGCGGTCAGCATGCGGTATTCCAATTGATGGTTTTGCAGTTTCTGCGTGCATTGAAGACAATAATTCCATGCATGTTCTCGATCATCCGCGTGCAGGTGATTCAGCCAGAATCGAGGCTCCGTTAACCACCGATGCCTGGGATATCCCAGAATTCTTTCTACTTGAGGACTAATATAAGTAAAGCATTCGGTCTTCAGGTCAAATTCCCAAATAATGCTATCCAGGGAATGCAGCAGCGTTTCAAACTGTGATTGGATCTGTTTGGGTGCAGCCCATTCAGTCAATGGTACAGACAGGCGCAGCAACCAGACAAACTGCTGCGGCTGATGAATCATGACAGCACAGTGAATTTTCTGCTCAGTGCCGTCAGCATAGTTTATCCAGCCCACACCTTCGAACTGGTTCTGGGACTGCCAACCGTCCTGCACCTGAGCCATAGAAAACTCAGGTCGAACCAATGTCTGGAGCGATTGCCCCAACATTCCTGCCTGTGATCGCTGCAACAAATTACAAGCTGCCTGATTTGCCTGTAAACACCAACCGTCCTCATCAGTGATCAGCACAGCATCCTGTGTCATTTCAATAAGTAACTGAAAAGAGCAACGATTCTGACTTACTCTTCTAGTACTACACGACAGAAATCAACCGATGATTGTTGGTGTAGCGCGTGAAGCGCGCTACACCAACAATCATCGGTGAACAGCCACAAAGTACTCAGCAAGCAGGCGAAATTAAGCTTGCAACCCAAAAAGCTGTGCTGCCTGCGCAGCGGGCGGCACAGCTTTTTGGGTTGCAACTTTTTCCACGCCCACTGACTTAGTAGATCGCCAAGCGAACTTTGCCTGGTTGTCTGGTTGGAGTGGCGTGTGAAACACGCCACTCCAACCAGACAACGTTTCTTTGGTGGACGACTAGAACCGTAAATCATTTGAAGAATATATAACGGTTCTCACTCAGGCGAGGTACGAGGGTGTGGGGGCACTTCCCCTCACACACCCGTACCTCTCCCGCATGAGAAGTACAATAAGTTTTGGCTGGAGCGTGTCTACGTCCGAAGATAGCATTTTGTCAATCGACTTTCAGGCTAAAAGATCACACTCAGCTATAATTTCCTATTCCAGATTTAACTGTGCCCCCCATCGATCCTGAGCAACAAAGGTGCGATCGCTTGGAATTGGGGCAACGGGTTCCGTCAGAGTAAAACTGCCTGCCTCGATCCATTGCTTCAGCTCCAGGGCAACCTGCCGCGACAAAAAGATACTGGCCAGAGGAGCAGCCCGAACCGCTTTGCCGTCGATGGTAATCCGTCCACTTTTGAGCTGGGAATAGCTGACCAGGCCAAAGGTCGGACGAACCCGTCGGGGGATCGAAAAATCGACGACCGGGGCCACCAGATCCTGATCCTGAACGGCACAATGCAAGACGACCTCCTCCTGTACCACTGGAAGCGGCACGCCTACCCCTAACATTAACGAAGGGCCATAGCTTTTGAAGTAGCAGCCACGCACCCAATGGGAATTCATCTGTTTGGCATCCCCAATCAGGGCCAGGGTTGAGGCAGGCCCAATCGGCGTGCGGTTGGGTAAGCGTTTTTGTAGGGGAAAATGTTGGGTTCCCTCCCAGGCGACGTAACCGATTCCGCCGCCCAGAAAGATGCGGCTACCGATGCCCACCAGTTGCAAATCAGGGTCGTTGAGCAACGGCGAAATGGCACCCGGATTAGAGTAGACGGCGTTGCCCAGGCGCGGTTGCAGTGGCCCCAGGTAGGTGAAGAGGGGGCGATCGCCCCCATTCACTCCCACGATGAAGTTCTGGTAGAGGTTGCGGGGATTATACAAATAAAACTGGTTGATGGTGTCGCGAGTAATGGTCGTTTCCATCGACGCCCGCGGATAGCAATCTGTTACCTGACCGATCGCCCTCAACCGCACCGGCTTTCCAGCAATCAAGTCTGCAATCACGTGGCCACCGCCCCATTCCCGCAGGGGGGTGCGCAGGCGATCGCGAGCTTCTTCGATTTCTGAAGGTTCTCCCATGCCGGAGTATTCTGCAATCTGGCTGGCTCCCAGGTACAGGTCTACCGCTCCAAATCCAGCATAGGCCATCACCCCATCCATCCAGCACTGACGAATTTTAATCGGAGGGTCGGTGTGTCCCAGGTTGATCACTGCCCCCGAAGACTCCATCGGCTCGAAGGTACCCGTTGTAATTACATCGACCTGCTTCGCCGCCTGAGTCACGCCGACTTCCTGCACTCGTGCCTTCAGCTCTTCGACCGTCCACACGACCGCTTTTTTTTGCTGAATTTTTTCATTAATTTCGGCAATGGTTCGCATGCCCTGCTTTACTCCTCCCAGTGTTTCGCCCGCTCAACTGCTTTCTGCCAGATAAAAAATCGGGTCTGTGCCTGCTCTGCACCGTTCTCCGGTACAAACACCCGGTCAATCTCCCGCCGCTGCACCAGTTCCTCATAGTCCTGCCAAACTCCTGCCGCCAACCCCGCAGCGAAAGCGGCTCCCTGAGCAGTGGCATCCAGCACAGCGGGCCTTTCGACTGGAATGCCCAGTGCATCTGCCTGAAACTGCATCAGGAAATTGTTCTGGCAGAGGCCCCCGTCTACCTTCAAATTAGTGATGGGGTTGCCGGAGTCCTGGGCGATCGCCTCCACAACTTCTTTAACCTGATAGGCGATCGCCTCCAGCACTGCACGCGCCATGTGCTCCCGCTGCACTCCGGCAGTAATGCCCAGAAAGGCTCCCCGTGCGCTCATATCCCAGTGTGGCGCACCTAAACCACTGAGGGCAGGCACGAAGTAGACGCCTCCACTATCTGACACCTGCCCCGCCATCTGGTCGGTATCAGATGCAGCAGTAATCAGCTTCAGGCCATCCCGCAGCCACTGGATACAGGAACCTGCGGTGAACATACTCCCCTCCAGCGCATATCCAACCTGAGTAGGCTGGCTCCGGCTCCAGGCAATGGTTGACAGAAGGCGGTTTTGCGATCGCGCAATTTGCTCTCCAGTGTGCGCCACCAGAAAACAGCCCGTGCCGTAGGTGCATTTGAGCAGACCGGGGCGATCGCACCCGTGGGCAAACAGTGCTGCATGTTGATCGCCCAGGACTGCCATGATGGGAATTGCTACACCCAGGAGATCCGGATCGGTGGTGCCAAACAGACTCAGGCTGGGTTGCACCTGGGGTAACCAGCACCTGGGAATTTGGAACAGACTCAGCAATTGCTCATCCCACTCCTGAGTGGCGATATTAAACAGCATGGTGCGACTGGCGTTGGTCGAGTCAGTCGCGTGGATGCGCCTCCCCGTCAGGTTCCACAGCACCCAGGTGTCAATTGTTCCCGCCAGGATGTTGCCCGGTTCGATGGGGGGATTTTCCTGCTCGATCTGCTGCTTCAGCCAGACCAGCTTGGTGGCAGAAAAGTAAGCATCCAGCACCAGACCAGTTCGCTCGTAGATTGGGGTAGCCTCTCCCTGTTCGGTCAACTGCTGGCACAGAGGCGCAGTGCGGCGGTCCTGCCAGACGATTGCATTGTGCAGGGGCCTTCCGGTTTCCCGATCCCACAGCAAACAGGTTTCCCGCTGCACAGTGAGGCCAATCGCCCGAATTTGAGACGGGTCAATTTGAGCCTTCTGGAGCGTGGTGCGAATTGCCCAGCAGGTGTCTTCCCAGATTTCGCGCGGGTCATGCTCTACCCAACCGGGCTGGGGGTAGTACTGCGTTAGCTCCTTATAGGACTGGGCGGTAATCTTCCCCTGAGCATCGAACAGAATGGCTCGATTTCCGGTTGTCCCCAGATCGAGCGCCAGTACATACGTCGCGATCGCGTTCATGTCTTCCCCATCTCCTGTTCCGAGTGTGCCAGAGTTTGCGGTGCTGTACGGGGGGTGTTTGCGGACTGTCACACAATCCCCTGGAGGTCAGGAAAGTTTGGGAAAATGATTAAAATAACCTATTATTTTGATAGGAGAACCGTTTCGTGAGCTAGCGGGTTTTCCCCCTATAATGATTGCTTAAACCGTCAAAATTTTCACCTGGATCTCCGGCGACCCGGACACAGGATTTAAGAAGAAAATTTATACGCTCAAATTTTCTCAGCTTAGAGGTACTGTTCATGGAGAGCGCCGAGCCAGTCAGAAGAGGTGGCCGCAGAGCAAAGACAGCCGCAAAGGAAGCGTCAGCGGCGAAGCCAGCGGATAAAGTTGTCGAGTTGCAGAAGCTCGTAGTCGAAGAGAAACCTGCTGAGGCTACAAGCGCAGCAAAAAGTGAACCCAAAAGCGAATCAAAAAGTGAGGCAAACCCTGAAGTGACAACAGCACTCTCCGTCCAACCCCCTGCCGAGAAGCCAGCCAAGCGCGAACCCGTCCAGATTACTGTGTCTGGTTCTATCTTCGATCGCCCCATTGGTCCTGGCTCCATCGAAGTCTACGAAAGCATTTCCGTTGCTGGAATGCGCCCCATCGCCGCCAGCGACCTGAAAGTTTACGGCACAATTCTGAACGATCGTCCCATTATGGCCAGCGATATTGAAGTCCTGGATGTTACTATCCCCGGCCAGCGGCCTGTCTTCTCCAGCGACATTGTGGTACGCGATGACCTGACGCTCCCCGGTGGTCGCCCTATCGTTGCCAGTGATGTTCGCCTGCTGGAAGCAGAACTGCTTCCCGGTGGTCGCCCCATTGCTTCGAACGATATTGACAACGATATGGTAGACCTGATTGGCTACATCGACTAATCGAGTCCTTCTCGGTTCTGTGAAAACTGAAAATCCCAAAAACTGACCCGTCTGTTAATCGGACGGGTCAGTTTTTTAGACTATATTTTTCCTGCAATGCCGCGAAATGCTCTCTAGGAGAGCATTTCGCGGCATATTTGGTTTTAGCGTCGATTTAGTCAAAAGTTCAGGGACAGGGGAGGAGCGAATTCCGCAGAGCGCAGCATTAATGGGGCTAAGGGTTTTGCGGATTAATAAAGTACCAGTTTTAGTTTGGCGCGGCTTCGCCGCGCCAAACTAAAACTGGTACTTTGTTTCGTTGCAAGTCCCTAAGCTTCTGTGTTGAAGAATTGTGACGCATTCGTGGTCAATTGGGATTTCAGCACGGGCAATGGGCATTGCTAGAGAGTCCGACATGGGTCAGCCATTTGGTTGTGCAGAATTTGCGATCGCACAGTTAGATTTCCCCCAAGTCGGGAACATTAGGGACAACATTGGCCCGACCCAGGCCAACATTGCCTTCTGGAACTCACTCCACTTCTCAGGACAAGCCTATGGTGACTGCAAGCTCAAACCCCCTGAAACTGCGAAATCCTAAAAAACACAACCACTATGGGTTTCGTGACTTCTTCCAGTTTGACCCCAACAAGGGCACCATCATGGATTGGAACGGTAGCCACAATCTCCTGACCACCGAAGATTTCATCATTGGCCTGGTGGAAGGTTTAGAGGAGGAAGTGGGGGAAGCCGCTGCCGCAACAATGTACACCATTGGCTGTCAGTGGGGACAGAAAGACGCTTTCTTCTTTGAGAAGTGGTTTGAGAAAGAATTTGACCGCAACATTCGCCAAACCAATCTGCTGTTTCTGCTGGAGACCTGGTGGTGGCCGTTCACGGCTCAGGGCTGGGGGCGCTGGGAAGTCGATATGGGCGATCGCAAACAGGGGTTCATGTTCATCAATATCTTTGATTCAGCGGTAGCGCGGACGCTGGGGGATGTCGGGAAGCCCGTTTGCTACATCTACGCCGGACTGTTCGCCGGATTCTTTACCGAACTGGTACGCAAGCAATTGAGCTGCATCGAAATCCAGTGCTACTCCATGGGCGAAACCTACTGCAAGTTCTTATTGGGCGGCCAGGATCGAATTGACGCAGCCTCCTTCTGGATGAACGAAGGTGCAACCGCCCGCGACATTGAGAAACGTCTGAGAGCGGGAGAGCAGTTGTAATGAGTCCCATGACCCTGGTTCAGAAAAACGGCTCCACGCCCTATGAGCCACCACCGTCCTGGCTGCAAACTCCCGCCCGGCAATTCTTCAACAGCTTCAACTGGGATGATGCGTCGCCCCAGGTGCAGGAGGTTCAACAGGCAATCGCCAGCGGCAGCAGTGAGCCACCCAGCCTCACACTCAGCATCAGTGAATTCTTTGCAGCAACACCCTGGGAGGGCAATGCTGCTTCCTCTATAGCCCTGCCGTCAGCCCCCAATCCACCTGCGGCAGGTGCCAACGACTTTACGCTGGATAGTTTCTCTGATCTGTTCTAGCTCACCTTTCGGACAACTGGTATTGATTCCTCCTGTCCCCGTACCTTCCACGAACCTATGCATCCACAAATTGAATCCGTCTTTGACGAAGCCGAAAATCGCTACCTGAAGCCTGAAGAACTCACCGCTTTGACCCAGTACGTCTCCTCCCTGCCGGGGCGGTTGGAAGCTTATCGGGCCATGCGCGATCGTGAACTGGAAATCATGCAGGCGGTGGCTGACAAATTAGTCGCTGATATGCCCAACGAGAGCACTGAAACACTGGAACGCAGTATCAAAAATGCACTGCTGGTGCTGCGCTACTGTGCGATGGGTACCTTGATGAATGATGAGGAATTTATTCGCAGTCGGCTCAAGAATTGGTTAGGGCAGACCATTCAGGTTTACAACAGCTATGCCATCGACACAGCCCTCTACCGCCTGCTGGAACAGGCTCTCAGTCGCGCCCTTACCTCCGTTCAATCGGCGCTTCTGCTGCCCATGCTGAAGGTGGCACAGGAAATGCTGTTCCCTGCCGCTGAAGAACCCCTGACCGCAGCCGCGCTGGGCTGGTAGCCGCATGCTTGTTTGATAGCCTCACATCATCCCCTTACTCTAAGACCCATGATTTCTGTTGCTGATCTACTGGTAAATAACCGCGTCCCCGGCAATTACTTTGCAACCGATGCCTATGTGCGGGGCGATCTGGAAATGGGACTGCTGGAGAATCGCCAGGGCGATCGGCTGCTGGCCATTCCTGAGACTCTGATCCAGGGTATCTATGCAGGACTGGAGCAAGAAACCGGACAGGCATCACGACTGGTGCTGTTCAACTGTGGCCGCTGGTGGGGCAAGAGCTTTTACAACCGCTTCTGTGAGCAGGTCACTGACTACTATGGTGTACCGCTCTCTGATATGCCGATGGTGGAGTTCTTGCAGGCACTCCAGCAGTGCTGGATTACCCACGGTTGGGGCAAGATCGATATTGACCAGAGCTACCAGCACCGGGGATTTCTGGTGGTAAAGATCTGGAATTCCCCTTACGCCCGTCTGGCCACCCGCCAGGATCAGCCCGCCTGTTACCTGGAGGCAGGCGTTCTCTCGACTTTCTTTAGTCGGCTCACGGGTCGCGAGTTGCACTGTATCCAGACCACCTGTGAATCGATGGGAGCCGACTGCAATCGGTTTGTGATTGGTGTGGCCAGACGACTAGAACCTGCTGAAACGATGGTCACGAATCTGGATCACGATGCCATCATGCAGCAGCTATAGCTATCGTCACTCCCACGAAAGTACAATATTGCGTTTCTCGCTCTAGTGAAGTACAGATTTTTGTGAGAGAGCCGCGCGGAGCGCGGCTCTCTCACAAAAATCTGTACCTTATCCAAGCGCGAAGCGCTATAGGTTGAAAACTCTTACATGCGACTAACGGTGCTGTGTCAAGCTATGTTGGGACATTATTGAAGCGATCGCAGTACCGACTGCTGGGCCTGGTAGGCCAGGGGCAGTTTGGTCGGGTTTACTGTGCAGTTCACCGCAAGACAGGGCGACTGGTGGCCCTTAAGAACCTGGAGCAGCAGCGGTTCCCAACCCACAAGTTTTTGCGGGAACTACGGTTTTTGTTGAGCTTGCAGCATCCTAATATTGTGACCTGCCAGTCGATTGAGCATAGCCGCACTGGGCGCTATCTGGTGATGGACTACTGCGAGGGAGGCACCCTGCGCGGGTTAATGGAATCCGAGGGACAACTGCATCCTGCACACTGTCTAAAGCTGGCGATCGATATTTTGAAGGGTCTGGAACATGCCCACAGTCGGGGAATTGTTCATTGTGATATCAAACCCGAAAACATCTTATTGAGCGTTCAGCCCGATGGTTGGACTGCTCGCATCTCAGATTTTGGGATCGCTCGTCTGCATCAGGAACTGGCGGAACCGCAGTCGGGGAGCAACACAGGAGCACCTGCTTACATGGCTCCCGAAAGATTTTATGGTCAGTATTCTCCCACCTCTGACCTGTATTCAGTTGGGATTTTACTGTACGAACTGCTATCGGGCGATCGCCCCTTTTCAGGCACGCCAGTGGAACTCCGAGCAGCGCATCTGAATCAGCCGTTAACCTTCCCTGAATGTATTTCGGCTCCCTGGCGATTGATCCTTGCCACGGCACTCCAGAAATTGGCGGGGCGACGATTTCGCACTGCAACCGAGATGCTGATGGCTGTCAGGCAACTGGAGAGTGGGGAAAGTATGTCTCCAACCATCTCCTCAAATTTGTCGAATCAGCCTTCAATGCCACGAAAGCCTCTGCTGTTCGTCTCCGATCCCCTCCCTGCGATCTCCGTGGTCACAAAACAGCAGGTTGTTTTACAGGCTCCAATTTATACAGTATCGCCAGCGATTGTGGGAGCCGATGGTCGGCCCCAATCGCTGGAACTGTTCTGTGCCGATGGGGGAAATGTCGTTCGGCGGGTAGTTGGTTTCTCAGGGGAGCTTGAGCAGGAACAATCGGCCCAGATTGAAGCTCCCGTCAGGGCACTTTACCGCTGCGATCGGGGGTGTCTGGCTGTGACAGTTGACGCAGTTTTTCTGCTATTTCGCTCCCCCACAAAGGAGCTATCTACCCATCTCGTCGCGGCGCTTAAACCAGGGAGTATTGTGGCAACGACCGGACGCTGGGTGGCGATGGCCCAAACCAATGCCGGAGAATCGGCAGGAACCCTGGATGTGCTGTCCCTCTGGGGCGGTGGCGGAAAGCGGCAGGGGGTACCACTGTTTCAGCAGGGGCGATTCCCCCTTCGGGAAACTGCGGAGCAAACGCCCCAGGACCTGCACCTGATCTGGCTGGATACCCGTCACCTCGCCGTGATCGACCATGCAAATCGTGGAGAATGGCATCCAGGTGGCTGGCGAACCCGAATTTCAGTCTTCACCCGTCGGGGACAGCAACTCTGTGAATTTAAACTAGCTGTCCCATTAGGTCGAGTCATACCCACCTCAGTCGCTCATCGCCTGCTGGCAAGGGATCTGAACGATCCCCACTCAGTGCTTCTGATTGATTTAATGCCCTATCGCATTCGCCGCATCGGTCTGGAGATCGCCCCTTGCAGCCTGACCACCACCCTCTGGGGAAGCGCCATTGCCGACCCGCAGGGTACCCTGATTCTGCTTGATCACCAGGGCCAGCGACTAGGCAAATTAGCAACTGGTATCCCAACCACAGCAGTCATTAGCCTTCATTCCCACTGCCTGGGGATCGTCTCAGGGGAGGATGATCCGACCCTGAACCTGCTGGATCTCACCCAGCCGGGGTTAGATCTGACGTTTTAACTGGACTTGTGACCAAATTGCGCCGATTTTTATTGAAAAGCTGACAACGTCAGCTTTTCAAGAAAAATCGGCGCAAAAATCAAATATGCCGCGAAACGCTCTCTAAGAGAGCATTTCGCGGCATTGCAGAAAAAATAGTCAAAACTTTAGTTTTAGAGCAAGAACGCGATAGTCTAGAATCTGAGTTCGAAACGAATCTTTACTTTTCTGCGATCTCGCGATTTTTCCTATGCCTTCCTGGCTCACTTCCAGTCATTTCGTGATGTTTGCCCTGCTGGTGGGGTTTGCGATCGCCCACAGCGGGCTGGCTGCACTCCGCGTCCGGGGAGAAAAGCTGCTGGGGGCGCGCCTTTACCGGGTGGTTTTTGCGCTGGTGAGCATTCCTTTTGCCACGGTTCTGATTATCTATTTCATCAACCACCGATATGACGGGGCGCAGTTGTGGAACTTGCAAGGGGTTCCCGGGATGCAAACCCTTGTGTGGGTTCTCTCAGCGATCTCCTTCATCTTCCTCTACCCCGCCACGTTTAACCTGCTGGAGATCGCTGCAGTCCAGAAACCCGCTGTTCACCTTTACGAGACCGGGATCATTCGCATTACCCGGCACCCACAAATGGTGGGCCAGGTCATCTGGTGTGTCGCGCACACGCTATGGCTTGGCACCAGCTTTATGGTTGTCACTTCAACCGGGCTGATCCTGCACCATTTGTTTGCTGTCTGGCATGGCGATCATCGCCTTCAGAAGCGATATGGTGAATCCTTTGAAACCTTGAAATCTCGCACTTCAGTACTCCCCTTTCTGGCCATTTTTCAGGGGCGTCAAACCCTTCAGCTAAAAGAGTTTTTGCGTCCTTCCTATGTAGGAGTCATTGGTTTTGTGCTGCTACTTTGGTGGGCACATCCTCTGCTGATCCGTGCAACGGGGAGCGTAGGCTGGTAAAGTGATCCCAAATAGATTTAAAAGATAAATCTGGGGGATTCAACGTGTTAGTGGTTAATGAAAAAACTTTTTCTGACGAAGTTTTAGCATCGCCGAAGCCAGTTCTTATCAACTTCTGGGCACCGTGGTGTGGTCTATGCCGAATGATGAACCCCCTGCTCAATCGGCTTCAGACTGAATGGGGGGATCAGGTCAAGCTGGTCAGCGTCAATGCCGATGAGAATTTGAAGCTGGCTAACGAGTTTCGGTTGACCACCCTTCCAACGCTCCTGTTGCTGGACAATGGTAACGCGCTCTATCGTCTGGATGACTTCCGCACCTATGATGATTTGCGGAATGCCGTCAGTGCTCTGGAGTTAGCGATCTCCACGACGCAACTCGGATATCGTTACAGCGCTTAAATTGCTGGAATTTTGACTATTTTTTATACAATGCCGCGAAATGCACTCTGAGAGGACGTTTCGCGACATATTTGGTTTTAGCGCCGATTTTTCCTGAAACGCTGATGCGTATCTGTTTAGCGTTTTCGAATTCCAGCCTGGGCGACGCCCAGGCTGGAATTCGAAAACCTATTTTGAGCGTTTCTCGCGTGCCCCTGCGCCGCAGGGGCACGCGAGAAACGCTAAGCGCATACCGCTGACGCAGCCAGCGTTTCAGGAAAAGTCGGCGCGATTTAGTCAAAACTCCAATAAAAAGCCCGACACATGGTCGGGTTGTAGTGAGGAGTTTACTTGCTTGCTCTAGCATAATCAGGTGATGTGACAGTCATGTTACGTGGATTCGACAATTGCCCATCACTACGCTGCAATACGCTACTGTATATTTCGCTGCACGGCGCAGACCCATTCATCTCAGAGAGGCTACTATTTCTCAGGTTTCCGTCCCCCCCCCCCGTCCTGCTCCCTGGCAAATCGCGCTCATCCTGACCGTTGGAGTTGCCGCTGTCTCAACAGCAGCACTATTTATCCGACTGGCATTTCAGGCAGCAGACCAGCAGGGAGTCGGATTCAGCCTGGTGATGGCAGCCACGCGAATGACGCTGGCTTCAGTGCTATGGTTGCCGGCCTGGAATCAGTTCAAATCCACCCCTTTCTCTCGGCGGGCGATCGCCGATTCGATCACCGCCGGAATCTTCCTGGCGCTGCACTTTGCCGCCTGGATCACGTCTCTGTCCTACACTTCCATTGCTGCGTCCACGGCCCTGGTGACAACCAATCCCATCTGGGTGGCTTTGCTGTCGTGGCTCTGGTTTCGGGAAAAACCCTCCAGATTAACAATCGTGGGAATCGGGATGGCACTGGCCGGAAGTCTGATCATCAGTCTCGAAGGGATGGGATCACATGCAGTCGGCAGTCAACCCTGGCTGGGAAACGGGCTGGCGATCGTTGGTTCCTGGGCCGTCAGCCTGTACTTCTTGCTGGGACGCGAAGCACAACGCAGGGGGTTGACCATTGGTAGCCATGTTGTTCTGACTTATACAACGGCAGCACTGGTGTTGCTCCCCCTACCGCCTCTATTGGGGGTCGGTTACCGTGGCTACGATGCGTCAGTGTACCTGTGGATCTTTTTGATGGCGCTATTTCCACAGGCGATCGGCCATACCAGCCTGAATTGGGCGGTACGCTGGGTGTCGCCAACGCTCGTGACACTGACGATCCTGGCCGAACCCATTGGCTCCAGCATCCTGGGTTATTTCGTCTTTCGAGAA
>CAZVXA010000069.1:0-29618 GCA_964630955.1 uncultured bacterium | reverse complement strand
CCGCGCGGCTCTCAACAAAAACTTTGTACCACACGCGCTTGCAAAGCGCTGTAGTGGCCTGGTTGACGCGCCACTTCAACCAGGCAAAGTTTCTTTGGTGGACTACTAAGTAAGTGGGCGTGGAAAAAGTTAAAACCCCAAAAGCTGTTCCGCCCGCGCAGCGGGCGGAACAGCTTTTGGGGTTTTAAGCTTAATCGCGCCTACCTACTTAGTGCTTACTGGACTTTTGACTATTTTCCCCATAACGCCGCGAAACGCTCTCTACGAGGGTGTTTCGCGGAGAACTTAATTCTAGCGCCGATTTTTTCTGAAACGCTGGCAGCACCAGCGTTTCAGAAAAAAATCGGCGCAATTTAGTCAAAACTCCAGGTAATTGGATGTCTTCCCCGCGCAACGACAGGAATTTCTTTCGTAGAAATCTCCTTATTTGCCAAAACCCTTGCCGCGACTGATACTGGGCAGCGTGACACAAGCCTGGAGTTGTTCTTTCAGCTTGTCATGGTCCAGGTTCTGACCGATCAACACTATCTGGGTCTTCTGCTGACCTTTCCACTCGGTGTCATCCAGTGTGAAGCGCTTGCCGCTGAGGTGGAAGATGTGGCGCTTAGGGCTTTCGTCAAACCAGAGGATGCCTTTGGCGCGGAAGATGTTGTCGGACAACTGGTTGTCCAGGAAATGCTGGAACTTCTTGATAGCAAAGGGGCGATCGCTCACAAATGACACTGAGGTGAACCCATCTACTTCTAAATGGTTGGAGTGGTGGTCATGGTCATGCTCACAGTGGCCATGGTCGTGGTCGCAGTTCGAATGGTCGTGGTGATCGTGCGCATGAGCATGGTCATGCTCATGATCGTGGTGATCGTGTGCATGGTGGTCATGCTCATGGTGATCGTGATCGTGATGATCGTGACCGTGATGATCGTGACCGTGTTCATGGCCTTTGTCGGCAGGCTTGTAATACTTATCCGATTCAAACAGGCCAACGCTGAGCACCAGCGGCAGGGGCACCTGCGATTTGGTGGTGCGGAGAATGCGGGCACCGTCTTTCACATCCCGAATCTTGACTTCCAGCAGATCCAGGTCGGCCTCGTCTACCAGGTCGGCCTTATTCAAAAGAATAATGTCGCCGTAGGCAATCTGGTTGTGGGCGGCTTCGCTGTTGAACAGATCCAGACTATAGTTAGCGGCATCAACCACGGTCACGATGGAGTCCAGGCGAGTCAGATCGCGCAGTTCTGTACCCAGGAAGGTGAGGGCAACGGGCAGGGGATCGGCCAGTCCAGTGGTCTCCACCACCAGGTAGTCGATCCGGTCCTGACGCTCTAGAATTTTGAAGACCGCATCCAGCAGGTCGTTGTTAATCGTGCAGCAGATGCAGCCGTTGCTCAGCTCCACCATGCTGTTGTCTTCGTCGGTGGAAACAATTAGCTCGTTGTCGATCCCAATCTCGCCAAACTCATTGACCAGAACAGCCGTCTTCAGACCTTCCTGATTGGAGAGGATGTGGTTCAGTAGGGTGGTTTTGCCGCTACCCAGGAATCCGGTGATGATGGTGACGGGCAGACCGTGCTTGGTGTTGTCCATCGTGACGGTTGGGTCGGTGTTGGCTGCGGTTTGCATAGCGCGATGAGATAAGACGATTGGAGATTGAGGGACTGCAGTTCTTTAACAGATAACCCGTTATCCGGACTGCGATGCTACCCCATATTATTGCGTATCTTTTCCTGGGTTGGGTGTGGTGAATGTTTTATCAATTCTTCAGGGAATTCTAAGGGCTAATTCTCACTGGTGAGTTCACTGTGAACGACTCCGCAGCGATCGCTCAAATCAGCACATTCGTTTACCAGGCGCTGGCGATCACCCACCGGACGCAGCCCAGCCTCCTGTCCGAGCCGTACCGCCAGAAGAACTGGAGTAGTGAGCGCAACCGCACCGTGTTGTTGGAGAAGTTAACGGATGAACTGGGCAGAGCCTCGAACCCAATTCAGCGGTCAAAGGAAATTCTTCAGAAGCTGACCACCCCAGAATTTGCGCTTTCCTGGGAATACAGACAACTGATGCAGAAGATGCAGGCTGTACTCTCGGAACCAAACCTCAAACCGGAGGCATTTGGGGGAATTGCGGCGCTGCTGATGGATGCAGAGAATTTGCGGCTGACAGAAGCGGAAGAGGGGGCGATCGCCAACCTTTGCCAGCATCCCCTCCGCTGCAAGATCGCCTTCGGCAACTGGAAATCCCTCAACGGTCACGACGCCCGACTACACCAGCGGGGCTATCAACTGATCCATGTCCCCACCGGAAAAAACGCCGCCGACCTGCAGATGACGGCGGTGGGAGCCTCAATTTTTCTGTACTACCCTGATCTGCAAGAAGTCATCGTCTGCTCCTCCGATGAGCACCTGCTGCCACTGCGCAATGTCTTGCAGTCCAGGGGATTAATCGTGCATCGGGTGGCATGCAGGGACAAAACCCTGATCGTGACGCACGCCACAGGTGCAGAAGTGAGGATGGCGCTTATCCCTACAGAGAACTGTGAAGCGACCACCTCCGCCAAGCAAAACACTCCGAAGGCGGCTCAGTCCACCTCTCAGAAGGCAGAGCCAAAGGTGAATGCACATTCCACAGAGCTACAGGCACAACTGGTGAGCCTGTTGCAGGAGTTGATGCCCCAGGCGATCGATGGCTATGTGTCGGTGCAGTTTCTGGGATTTCGGTTCAAAGAGGTTTATGGGCGATCGGTAACGGATTTGCTGAAAGAACGGAAGTTGGCCGCTACGTTTCTGAAGTTTCTCAGGCAGTGCCCCCAGTTCAAGCTCCAGCAGGTCAATGAGGCTTGGCAGGTAGCATTGGCGCAGGAAGATGCCGCTCCCTTCGGCTCCGCTCCCTTTGGCTCTGCTCAGGGCGCTGGGTGATGCAGGGGGAAAAGGTTCTCGGCGTTGCTTAATTCAGGGATGAATTTTTGTAGAGAGCCGCGCTAAGCGCGGCTCTCTACAAAAATTCATCCTCCCAATCAGCAATGCCAGGTTCTCTAGTTGGGGAATTTCCTGTGCTGTGGGATGATTTATCGTTGATTCAGATACCTTTTGGGGTGAATGACCTTTGCTGACATAAGAGGACAAACGACCGTTTGTCCCTCCGGTTGGACGACCCTTTGCCCCGACGTTGCACTTTTACTGTGTCCTTATCATGTCGCTGACGCTGTACAACACGCTGACCCGTAAGAAGGAAACCTTTGAGCCGCTGGAACCGGGCAAGGTGAAGTTGTACTGCTGCGGTGTGACGGTGTACGACTACTCCCATGTGGGCCATGCTCGCAACTATATCGCCTGGGATGTGTTGCGGCGGTATTTGCTGTGGCGGGGGTATGAGGTGCAGTTTGTGCAGAACTTTACAGATATTGACGACAAGATTATTAAGCGATCGCACCAGGAGAACGTGCCCTGGAATCAGATCACCGAGAAATACATCCAGGCGTACCTGGAGGATATGGCGAAGCTGAATATTTTGGAGGCGGATCACTATCCGAAGGCGACGGAGGTGATTCCACAGATCGTGGACTTTATTAAGACGCTGATCGATCGCGGATATGCCTATCCCGTTGAGGGGGACGTGTACTATGCGGTGGAGCGATTCCCCAGCTACGGCAAACTGTCGGGGCGCAAGCTAGATCAGATGGAAGCAGGAGCCAGCGGACGGTTAGACGAAGAGGCGGAGACGAAGAAACGGCATCCGATGGACTTTGCCCTGTGGAAGGCGGCCAAACCGGGGGAACCGGAGTGGGATTCTCCCTGGGGCAAGGGGCGACCGGGCTGGCACATTGAGTGCTCGGTGATGGTGCGCGAAGACCTGGGCGACAGTATCGACATCCATACGGGTGGCCAGGATCTGGTGTTTCCGCACCATGAGAATGAGATCGCCCAATCGGAAGCAGCGCTGGCCAAACCGCTGTCGCGCTACTGGCTGCACAACGGGTTTGTGAATATCGGCGGCGAGAAGATGTCGAAGTCGCTGGGAAATTTCACCACGATTCGGGATTTTCTGGAGGCGGGCATTGAGCCGATGGTGCTGCGGCTGTTTGTGTTGCAGGCGCAGTATCGCAAGCCGATTGACTTTACGGAGGAGGCGATCGCCGCCACCAAAAACGCCTGGGACACTCTGCGGCAGGGACTCCTGTTCGGCTATAAGCACGACAAAGAACTGGGCTGGACGGACACCGAAGACGAATCTTTTGGCAAACCAGAAGACATGCGGATTCCAATGGAAAGCGATGCGGTCCGTCGCTACCAGGAAAGCATGGACGACGACCTGAATACACCGGAAGCGCTGGCCGTCCTATTTGAACTGGCGAAGGAGCTGCAAAAAGAGGGCAATCGTCTGACGCACGACGGCAAAACCCTGGCGGATGCTCAAACGCTGCGCGCCCAGTGGCAGACGCTGGTGGTGCTTTCGGAAGTGCTGGGCTTAACGGCGTCTCCGGATGCGGAGGCTGATCATGCCTCTGGTTTGAGTGATGCTGAGATTGAGGCAATGATTCAACAGCGACTGGAGGCCCGGAAGGCGAAGAACTGGGCGGAGGGCGATCGGATTCGGGATGAGCTGAAGGCCCAGGGGATTACGTTGATCGACAAGCCCGGTGGGGTGACTGAGTGGATTCGGGAGTAAACTCCATCTCTTACACTAGAACCCGAAACCCGATGATGCCAACGCTTTGCGTTGGCATCATCGGGTTTCGGGTTCTCTTTGAGCAACGTGCAAGATGTTACTGAAGTTACAAAGCCAGGTGAAGCTTTAGAGCTGTATTGATTTGTTCCATTCGGTCTGCGCTAAGCTGACCGATCGCTTCTCCAGAAATTCTTTGCTTTGCGATCGTTCGGATTTGCTGAGCCTGCACTTTAGACTGTTTTGGAAGCTGGCTTGCCTCTGGTTCCAGTAAGACTTCAAAAGGATACACCCGGCTGGTGCTTGAGGTAATTGGTAAAACGGTGACTGTACTTGCTGCCCGATTGTTTGCGTCGTTACTGACAATCAAAACGGGCCGACGCTTGGCAACCTCAGAGCCAACCGTAGGGTTCAGATCGGCATAGTAAATTTCACCACGCTTCATCGCTCAGGCCGTCCGCGATCGCGATATCCCAGGCAGAGTCAGTTTCTTGCGAAGCAGAACGATAAGCCTCCTCAAGTTCCTGGTAGCGCAGCAGTTTCAAGGCTTCCTCAATCACCTTAGACCTGGATGCGTAATGGTGGTTCGCCTTGTAATCCTCAATAAACTGCACCATTGACTCAGGAAGAGAGATTGACAGCTTTGCTGCCAGACGTCTTTGCTCTCGTTTAACGCCACTCTTTTTTAGCTGCTTTGGTTTCGATGCTGGCGGTTTATTCGGTGGCATCGTTGATACTCAGAAATTCACTACTGATCATAACCCAAACAGTAGGAAGATTGGTACGAAGAACAGTGTGCTGCGCCAGCATTAGCGTTACGCATTCTAGGATTGGTGGGCGATGCCAGTCTTGAAAGACATGGCCAAGCTATTGCTATCAAGCCCTAACGCATTGCAATGGTCGAAGGACAATCCGCAGAGCAAGAATAGTCATTGAAGATGCGGCGTGACGAATTGGGCCTGATTCAAAGAGATGTTGCAGTGGCGATCGATGTGTCGGTGCAGACGGTCAGTAATTGGGAGACGGGGCGATTTAAGGAGGAGCGGTTGACGCCGCCCTAAGTGAAGGCGCTTTATGGTTTTAGGCCAACTGGGGTGTAGGAACTGATCAAGATGGGTGGTAGGGCAGAGCGATCGCCATTGATGAGACTCAGACGCAGCGGTTTCTGACTCAGAAGCAGGTGGCGAATGCCTTGGACGGAGACGACGGTGAGAGAGAGGCCGGACGGGCAGTGCCCGGTGTTATAAACACTAAATTTTGCAACACGGGGTGGTGGTTGCTCTCGCCCCCAGGCAGCTTTCGACGGCTCGAGTGAGTCTCGCCGAACTCCGAAGTCCAAAGGGGGTTTCACCTCCCCTTGCAAAACTTTTTTGTTGCTGTACTAGCAGTTCGCCAAGCGAACTTTGCCTGCTTGCCTGGTTGGAGTGGGGCGTTTCGCGCCCCACTCCAACCAGGCCAAGGTTCTTTGGTGGACTACTAAAAATACGTATGATAGGCTCAACTTGAGCACTTTTGCACAGTTCTCTCTCTGAAAAGTTTTGATAGAAGGGCAACTACCAGGGTCGTTTCATTCTCGATTTGGGGTATGAATTGACCCAAAGTTGAACGGTAGGATGGGCAAAGGACGGCAGTCCGTGCCCATCACCATTCGTATGCATTGATGGGCACGCTTCGCTTTGCCCATCCTACCCTGCTCATCCCATATCAGGATTGATTTGAGAATGAAATAGCCCTTGGGCAACTACTGCACAGGTTCTCAGGTTCTGAATTTTATAGCTATTGTCTCAACCCTGAAATCACCGTTGAGGATTTTGATAATGCTAAACCATTCCATGATCCGAGTGTCGTTCTATTGTTTAAGTCTGGCGGCAGCAACGGGCGGACTGTACTTGATGCTGTCTGGGACAGCACCCTGGATAGGCTTTGCACTTGTCGTTGCTGTGATTACTACAGTATTTACCATCGGCGGACCGTATACCGGTGGGCGTTTCCTCAGCCATCAAGTTCAAATTGTCAAGTTCGCCGGGATACTATACGGTGCGTTTTTGATTTCTTCTGGACAGCATCAAGATCTTGGGCTGATGCTTGTAATTTTGGGGCTAGTGTTTATAGATTGAGATGGTAGATAGTTCTGCATAATCTCAAAGTTTAATCTCATCCTGGTTGAGAATCAGTTCTCGTGACATTGTGCTGGGATTGCGTCCCATTTCCTTGGCGATCGCTTGTTCCATCAAGTCTGCGCTGAGCTGACCGATCGCTTCTCCAGAAATTCTTTACTTTGCGATCGTTCGGATTTGGTGGTTTATTCGATGGCATCGTTGATACTCACGAATTTACAACTGATCGCAACTCAAACAGTATGCACATTAGGGTGGTGCTGGAAAATAAAGTACCACCGTTTTTTGAGAGAGAGGGGTACGGAGTACCCCTCTCTCTCAAAAAACGGTACTTTATTTTCCAGCAAGTCCCTTAGTGCAAAGAATAGTATGACGCCTTGTAGGATTGGTGGGCGATCGCGTCAGCATTGGAGGACACGCCCAAGCTCTTGCTGTCAAACCCTAACGGACTGACCCGTCGAACATGATGCTGAAGATAGCTCCAGGCATTAGTTTTCGCAGCACTTGCAACTGAGCTTCGGCGTCTCCTCTGCGGCGAAAGCGGGCGACGATGAGGGTGCGGGCGTTGGGAAGGGGGCGGATGATGCACCAGGGGAAGAGGGATTGGCGGTAGGTGGGCATAGGGGTGGATGGGTGGATGGGTGGATGGGTGGATGGGTGGATGGGTGGATGGGTGGATGGGTAGGGGTTTAGCATTCGGGTAATATGGGCTGTGACTTCGCCAGGACTGATTGGCCCGAATGCTAAACCCGTACGGGGGATGGGGGATGGGCATGGGAAGGAGGGGCGATCGGATTGGGCGATCGCGCCAGGGTTGGTGGGTATGGCAAAGCTTCAGCCCAGTTGCTCAAACGAAAGCAACAATCAGGCTGCTGACAGCAAAGTTTTTGCTGAAAAGATGTAGCTAGATGACAAACTTGTGGAAAGGCAGCAGATTCCCGCCAAATTGGGTCAATCTGGGAGATACTGCCTTTGTTCGATGTCTAGAGAAAGCGTAAATCAATTTACGCTAACCGTCAACTGATTTACGTAAATGAGTAGCAAGCCAGAGCGATCGCCATTGATGAGACTCAGAACGCAGCGATTTCTGACTCAGAAGCAGTTGGCGGATGCGCTGGGCGTGACAGAGACGACGGTGAGAAATTGGGAGGCGGGGCGGGCAGTTCCCAGGCTGACTCCAACTCAGTACAAGAAATTGCTGGAAGTTCTGCAAATTACCTCCGACGAGCTTCCAGATCAGTTTGGAAGCTCTGATGGGCAAGATGGGTAATAGTTTTAGATAGTTTTATTGCCTTTAAATATTAAGCCGTCGTTTTAGAGGCGGATTTTCCTGAATACTTAAAAAACAAACAACGGCCTATAATTCAGACAACTAAGATTTAAAGAAGTTGTTGAGCAAGCGCATCTTTATAGGTCTAGATATATTTCTACACTTGAGTATTACGCCAGTAGAATGAAGCAGAAAAACATTCGTTTCCAGATAGCTGATGAGCCTCTTCGTCGTCCATGGGCAGCGCGAGTTGATTTTCTTCTCCAAGCGGACAATAGTTTTGGAATCGATGGAGAGATTTGCTTGTTAGAGCGATCTGACGTTCTTGTACAAGTCGGCCCAGTACAGGACTTATCATTGGAGCAGTACCCCCACCTTAAACGTTACAGGGCTAGAGTTGAAGGGTTTGTGTCTCCAAGTGAGGCAGAGGCCGCTGGAATGCTTTTATCCTTATCAATTCTATGGTCCGCGATTTCCCACAAATACTCACTCCGCTTGGACTACCATACTCCATTGCCGACTATTGTTTATGATCGAACCATGAAAATTAAAGGTGGTATTTCGGCGATCGGAGACTTTTCGATCACTCGGCAGGTGCCTCCGGAGATTGGAGGATTATTGTTAGAAGAATTACCGCGTTCGCCAGATCAGGTAGATAGATTAACGCTTCTCTCGATGGAGCTTTTTGTCGCAGCACGTCTCGAGATGTCAGATCGCTCAAGGTTTATAAGCCTTATTTCTGCTCTTGAACCCTTAGCAAATCCTCAGGATTATCCAGATTCTGTTAAAAACCTAATCACTGAATTGAAAGCACATGTTCGAGGAGTTAGCTTGGAGGGAGTCTCTAAAGAACATACTGCGAAAATCAAAAATTCTCTTGAGGGTCGTATTTCTGAATTGGAGCATGAATCAGTGCGTCAAGCACTACTAAGAACAGTTCGGGATTTGCTCCCAGCAGATCAAGTTGCCCTTCAGAAGATTGATGCAGCATACGCACTCCGGAGTAAGATTCTGCATGAAGGAATAACAGATCCTTATTTGGATCGTCAAATTATAGAGGTAGAGGATATCATGCGTCGGCTTTACGCAGCCAAGATAGGGAGAGAACTTGCTGTACCTGCCAATTCGTAATATAAACTGTCCAAAAACCAATCTGCTAAAATATCTGAAGTTTGCCCAATATGATGCAACAAGCTTAATAGTTTGAGTGCTTTAGAGGATATATTTAAAGAGGGTTTAGGTGTTTAGTATTTGCCCAAACTATTTCCTGCTCTGTCGATGGCAAGTTGCCATTGTCTTTTAGCACTCTATGTCAGCAAAGTGGTCATGCTCCCTAAACTAAAGAGCGCGTCAGCTTAACAATAAATTAAATTCCACTTGTTGCCACAGTGAATTGTTCCTATTTTTCTCGCAACCACCCAGAACTTAACCGATTATCCGTGTTCCAGGGGACGATGGTTCTGCTCTACCAACCAGAAAAACCTCTACTGTAATGATCACTAAACCCTTGGACTGGAAGATGTGCGATGCATCCTACAGATAACTCCTCTGCAGAAGATACGGAAGCAATTGCTACGACATACGTAGTAAATTTCGACCGCCAACTGAACGACATCCTCAAGCAACTTTCTCCAGAGCGGCTGAAGGTTCTGACCGACTTTGCGGCTTACCTGGCCAGTGCTGAAAGCGAGGCTGCAACACAAGAATGATTGGCAATTCCCGGCTTGCTGGAGCGGGTTAAACAGAACCAGGCGACGCCCAGAACTGAATACGTGAACTGGAGAACTCCTGGATTGGAAACTACAGGGTGATTTACTTAGTTGATGATGGGTTGGTTCAGGTTTTTGTAGTGGCGATCGCCCATCGTAGCGAAGCGCATGAGTCGTAGGGATAGTCGAGAGAGAAGCGATCGCCTATCATAAAGCCATTGGAACAAGGACTACCATGACTGCGGCACCTGTTGTCCTCACAAAGCAGTACATTGAACGGCATGAAGGTATCTACCAGATTATGGGTAGTCGGGTCTCGCTTGATTCCATCGTTTACGAGTTTCGTAAGGGGCGTTTAGCGCTTCGCGCAACTCTGAAGGAACTGCCAGAAGGTATTCTCCAGAATTTCCCAACCCTTTCTTTAGAGCAGATTTATGGGGCGATCGCATCGAAAGCGATCGCAATTCTACTCGCCCGCTAACAGTAAAACCTCTGCGTACAAAGCATCTCGTACCCAAAAGCCCTGAGCAACCAGGGCGTCCAATACAGGCTTTACCTCAGAAATCAATCCCTGTTTTTTAGCTGCCAGCAAAATGCCCAGCAGCCCAATTACTCTAATCCCTATTTTCAGCGCCGGATTTCTACCTCGACGCTCATCAATGATTAACCGATCGGCTTGCAGTTCAACTGCCAGAGCAATTGCCTCTGCCTCACCCTGGTCCAGGTTCAGTTTTAGCTCTGCAAGAAAAGCGAGATCGGTCACCGAGCAGGTTTGAATCCACCCCAAATTTTGAATCGCCAGGATATCAGGATTCTGGTTGTTGAGTAATTCCTGGTACACGGCTGCTGGAATAATGACGCTGCCGTACAATTTCCTTAAAAGGTCGAGGTGTCCAGCGATCGCCAAATTGCTGATTGCGGAGGTATCACTGACAACAATCACTGCCAACCGCTCTCCTCAAGACTTTTGAAATCTTCCCGCAATTCTGCAACATCGTAGTGCAGAGATATCCTACGGCTAGCCAGCAATCGTTGAAAATCGAGTTGATTCATTCCAGCAAATCGGCTCGCCTGGCCCAACGTAAACCTTTCCATCCGAAATAAGAGTACGGCAATTTCTCGCAGCATTTCCGCTTCAGACATTTGTACTGTCTCAAGAACCTCATCAGAAATGGTAATACTCATAACAAAACACAAGAAAGATGAGATGGGTTGTGCTCAGTCAGGGCGGTTTTCTTGTCTACTATGCTGTAGTGTATTTCATAAATCAGCGAGCAGATTGTGTTTACGTCGCTGCTTATCGGCAAACTCATCAAAAGAACGGAAGCGACCCGCCTCAAAATCATCAAGTCCTCGCTGGATTCCCTGAACGGCTTGCTCTGCGTCCTGCCGCTCCCATTCCAGAGCGTTTGTCAGCAGCTCAGACGCAACTATCTCAACGTTCTGCCCCTGCCGAACTGCTTTGTCATGAAGCAGTGCTTCCAATTCTGGGCTTAGAGTAATGACGATCGCCATGAGAGTCGCTTTAGGAGGGTTAACCAGCATTTTAACGGTGATTACCTGAAAGTGTCCTCCAGAGTTTCCCAACCTTCTCTGGAGCAAGGGGCGATCGCCCCCTGCAAAGCCGACGCCAGGTGTCTCTGTTACCATTGAGGCAAGATTCTGACAAAACTTCAGTCGTGCAAATCACGATCGAGCTTCCCGACGCTCTGCAAATTAGTGAAACGGATCTCCGCACCGAGCTGGCGGTTCCTTTGGCGATCGCATCTAACTTACAGCAAAGTCTGTATATTGCCGCATATACGCCGATTGAAATGCCAGGACAATGTCTTGCTTAGGAATTCCCATCTCGACTAACTCATTTGCAACCCCGTCTTCTGTTCCATCATATTGAATCCAGAGTTTGCCGTCTCGAATATCAATATGGATCAGGCATCCATAAATCCGCTGATACTGACTCCAGCCAACAGTGAAGAGGTGGTAGTGATCGCGTTCACGATCAAAAGAAACAAAGCGCTCTGTTTCCCCAATCAGGGGCTTGAACTGGCTGTGATAATCTAAGACCTTCTGAATGATTTGGCGATAGCGTTCTAACTTATCCATGGGCCGCAAAGCCTACGAAAACCAATTTTGGGAGTGGCGCAGGCATCGTCCGCGCCACTCCCAAAATTGGGATACACCCTGCACCATAGACATCACTGTGGTCAAAAGAGTAATCTGAAGGACGAACAATTGTTCTTCCTTGCAGATGGCCAAGTTCCTCCACATTGCCGATGTTCACCTGGGGTTCGATCGCTACGACAGCAAACAGCGCACCCAGGACTTTTTCTATGCGCTCCAGGACGTGCTGGAGCGGTATGCGATCGCCCAACAGGTTGATTTCGTAATAATCGCGGGCGATCTGTTTGAGCACCGCAGCATTCAGCCGAATATTCTGAACCAGGCGCAGCTCTGTCTGGAAATGCTGAAGGAAGCGGAGATTCCCGTGCTGGCGATCGAGGGGAACCATGACAACCGCCCCTACGGCACAAACACAAGCTGGCTGCGGTATCTCTCCAGTTGGGGTGCATTAAAGCTGCTGGAGCCAGGAGATGTGGCCACTGGAGAACCGTACTATCAGCCCTGGAACGAGGAGCAGCGGCGGGGGGGATACATTGACCTGCCCTGCGGCGTGCGCGTGCTGGGGTCTTACTGGTACGGGTCATCGGCTCCCAAAGCAGTGGAGCAGATTGCGGCGGGAATCCGGGAGCTACCGCCGGGGCCAGAGCAAACGGTGCTGATGTTCCATCACGGGTTAGAGGGACAGATTGCCCGGTATCAGGGGGCGTTGCGCTACACGGATTTGCTGCCGTTGAAAGAAGCCGGAGTCGATTACCTGGCGCTGGGGCACATCCACAAGAACTATGAAGTGGAGGGCTGGATTTACAATCCGGGGTCCCTAGAGGCCAACAGTGTGGAAGAGGCCGGGTTTGAGCGGGGCGCTTACCTGGTAGAACTGGATGGCTCCGGGATTTGTGCTGAGTTGAAGCGGGATTACCGCCAGCGTCCGGTCGTGCGACTGCGGTACAGCCTGAAGGGGCAGGAAACCGTGGAGGAAGCGGAAGAGGGGGCGATCGCCACCGTCCAGTCCGCCATTCAGTCTCGCAAGCTGAAACCCGAAGAACAGCCCATCGTTGAACTAAAAATCGAGGGTACCGCCGGGTTTGCCCACCTCGATCTGGACACTCGACAGCTCCAGCAGCAACTCCAGCAGTTGAGCAGTGCGCTGATCTTCCTGCTGCGCTATGAGGCCAGCGAAGCCGGATTTGTCACTCCTCTGGCGGAGGATGCCAGCCGCACCCAGATTGAACAAGAAATATTCACAGATCTGCTGGTGGCGAACGCCACCTACAAAAAACGGGCGACATCGCTGGCGCAGGGGCTGATTGACCTGAAGGATATGCAGCTTGAAGGGCGATCCGAGACAGATCTGTACGAATTTGTGCAAACTCTGCTGACGGTTCCTGAGGAGGTGTGAATATCCTGGAGATTGGGCGCTTTGTGTTGTACCACGACCGATCTGCATCAAACTCAATACCTTAACGGACAGCAAGCTATGGTGTAAACATCAGTCGTAGGAACGCACCGGGTGGTCGAACGCCCCCCTGGCCCCCCAATTCTGGGGGGAACCAATTCCTCAAGCCCCGTTTCGGAAGAATCGAACCGTTCAAAGTCCCCCAAATTTCCCCTTCAAGGGGGCGGGGGGGTGTTTGGGGGATTTAGGGGGCGCAAAAGCCTTCAACGAAGTAGGATTTGACGTGTGTACACACCTTAGCTTTAACAGGACACAGACGCCCCACTCCTCTTAATTCCTGAGTAATCCTGTGAAACACCCCCAGCGATTTCCAACCTCTAAAGTTCCCGTGTTCCATCGGCTCAAGGTATTCCTCCTGAGTGGCTTTCTGCTGACCAGTACGGGGACACCTGGATTGGCTCAGGTGGCAGGGCAATCAGCACCCAGCGTAACTCCGAGGGAAAACCCCGCTACTCCCACCCCTGACCAAACCGTGACCTGCGAACTGCTGATCGTGGGAGGTGGATTGGCGGGTGTCGGTGCAGCCCACGAAGCCCTGCTGGCGGGTCACACCGTTTGTATGACGGAGATCACCGATTGGATGGGGGGACAGGTGACCTCCCAGGGGACTTCAGCCCTGGATGAAGCCAAGAAGCAGCGGCAGGGGCTGTTTTTCCCGAAGGGGTACAACGAGTTTCGCAGGCGGATTCAGGACAAATATGATCGGCTGAATCCGGGGGACTGCTGGGTCAGTCTATCCTGCTTTATTCCGAAGGATGCGCAGCAGATCCTGCGGGAACAGTTGCAGAATGCAGCCAGGAAGGGGAAAGGCACGTTAAAGTGGTTTCCCTCAACGGTGATCAAGGATCTGGAGATGATGACGGACGGCAGGCAGATTGCGGGGGCGATCGCCATCCAGCACCGTCCCGCCCCCAACACACCGCCCCTCAACACAGAGCCTTTATCTCAGATCATCGAAGACGCCTATCGCTACGAAAATTCGCCCCGCCTCAGCAAAACGGTTCTGCGCTTCGTGCCCCAACCGCAGCAACAGCGGGGGCCAGCGGACTGGTATGTGATCGAAGCAACGGAGACGGGCGAGTTAATCGCGCTGGCGGATGTGCCTTATCGAGTAGGTTTAGATCCTCGCACCCATCGGGACCCCTCCTCCGCCAGCGCTCAGGGGGACCCCTATTGCACCCAGGGGTTCACCTACACCTTTGCTATGGAGCAGACCGTATCTCCCCAGCCGCAGCAGCAGCCAGACTTTTACTCACGCTACGAACCCTACTACGGCTACGACCCCAACCCCAATATTGCAAACTTCGATGCCGTGTTCACCTACCGCCGCATCTGGAGTGGAACGCCGCGATCGCCCCAGAAAGTCCCTCGTTTCAGCGTCTCGATGCCGAAACCGGGTGATATCTCCATGCAGAACTGGGTTTGGGGGAACGACTATCGTCCCGGTACGGCGCAAGATAACCTGATCTACAGCCGGGAACAACTCCAGCAGCGAGGCGAACTGGCTCCGGGCGGCTGGCAGGGTGGGCTGCGGCGGGAGACGCTCCAGGCGGGGGAAGAAATTGCGCTGGGCTTCTATTACTGGCTGGTGCAGGGGACGACGAACTCCCAACCCGCAGGCGATAAGCAGCTTCATCCCAATCACCGCCTGCTGACGGGATTGGAGTCCCCGATGGGCACGGTCCACGGGCTATCCAAATACCCCTACATCCGGGAGGCACGGCGGATTATTGGGCGTCCGTCCTACGGCGATCCAGCAGGGTTTTCCGTGACAGAAATTGACATCTCCAGGGCAGACTATCGCAGTTCAGAGTACCGCAATCTGCTGTCGCCCGATATGTATCGCCATCTCTGGGTGGCGCTGGCGGGACTGGAAACCGTCAGCACGATTATCAACCGCACACCGCCGGAGCAGATTACGCGGCGCACCCGTTCCACAATCTATCCCGATTCCGTGGGTATTGCTCAGTATGCGATCGACTTCCACCCCTGCATGACCCTCTCTCCACCAGAGGCTCCTGGCAATACTGAGCGGGCGTTGACGCGCCTGGGGCACGGGCAAACCTATCCCGGACAAATTCCCCTGCGTGCCCTCATCCCCCAAAAGATCGATAATCTGCTGGTGGCCGGAAAGAGCATTGCTACCAGTCACATTGCTGCGGCCGCTTACCGGGTCCATTCCTTCGAGTGGTCAGCGGGGGCGGCTGCGGCAACAACCGCTGCGTTTGCGCTGTCTGAGAAGGTATTGCCCTATCAACTGGTGGACGATCTGCCCCGCCCTGAACCGCTGCTGGATAAGTTGCGCGATCGCCTTGAGCAGAATGGTAACCCCACCGAATTCCCGAACACGTCGATTTTTAATCTGGATTGGCGGGAGTGGACTGCCTGGTAGGACTATTTCTTGAACATAGCGGCGACGCTACAGCGTCGCCGCTATGTTCAAGTGTTTTTTTAAGCGTAGCGCTTGGCAGAATCTTCAATAATTGCAAACCTCAGTGAAGTAAAAACGTTGCCCGGTTAAGATGACCGTAGGGATCTCTCTGCGGCGATCGCAACGGAGTACGCCATGCAAACACTCATCCCTGCTGAGCCTTGTTCTTCGGTCTATGGGCCGGTCAAATCCTGGCGGTATGGTCAGTCGCTGGGCATTGACCCCCTTGGTGCTATCTCCACCTGCTCTTTTGACTGTGTGTATTGCCAGCTTGGCGAGATCCAGCGCAAAACGAGCGATCGCCAGATCTTTGTGCCTACCCAGCAAATTCTAGAAGATTTGCTGTCCTTTGCCCCCTGGTCGGTGGATGCGATTACCCTCAGCGGCAGCGGGGAACCTACCCTGGCCCTCAACCTGGGGGAAATTTTGCTGGCGGTGAAGGCACTGACTCAGCGTCCGGTCGGGGTTCTCACCAATGGCACGTTATTAACGGACTCCCAGGTACGGCAGGAGCTTTTCCTGGCTGACCAGGTGGCCCTCAAAATTGATGCGGTAGACCGCCGACGGTTTGTTGGTGTCAATCGTCCGGTAAATCACCCTGAACTTGAGTCACTTTGGGAGGGAATGCAGCAGTTCCGCAGCCAGTACACTGGCCAACTGTCGGTTCAGACCATGCTGATGGCTCCCTGGAAAGAGGCAGACCAGCAAACCTACATTGAGCTGATGCGGGCGATCGCCCCCGATGAAATTCACCTCAACACACCGACCCGTCCCCGTCCCCTCACCCATCAACTGGATGCCAGGGGGAACCATACGGGTAACCAACCCTATCCCGTGCAAATTCTAAAATCCGTGAGTGCAGAGGTGCTGCGGCAGATGGGCGATCGCATTTTCGCGGCCACCCATACCCCTGTCCGCTACCCAACTGCTGCCCTTTCCGTTTAGGAGATTTCCAGCAAAGAAAATATCTGCGTTGTGTTGGGTGGTTCCCCCTACTGCGCAGAGGGAGCCACCCACACAACGGGTCACTTCTTTTGCAGAAAGCTCCTTAAGGCGAGAACCCATGGTGCGAAGTATCGAAGGTTTTCGCCCAGATCAGACCGCCTTGAGGCGGAAGTGATGACTGCTTGAATTGAGAATTTTTACTGCCTAAACTTATGCAAACCAAAAACACCGCTGCCTATATGCAACTCATGGAGATCCCACCGGGCTATCTCAACATCATGGGCTATGTCGATGAGTCTGAGGTCAACGGGCCAGGATGTCGGGCCGTGGTCTGGGTGCAGGGCTGTCTGCGAGAGTGTTCCGGTTGCTACAACACCGCTTCCTGGTCATTTGAAATCAATCAGTTGATTTCCGTTGAGGCACTGGTTCATAAGATTCTGAGTAATCCCCGCAACGAAGGCGTAACGTTTTCGGGAGGAGAACCCTTCTGGCAGGCATCGGCGCTGGCAGAGGTGGCACGCCAGGTGAAGGCAGCAGGGCTGAACGTCCTGTCGTTTTCGGGCTTCACGCTGGAGCAGTTGCAGAGCCACTATGGGCCAGCAGGCGCTCAGGAACTGTTAGCCCAGTTAGACATTTTGATTGATGGGCCATACGTTGAGTCTCAGGCGGTGAATTCTCCCGATTCGCTCGTTTCTTCGAAGAATCAGCGGGTGCATGTGTTCAATCCAGCCCTCCAGGATCGGCTGACGTGGGCGAGCGATCAGATTGAGATCCATGTCCTGAAGGACGGTAGTCGGATTGTGACGGGTTACTACAATCAGCTATTGCTGAACAGTGATTAATCCACGTCAAATTGTCCTGAGGAGCTGACGAGTCACCTTCCATCCTCGTCCCCAGGCGGAGCCTGGGGACGAGAGTTAGGGTGTTGTGGGGCAGAAATACACTCGTTCCCTGCCTCTGGCGGGGAATGCCAACTGGAGGCTCTGCCTCCTGCTTGAAGTTGGAGGCAGAGCCTCCCAAAGCTCGTCCCCAGGCTCTGCCTGGGGACGAGGGTTAGGGTGTCGCGGGGCAGGAATTAGAGCATCAGACTGTTTGCATTTGCTGCAATGCGGTACGCACTACCTCTGAAGTGGCCTTATCCGTCACAAAAACTTTTCCGATCGCCTCTGGCAACACAAACCGCACTCGACCCGCCTCTACTTTCTTATCGGTTTGCAGGCTGACGAGAATCGCTTCAATATCGATTCCGGTGGGGAGCTGTGTCGGGAGGCCGGTTTTCTGAATCAGCGTGATCTGCCGTTCCTGGTCTTCGGGCTGCCACAGGTTGAGCTGGAGGGCGATCGCCCCTGCTGCCACCATGCCGATTGCCACCGCCTCGCCGTGGTTGACCAGACGATAGCCCGTCAGACTTTCAACGGCGTGGCCGACGGTGTGGCCGTAGTTGAGAATGGCCCGCAGACCCGCCTCCTTCTCGTCCTGGCTGACCACTTTGGCCTTGGCTTCGCAGGAGCGGGTGAGAATGGTCTGCATCAGCTCCGGTGAGATGTAGCGGCGCTGGTCTAAGCGGGGAGCCTGCTCCAGTTGCTCGAACAGGTCACGGTCCCAGATGACGCCGTACTTGATCACCTCCGCCATGCCTGCACGGAATTCTCTGGGGGGCAGCGTTTCCAGCACGTTGGGGTCGATCAGCACCAGCCGGGGTTGGTGAAACGCCCCGATCAGGTTTTTGCCCTGGGGATGGTTGACCCCCGTTTTGCCGCCAATTGAAGCGTCTACCATGGCCAGCAGTGAGGTGGGCACCTGGACGAAGTGGATGCCTCTGAGCCAGGTTGCCGCCGCAAATCCGGCCATATCGCCGATCACTCCGCCCCCCAGCGCCACGATGGTGGACGATCGCTCCAGGCGATTCTCCAGGGCGCAGTCGTAGATTTTCTGGATGGAACTCAGGGTCTTGTAGCGCTCTCCGGCGGGCAGCAGACAGTGAGACACCTGGAAGCCCGCCTGTTGCAGAGCGGCGATCGCCCTCTCCCCATAGCGCCGGAATACCATTGGATTCGCCACCACCAGCACTTTCTTGCCCAACTTCAGCGGCTCCATCCAGGTGCCCAGGTGGTCCAGGCTATCGGGGGCGATCGCAATCTCGTAGGGTTGCTGCGGTAGGGGAACAGGAATAAGGGATTTCATGGTACGAAGGCAGGCACAGGAAGCCCTATTATCGCATTTCGCCGCTGGTGCGATTAACCTTGAAACCCCGAAAGCAGTTTCGCCCTGAGCGAAGTTGCAGGGCGAAACTGCTTTCGGGGTTTCAACAAAAACTTTGGTCCTCACACACTTGAAAAGCGCTGTAAGAGGTTGGACAATGCTTCAATAGTCTTAAGGAAAGTTCTTGGAGAAACGAGAATGGGAGTGCTGTATTACGCATTGTGGCTAGGCGGTATTTTCACCGTGGCGATTGGACTGTTCTACGGTCTGCGCACCGCCAAAATCATCTAATCCACGTTTGTTTGGAAGCCCAGATTCAGCAGTGGCGCGGCGCATTTCGCCGCGCCACTGCTGAATCTGGGCTTTAATTTAATATTCTGGACTTTTGATTATTTTTCCTACAATGCCGCGAGACGCTCTCGAAGAGGGCGTCTCGTGGCATCTCTAGTTTCAGGAAAAATCGGCGCAATTTAGTTACAAGTCCAGTATTACTGGTTTTTCTCTTCCCGATAGCCACTGGGCAAAACCGTTGTCAGGTCGTAAATCGCATTTGTCAAATCCGCTCCGCGGGCGCGAAACAGCGTCGCGTTGAATAGCTTTGTCTCGTTGAACTGAGTTTGCTCCAGGTTGGAGTCGCGCAGGTTTGCTCCGTACAGGTCGGCATGACTCAGGTCAGAGAAGCGGAGATCTGCACTCTGGAGGTTGGCCGCCTCAAGCTGAGTCGATTGCAGAATGGCGTAGCAGAGGTCAGTGCGGGACAGATTTGCCTGGTGAAGGCTGGCACCGCTGAGATTGGCGAATTGCAGCCGGGTGTTACTCAATTCTGCGCCCCGAAAATTGACGTTTTGCAGGTTGGCCCGACTGAGATTGGCATAGGGGAGGTACGCACGCGACAGATCGCTGCCCTCCAGGTCGATATCCTGCAATACACATTCAAATAAATTTGCTTCCCTGAGATCGATCCCCCGAAAATCGCGTCTGCCGTTTGCATACTCAAAGAGCAACTCGTCAATCCTCATCCTTCTCATAACCAGACAAATACAGCGCTTTTCCAGCGCGTAAGGTACAAAGTTTTTTGTTGAGAGCATCGCTCCGCGAGACCCTCAACAAAAACCTTTGGTTGTATAGCCGCAGCCAGAGCTGTTGGGACGGGGGGTGGGGCATCGCCCTCACGCCTCTGCCCTCACCAAAACGGCGATAGCGATATTTCAGCGCAAAGCGGCATATCTCCCTGCCGAAGCAGTTCCTTGAGGGCACAAAGCAACGACAGGTTGAGCATTTATACTCAAGCCTTTACAGGAGTTTACAAAAGTCTTCCCGTGGAAGCGACTTCTTTAAGTTTCTTTTTAGATTTAGCCAATTTTGTTACAATCCTGGCCTATTTCTCCATGTCCTTCACCAGTCGGGGCATTTTCGGAGGGGGAATGGAGGGCAGCAGATCGTTGGGTAGAACTGAAACTTTGGGGGGTATCTCCCGCTTCGATAAGGTCGAATCACCTAGCATGGTGACCTTTTGGGGCTTTACTTCTGATAAAAGAGACTCTTTCAGGATGGAGGTGCCTGTTTGGCGATCCACCGTCGCAAACGAGTTGTCAATGAGGAGGGTGGTGCCCGTCTGTACGGATGTGGTGGGGAGGGCATTCGACATCAGAATGGAGGTGCCAATCTGGGGCTGAATCTCCTCTGGAGAAGACGGTTTGGGATTGGGTTGGTTTTGGGCAGTCATACCATTCTCCTGGAAAGCTGATTGTGTGTCACGGCAACCACCGATGAGGCGAGGTGGCCCCCCATTTTTTCCTCTGTCCCTCACTATACCGCGTTAAGATCCAGTCAATTCCCTGTCAGTTTGTGATGAGCGATGCCCCCTTTGACGATTCCCCATCCCCCTTTATTTGAGCGTGTCGAGGACAATCGGCTGTACCGCAAGCAGCGCCTCGCAGCTGCCCTCCGTATGTTTGCCCGCTTTGGCTATAGCGAAGGTATTGCCGGACATATTACCGCCCGCGACCCCGAATTTGAAGACCATTTCTGGGTAAACCCGTTCGGTATGTACTTCGGGCACATCCGGGTTTCAGACCTGATTCTGGTGAATGCCGAAGGGGAGGTCGTGAAGGGCGATCGCCCTGTTAACGCAGCTGCCTTTGCGATTCACTCCCAGGTTCACAGCGCCCGCCCAGACGTGGTGGCCGCGGCTCACGCTCACTCCATTCACGGTAAAGCCTGGTCCTGCCTGGGGCGGCTGCTCGACCCGCTGACCCAGGACGCCTGCGCTTTCTATGAAGACCATGCGCTATTCGATGACTATACGGGGGTGGTCCTGGATACGTCGGAGGGCAAGCGAATTGCGAATACCCTGGGCGATCGCAAAGCTGTCATTCTGCAAAACCACGGCTTGTTGACGGTTGGGCAGACGGTGGACGAGGCGGCGTGGTGGTTCATCACGATGGATCGCTCCTGTGAGGCGCAACTCCTGGCAGCGGCGGCAGGCAGTCCCCGAAAAATCTCCCATGAGGCGGCTCGTCTTACCCAAACTCAGGTGGGAACACCCCACCTTGGCTGGTTTTGCTTCCAGCCCCTTTACGATTGGATTGTGCGGGAAGAGCCGGATGTGCTGGAATGATTACAATCCTTGATTTAACGCCAGATGATGATGCGGCGATTCATCAGGTAGCAGAACTCCTGGTGGCGGTGTTTGGCCACATCGAGAGCGGCTGGCAAACGCTGGAGGAGGCCCTGGAGGAAGTCCAGGAATCCCTCGACGAAGACCGCGTCAGCCGCATTGCAGTGACCCCCTCTGGGCAGGTGATTGGCTGGATTGGTGCTATCAGTCAGTACCGGGGCAAAACCTGGGAGCTGCATCCCCTGCTGGTGCATCCCGACTGGCGGAGGCAGGGAATTGGGCGATCGCTCGTTGCTGACCTGGAGGACTGTGTGCGACAGCGGGGTGGCCAGTCGCTGTTTCTGGGTACCGATGATGAAAGCGATCGCACCAGCCTATCTGGTGTTGACCTGTATCCCAATCTCTTCGAGCAAATTGCCAACATCCAGAATCCTGGTGGGCATCCCTACGAGTTCTATCAGAAGGTGGGGTTTTCGATTGTGGGAGTCATCCCGGATGCCAACGGCTTCGGCAAACCAGATATCTTGATGGCAAAACGGCTCTGATCCCAGTAGTAAGCCTGAATTTTACGGCGATGGTTCACTGCGTCCTGCAAGATTAAGCGGTATTCTCAAACACAGTACATCCCACGCTCTACCCCAGCTATGACTCCCAACGTTGCGCCGTACGGCTCCTGGAAATCCCCCATCACATCGGACCTGATCGTGCAGGGGGCAGTCCGCCTGGGAGAGATGCGCATTGATGGAGCAGATGTTTATTGGAGCGAAGGGAGACCCACCGAGGGTGGGCGAAGCGTGATTGTTCGGCGCACGCCCCATGGCCAGACCACGGATTTCACGCCGGCTCCGCTAAATGTCCGCACTCGCGTTCATGAATACGGTGGCGGCGCTTACAGGGTGGCCGATGGGGTGGTGTACTTCTCGAATTTTGCCGACCAGCGGGTGTACCGTCAGGCTGTTGGTGGTCAACCAGTGGCGATCACGCCCGAACTGGATCTGCGCTACGCCGATGCCGTAATCGACCGAACGCGCAGTCGTCTCATCTGCATCCGCGAAGACCACACCGCAGGCGGTCACGAACCCGTCAATACGGTGGTGGCGATCGCCACAAACCCCAGTTCTGCCCAGGACAACAGTGGCCAGATTCTCGTCTCCGGCAGTGACTTCTACGCCGTGCCCCGGCTCAGCCCCGACGGCTCCCACCTCTGCTGGATTAGCTGGAACCACCCGAATATGCCGTGGGATGGGACTCAACTCTGGGTGGCAGCCATTCAGGAAGACGGATCGCTGGGAGAACCTCAGCTTGTGGCGGGCGGCGAGTCGGAGTCGATCTTCCAGCCCGAATGGTCGCCCGACGGACGGCTGTACTTTGTCAGCGATCGCACCCACTGGTGGAACCTGTATCGCTGGGATCCGAACCACCCCCCTCAATCCCCCCTTGCTAAGGGGGGAGGCAATGCAGTTGCCCCCCTTACCGAAGGACGGCCAGGGGGGGGGGAACCCCTGTGCCCCAAATCCGCCGAATTCGGCCTGCCGCTCTGGGTCTTCGGCATGACCACCTATGGCTTTGAGTCTGCCGACAGCCTGATCTGCACCTACGTCGAAGATGGCGTGCAGCACCTGGCCCGCCTCAACACCGAAACCCTGGAGCTACAGGAAATTTCCACCCCCTACACCAGCATCGGCGGCATCCAGGTTGCTTCGGGGATGGCACTCTTTGGCGCAGGCTCACCCACCAAACCGGGGGCGATCGCCCTCCTCAACCTGACCACTGGGGACATCACCGAACTGCGCCGCTCCAGCGAAATTGACATTGCCCCCCGCTATATTTCTGTTCCCCAGGCGATCGAATTTCCTACGGAGAATGGCCTCACTGCCTTTGGGTTCTACTACCCGCCGAAGAATGACGACTTTGAGGCTCCTGCTGGAGAGCGTCCACCCCTGCTGGTGAAGAGTCATGGGGGACCGACTGCCGCCACCGCTGCCACCTTCAGCCCCAGCATTCAGTACTGGACCAGTCGGGGATTTGCCATTCTGGATGTGAACTACGGCGGCAGTACGGGTTATGGACGCGACTACCGGGAACGGCTCAAGGGCAACTGGGGTATTGTCGATGTGGACGATTGCGTGAATGGAGCGAAGTACCTGGTGCAGCAGGGATTGGCGGATGGTGATCGCCTCTGCATCGACGGGGGTAGCGCCGGAGGCTATACGACCCTGGCTGCTCTGGCATTCCGGGAGGTGTTCAAAGCGGGGGCCAGTCTGTACGGGGTGAGCGACCTGGAGGCGCTGGCGCGGGACACTCACAAGTTTGAGTCGCGCTATCTGGATGGCTTGATTGGCCCCTATCCAGAACGGCAGGATCTGTACGTGGCGCGATCGCCCATCCATGCGGTGGATCGGCTCTCCTGTCCGCTGATTTTCTTCCAGGGTGATGAGGACAAAATCGTGCCTCCCAACCAGGCGGAGATGATGGTGGACGCGCTGAAGGCAAAGGGTTTGCCTGTCTCCTATGTGTTATTCGCAGGAGAACAGCACGGTTTTCGTAAGGCGGAGAATATCAAGCGGGTGCTGGATGGGGAACTGTACTTTTACTCGCGGGTGTTTGGGTTTGACCTGGCGGATGATGTAGAGAGAGTGTCGATTGCCAACCTCTAACCTTTCGTCGTCGCCACACTGCCTAACAATAGCCAGCCTGCACCACCTGTCGCCAGTACAATCCCCAGAAGCGACTGCCACGGTCGGTTGTCTTCACGTACCTTGAGCGAAGGTTGACCTGGATTTTGCAGAAAGGTCTTGATTGGCTGAGCCAGCCGCTCTGCCTCTGAACGGGTCGATTTGCTGCCGAGGGTGATGCGATCGCCCCCTACCCGTAACACCACCCGATAGCGGGTGTTGCGTGAGCGTTTTCTGCGGCGAGTGCCGCGACTTTGCTCAACCGTTACCTGAGACAACTGATTGAGCTGAATGCGCCGCACTTCTGAGCCAAGCGCCCTTTTTTGCGTCAGTTCACAGGAACCTTTGGTGCGATCGCAGCTTAAGGTCGTTTCTGCTCCAGAGAGCGTGATGACTGTGCCCACTCCGACAACGACCAGCCCTATCAGCCAGCCCGTGACTGTGCGACCGGGCGATCGCCGTCCCGCCGCTGTTTTTCCCGAATTTTTCATTTTCGTCCGGCCAGGTGACTCCAGACGTAGTATTCCCCAGGCTATAGAAATTGAATAACCGTGAGTCATACGGCTCACGGTTATTCAATTTCTATAGCCTGATACAGCCTTTTCCATGCTAATCAGGCGAACTTAATTTTGGTGCCGATTGAGTCAAAAGTCCAGGTTTAAAAAGCTGTTTCGCCCGCCCAGCGAGCGAAACAGCTTTAAAACAAAAATCTCAGCAATAGCCCGGTCAGGGAACCCAGAAAGTTGAGAAAGTTACCACCACCACCACCCCGCCGCATCCGTTCCTCCGATTCCCGTGCCCGCTGCTGAGCCAGCTTTACGCCCTCGGTGAACTGCTGGGCAAGCTGCTGCCCCTGAGCGTTGTTCTGTGTTTGGTAAAGTTGGCCTGCCCTTGCTGCGTCCTCCAGTGCGCCTGCCTCGTCCAGCAGACGGTAGCGGGCAATGCCGCGCCCCAGATAGGCGTGGGCAAAGTCGGGTTTGTAGTTGAGGGACTGGTTGAAATAGGCGATCGCCCCCTGAAAATTTCCCCGCTGGGTTTCGGTTAGACCCCAGACGTAGAGCTGCTCCGCGCTGAGCACCTGCGTGGGAATTCCCGTCGCCCCAAACAGATTTGCCCCGTCCAGCAACGCCCCTTCCATTCTGGCTCCCGTTAATCGCGCTTCTCGCAGATCGGCCCCTCGCAGGTCGGCGTTCCGCAGGTCAGCGCCCGCCAGGTTTGCGTTAAACAGGACAGCGCCCGTCAGGTTTGCGCCAGTGAGATTGGCATTCGTGAGGTTGGCTCGATTCAGGTTGGCTCCCACCAGATTCGCCTGCATCAGGTTGGCTCCCGCCAGTTCTGCATAGACCAGACCAGCATTTGACAGATCACAACGCTGGCACTGACGGGTCGCAATGAGTTGCTGTACGACTTCAAGATTCTCGGCGGCGGCGGGTAGGGCAACACTCAACAGCAGGGCGGTCGCAAACAGGTGACGCATGGTGAGGAGAAGTGGGAGTAGAAGAAACGCAGGAAATGGGAACCCGAAATTTTTATCGATGCTGCTAGATTAACCTACCAATCCAAGAAGCACACTTATTTGGGATTGTTCCCACCAAAAATTGCACCGAAACCACAAAAAGAAGCCCGGTGCTACAGCACCGGGCTTCTTTTTGTGGTTTCGGTGCAATGAGGTGCCCCCGCAGCGCGGGGGGAACCTCTAGTTCTAATTTGAAACCTCTGCCATCTCAATCACTCGACCATCCCAATCTTTGACCAGGAAGTTCAGGGGCTTATCACGGCGAATCTTGTACTGGGCACCTCTGGTCTGGACACGCATCAGCAGATATTCCATGCAGTCGTGATCGAAGCAGACGTGGCGCTGACGGTTTTTCTCGCCCAGGCTGGCCCCCGAAATAATGTGGAGTTGGGTATTCTTTTTGAGCTGATACCACAGACCGTCGGGTGTGTTCATCGAGCGGGCGGGGCTGCTGAGCGCCGTACTGCCCATGTACATCGGGTCCATGCCCGCTGTGCCCAGGGTCTGTTCATAGTTGTAGTAATAGTGCAGTGGCACGTCGGCGGTGGGTAGATCCAGCACTCCCTCATAGAAGCGCCGCGCCAGTTCCATGTCGGAGACCATAACCGTGTGGACTTTGGGAGCGCTGGTCAGGAACATCCACATCGCCCCGGCGTAGGCGATTAGTAGCATGACCATCACGCCCTGCGTAGACAATAGGCTGTCCAGGGGTAGGGAGAGAAATGCAGCAACGACAGGAGAAAAAGGAACCACAGCGGAACTCGCCAGCATTATGTACACAACCTACTCAACAAAATGGCCCTGGCTCACGCAATTCCCCTTCGGGGACCTGTGAAGTAATCACACACTACGACCAGTATTGCTATAAGTCTAAATAAATCCAACGGGTTTCATCAAATTTTCACTGGATTGCAGGTCCGCGCGTGTGAAACCCCTGAGAACTTAAAAGAGCCATCCCACTCGTGTCACGAGTGGGATGGCTCTTTTAAGTTCTCAGCATCAAGCAGCGCAGGGCTGTTGCCAGGAGCGAAGCAACATCCGACGACCCAACTCCAGGTCGCGCTGGGCGCACTGCCAATCGGGATGGCTGGTCATCAGTAGGCTGTCCAGTGTTTCCTGGTCGAACAGATGCCAGACGGTCGCGCCATTCCAATCTGTTTCGATAGCGTAGCAGTTGGAGCTGACGCAGTGGACGCTGCAACTGCTGGCGCTGCGGCTCAGGGTCATCGACTCACCCGACTGCATTGCCCGAAAGCGGCGAATTGTCTGCTTAAATTCTTCGATCGAATTGACAACCAGACCAGGAATGCAGGTAATCTGGCGATCGTCCCCATTGATTCTGACCCAATAGTGGCGACTGGGGTCAATCCCTTCGAGCCAGGGAGACTCATCATCCAGACGGTAGCGAGGAGCCAGGGGAAAGTAGTTCATCATGGTGAAGCGTTCCTTTAAGCTGACAAGAGATTGGAAGTGAAGCAGTTTTAATAATGAGTAAGCAGTGGACAGGATCTATGGATTGAAGAGTTTTATTAGAATTTCTTACTGTTTGTATTTACCAGGGTTAAGGATCTACCCAGATAAATCAATGAAACTTTGCAAAACTTATAATATTTATCAGGGTAGTCATGGGGCGTAGCTTTTGGCAGATTCGAGCCGCCCCATTGCTTGCTAGAGTTGGACTTGAGCATTGATGGAGAAAAAGTCGATGGCAGGACAGGTGTTACTGGTAGACGATGAACCGGGGCTGCGGCAGGCCGTACAGGCGTACCTGGAAGACAGCGGCTTTGATGTGCAGGTGGCCAGCAACGCACGGGAGGGATGGGACACGCTGCAAAAATCCCTGCCTGACCTGGTGATTACGGACATCATGATGCCCCAGGTGGATGGCTATCAGTTTCTCAAGCAGATGCGCGAGGACCCCCGGTTTGAGACGCTTCCGGTGGTTTTTCTGACAGCACGGGGGATGACTTCCGATCGCATTCAGGGGTACAACGCAGGAGTTGATGCCTACCTGCCCAAGCCCTTCGATCCAGAGGAACTGATTGCCATTATCACTAGCTTGTTGAGACAGCGGGCTGCCTTGAATAAGGCTGCTAGCGATTCTGAAATTCCCGATATTGCTGATATGGCGCGGCAGATCAAAGAGATTCGGGCAATGCTGGGGCAAAAAGGAGGGGCGATCGCCCAGACGCCCTCGCCCATCCAGCACGATTTCACCCCCCGCGAACAGAGTGTTCTGGAACTGGTGGCAGAGGGACTGATGAATAAGGAGATCGCCCGTCGTCTGGACACCAGTGTTCGCAACGTAGAGAAGTACGTCAGCCGTCTTTTCAGCAAAACCGGGACCAATAGCCGAACTGAGCTGGTGCGCTATGCGCTGGAGCATGGCTTAACAAACTAAATAAAGAATGCCACCCACGCTGCGGGAGGCATTCTTTTTAATGGAGTTTTGACTATTTTTCCTGCAATGCCATGAAGCGCTCTCTGAAAGAGCGTTTCATGGCATATTTAGTTTTAGCGCCAATTTCTCCTGAAAGGCTGACGCATTCAGCCTTTCAGGAGAAATTGGCGCAATTTAGTCAAAAGTCCAGTTATTTATTGAGCAACTGCTTTTGTATTCCTTAAGACATTTTGCGTTTGACAAACTATCCTTAACCTTTTGTTTTGTTATTCAAAGGACTGTTATTCTCGACACTTATTAAACAAGAGGTAAACCTTATGAATACATCAAAACACCTGGGTCAGTCGATTTCTCTGGGCCTGTTGCTGGCTGTTAGCTGTCTGGGCGTAATGATGGTCATGGTTTCCCACAGCGCTAATTTGCCCTAAATCCTCTGCAGAAGACTCATCCCGTGGGTATCTGTTCCACAGGTCCAGAGCAGGCCGTGGTCTGCGCTCAGGTTACAAACCTCTTGAGTTTGCCGAAGGCTGGGTTTCCAGGGGCTTGGGTTGTTATAAGCGTAGAACGCTTCAACTCCATCAAGCCCTATGGGGGCGGCAGCGTTAATCAGGTCTTTGGCTGAGCGGCGATAGCGGGCGGGGTGTGCCAGAACGGCCAGTCCGCCTGCACTGTGGATTGCTGCAATCACCTGAGCAGCATGACCCGGTTCTCCGGTAACCGTTTCCCCATGCTGGTATGGGGCGATCGCCGCATGATCGGGATCAAACGCATAGCCCAGGATATGCACCTCATCCCCCAGTAGCTCGGCGTTGATTTCAATCCCTGTCCACAGGTACGGCAGGGGATAGTTTGAGGTGTTCGATCGCTGATGCTCCAACCATTGCTGCGCTCGACGATAACCATTCGTGCTGTGGTGGTCTGTAATGGCCAAACCTTGTAAACCATTCACCGTGGCCTGCTCAATCAATTGCTCTGGCTGAAGCCGACCGTCAGAGCAGACGGTATGCATATGGAAATTGTAGAAGCGGGGGCAACTCTCTGCGGTGATGCCCTCAAACACCCGCCGCAGAGAAACTGCGTTTTGAGCAGCGGTCCACAGAGACTCTACTTCCGGTGCAAGATGGGTGACCATACGTTGCTTAACGTTGTGTTACATCCGCAATTCTAGTCGATTTGTTTGCCGGCTGTCGGTTTCTGGTAAACAAAACACCCGATCGGGTTATCGAGTGAAGAAATCGTTGCTCTGACCGTACCCCTGACAGGCAAGTCCTCACGGCTTCGGGAAGGGCGCTACAATTTGCAAGACAGCAGCTTGCATGGTAGCTAAACTGAGGGCATGACAAATCGTCTAGTACTACACAGCGGAAATAAACCAATGGTTGTTAGTGGGGGGCGCGAAGCGCCCCCCACTAACAACCATTGGTCAACTTAAGCCGCTGAGTACTGGGTGCATCCCAGTTTTGCAAATTTCCAAACCCAGTTTTGGGGGGGGGGGGGGG
>CAZVXA010000068.1:0-29758 GCA_964630955.1 uncultured bacterium | reverse complement strand
TGTGATACGGAATCCAGCTATGAAGTAGCGGTTTGTTTTGTTGAGATGCCCGCGAAGCGGGCATCTCAACAAAAACAAACCGCCTCTATAACCGACGGAGTCGGTATTATCTATCCCGGAATTGTGATTTTGAAGTCTGGTGTCAGCTGATCCGCCTTCGCCGCAACTCGCTGAATCACATTCGGAGGCAGTTCAATGAAACCCAACGTCGGCGACAGCTTCTGTCCATCGGTGAGGCCATACTGAATCATCGCTTCCATCGCGATCGCCTTGTTCGGGTCGTCGTACTTTTCGTACAGCAGCATCCAGGTGTAGGTGACGATGGGGTATGATCCTTCTCCCTCCGGGTCATCAATAAATGCCCTCAAATTATCGGGCAGTTCTACCTGGGAAAGCGCTTCTGAGCCTGCTTCACTGGTTGGCGCAACAAATTTACCTGCTTTGTTTTCCAGCGTTGCCATCTTTAAGTTCGTTTTTGTGGCAAAGCTATACTCCATGTAGCCGATCGCTCCATCCGTTTGCCCAACCACTGAAGCAATACCGTCATTGCCCCGACCACCTACAAATGCGCCACGGGGCCATTCAACCGAACGTCCGGTGCCAATACTATTTTTCCATTCCGGGCTGATGGCGGAAAGGTGCATTGTAAATACTGCCGTTGTTCCGCTACCGTCAGAACGGTGGACAACTGTGATCCTTCGATCTGGAAATTGCACCCCTGGATTGGCTTCGGCAATGGCGGGGTCGTTCCAATTGGTAATCTTTCCCAGGAAAATATTTGCCAGTGCTGCTCTGGACAGCTTCAGGTTATCAACGCCAGGCAGGTTGTAGGCCAGCACAACACTTCCAGCGGTCATGGGCAACATCAGAACGCCCTTCTGTACCCTGGCAATTTCTTCGTCCGTCATGGCAACATCGCTGGCCCCAAAGTCTACCACCTGTTGAATCATTCGCTCGATGCCAGCGCCGCTTCCCGTAGCCTGGAAGTTGAACTGGAGGCGCGGTTCCTTGCGGTTCAGGTTGAGGAACCATGCCTGGTAGAGAGCTGCGGGGAACGTCGCCCCCGCCCCATTGGCGATAACGGTATTTTTGAAGGGAAGATCGATCTCAACGACAGGTTGGGGACGCTCAGCCGTTGTTGTACCGCAAGCGGCGAAGCCGATAGTAAGACCAAGGGCCATTAAAAAGTAGAGAAATTGACGTGCAATTTTTTTCATTTGACGGTCTCCAGAGCAATTAGAACAATTAGGATAGGTCAGTGACTCAACACAAAAATTCCATCAGGTTTTGCGACTGCTTAACCCAACTTGTGAGCATCGATCGATATTCTTTGAGTTGCCAAGAAAGGAGCGATCGCCGTCAATATAGTGATCGAAGAGCAGAGAATATATAGTAGTAAACAAGATCTTTCGACAAAATGATGTCTTCCTGATCACGTAGAATTGCTCACTTAATTTAGAAAATAAACTCTATTAAAAATTTCTTTTTGGTGCGACAAAGCCACACCAAAAAGAAAGTTTTAAGCCATAAGTTAAGCCTCATGATTCTGATAGAATGCAGGCAAAGACAATGATCTCGGTTAAAGCTGATTTATAAACATACAGCGCTTTGCACTGAGATAGAACCAAAAGTTTTGTTGAGAGCCGCGCAGAGCGCGGCTCTCAACAAAACTTTTGTACCACACGCACTGGCAATGCGCTGTTAGGTTTTGATCCCCCTAAATCCCCCTGCCCCCTTGAGGAAAAAAGGGGACTTTGAAGATTCCCACTGTTTAAGGGGGGGCAGGGGGATCTCCCAGTTTCAAACACGCCAGACCCTACCTTTTCAAACATTCTCTTAGACACGGCAGGCTCTACCTTTTTAAGAGGATCGAAAGGTTTTAAAGCATATCCTGGACAATTGAGCGACAGTCTGAACTGACTAACATCTTGCACCAGACCCAAAATCCCGATTCTGCCACCGCTTAGCGTCGGCAGAATCGGGATTTTGGGTCTGGTGCAAGATGTCATCTGAAACAAAATTGGTGAGAACAAACAGCCTGAGTTACTGAGCGACGTCAACGGAATGGGTTAAGCCCAATGCTTTAACTCGATCGATCGTCGGGTGCAAACATGATAAACGGGGGCTGTCGCTCCGATTGAATCAGAACGATAGTATAGTTTTAGGTTAGAACATAACGCCAACCATTGTTCGATCTGCATACCGAAGAAACAAAGCAGTTCTAGTAAAAGACTAGATCCTAAAAATAGGAAATCAATATGAAGCAAAACAGCTTCCGATTTGCATCCCTGGTTAACATCAAGAATTTCTATACAGCGCTTTGCAAGCGCGTGAGAACCAAAGGTTTTGTTGAGAGCCGTGCTCTGCGCGGCTCTCAACAAAACCTTTGGTTCTATCTCAGTGGAAAGCGCTGTATTTTCTCAGCAACTGTCTGTGCTACAGGGATCAGGTAATGCTGCAATATCTTCGGTCTAACGTTTTACCCTCAAAACCCGTCCAACTTTTAATTCAAACGGGAATGAAGTGGGATCAGGATAATTGTCCGGGGATGGCGGCGTCCCTGTCCTATTTTGCGCTGTTCTCGCTGTTTCCGTTGCTGCTGGTACTGTTGAGTCTGATGGGTTTGCTGATCGGGCCAAATACCCAGGCATTTCAGCAAATTGAAAGCGCAGTCGCTGCGTTTCTCCCCTCAGAAGTCCACGAACTGATTAAGGGAACATTGATCGCTCTGAATGAGAACAGTGTAGGGGCAGGTCTGATTGGCTCTGTCTTTTTACTGTGGACGGCCAGCGCCGTGTTCGCCATTCTGCGGAGTTCAGTGAATCGCATCTGGCGATCGCCCAGTCGCGCTACGGAGAGTGGGTCTGTTCACCAGATGGTGCTGTTTGTGGTGCTCAACAAGCTGTTTTCGTTTCTGCTGGTGCTGGGAACCGCTGCCCTGTTGCTCAGTTCACTGGTCGTGAGGATTGCGATTCAAACCATTCTGGGACTGGTCACTGTGTTCCAGGAAAAGCTACCACTGATCACGATTGATGAGCTGAAGTTGACCGAGGGACTGCAAACCAGTTCGTCTTTTTTGCTGGTGGCGATCGCCACCTGTCTCCTGTTCAAGATTCTGCCGACGGTTTTTGTCGCCTGGAAGGATGTCTGGCTGGGGGCGCTGATTACCGCGAGTGGAGTGATTGGACTCCAGCAACTCGCTGGCAGTAGTGTCATTTCCCTCGGCAGCAATTTTATCTCCTATGGCGTTATTGGTAGCGTCATGGTTCTGCTGATGTGGATCTTTTTGACTTTCCAAATCTTCTTGTTTGGCTGTGTGTTTACTTACGTCTATGCTCATTTATTCGGGAGCCGTCGCAATCAGCCGATGACACCCGATTAAGTTGTAGGAGGCGCGGCACCGCAGTGCCGCGCCTCCTATTTCTCTCCTGATTGCTCAACGCGGCATTGCATCATCCAGGCGCAGTGACAGGTTGGGGAAGAGGGAAGAGGCGATCGCTTGCCCCAGCCGATACTGTTGCTTCTCGTAGCGATCTCCAATCAACCAGCCAGTTTCCCTGCAACCAACTCATGGGGACCAGTTGGTTCCATATCGCGAAGAACTCCATCGATCAATTCATCGTACCTCAAGACTTACGATCGCCCTTACCTTCTAAAAACGCTGATACCATATTCCCTGGAGTCAGCTTCGTGCCACAGTTTATTCCGCTCATCTGTCTTCGTTCTTCCGGTGGAGGTGTTATCCATGTTGTTCAGTCGCCACAAAAGGCACCCCTCCCGCCTTGGTCGAATATGGATTGTATTCTGCGTCACGATGCTCCTGGTGGTCATCGGTCCGGTGACCGTCCCATTCTCCACGAACCCCATTTTGCCACCCGCTGCTCTAGCTCAATTCCCGCCGCTCACAGCCCCCTCCAACAACAACAGCCAGTCTCTGCCACCCGGCGTCGAACGGCGCGGCACGATAGAATCGGCTCCCATCCGGTTAGATGGCAAGGAACTGTTTCGGATTGCCTCTCCCGCCGTCTTCAACCGCAACGATCCGGGAAGCCTGATCCCGGTTGAAGTGCGAGCCAAACAGATTGAATCGAACTTGAATCGACTGATTCCCGGCAGTTCCCAATCGGATGAAATAACCCCTAATCCAGATATGGAGGTGGTGATTGAAACGATCAACGGACAGCCCGTGCTGTTTGTGAAGGATACTAACCTGCCGGAGGCGAGAGTGCTGCTGACGGTGACGGGGGCCGATGCTCAGTACGCAGCCATCAGTCAGGAACGACTGGCGGAGCAGTGGCGCGAGATCCTGGAGCAGGAACTGAGACAGGCGATCGCCCTCCGACAGCCCGAAGCCTTTCGCAAGCAAGTGTTCACCGTATTGGCAGTGGCGATCGCCACAGTCCTGTTAACGCTGGCGGAAACAGCAATTTGGGCAATTCTGGGGCGACGCAAGAAACGCCTGGAGCAACAGTTGGCGACAGAGACCGCACTGATTCAGGCGTCAGCGAAGGAAGCGTCAGAAACAGAGTCAGAGCCGCCTCATCCACGAGAACGTCCTCATTTTCTCAATCTCCAGCGACGCCTGCAAATTGTGCGACTGATGCAGTGGCTGCTGTTCTGGACGATTGCCCTGATCTGGGTTCTCGGTGTCGCCTATAGCCTCTACGCCTTCCCTCAAACCAGACAGTTTGCGCGTCAGGTGGTCACCATTCCTGTCGTGTTTCTGCTGGCCTGGTTTCTCACGGGACTGGCCAACCGGGTGGCCGATATTGCCATCGATCGCTATCTCCAGAGCCAGGAGCAGGAGCGATCGCTGACCGAAGCGAATCTACAGCGAGCCGCCACGATTGCCAGGGTGATTAAGGGCTTGAAGATGGTGCTGATCTACACGCTGGTGATGCTCTCGGTGCTGCAATGGCTCAATCTGGTACCTGGATCGGTGCTGACGTTGGGTGCCGTGTTTGCCCTGGTGGTGTCATTTGCTGCCCAAAGTCTGGTGAGGGATCTGGTGAATGGATTTCTGATTTTACTGGAGGATCAATATCGCATTGGAGATAACGTCAGAATTGGCGCTGTAAGCGGGATGGTAGAGAACCTGAATCTGCGGATTACCCAACTTCGCAGCGATGACGGTAATTTGATTACGCTACCCAATAGTTTGATTACCGAAGTGGAGAACCGTTCTCGTGGCTGGGCACGCGCTGACTTTCGCATTGAGGTGGCTTACAAAACAGATGTAAACCGTGCTCTGGAAGTCGTTCGGGAAACCGCAGATCAAATGGCCCAGGATCCCCAGTGGCAATCGGTCATCTATGACACCCATGAATTATTTGGCATAGATCAAATTTCCCACACCGGAATTGTGATCCGGATCTGGATTAGAACCGCTCCATTAAAACAGTGGAACGTGGCACGGGAACTCCGACGACGGATGAAGATTGCGTTCGATCGCCATCACATTGAGATCGGTATGCCCCAGCAAATTCAGTTCAGGAATGGTCTGACAGCGCCAGAACAGAAGCTTCCCTAATTCTGCTGCCCACTCGCTGGCTGACAGTTACAAACCCGATCGCTGACGAATCCCTCCACCGCAGTCACCACCGCCTGTACCTTGTCTCGAATGTTGTTCACATCCCGCGAGAAAGTGAGGAGCGATCGCCCGTTTACCAGTAGTGCCTGCGTCGGATACTTCTCCAGAAACTCCAGAATCGAGATTTGATTGTCTCCCGCCGTTCCCAGTACCAGCGCTGCCCTCAACGCCTGCACATTGGCCTGCCCCGATCGTGTCTGGAATGAATTACCGAGCTGCCGCAGTACCAACTCCCCCGGTCGTGAATTGCCCAGGCGATCGGCTGTCAACTGGTTCACAGTCACCTTCTGCGTCAGAATCTCCCGAAACGTCTCAGCTTCAATCCTGCCCAGCCTCAACCAGGTCGCAATATTAGCGCTGGGGACACCCGTCTCTGCAAAGGTTCGTAGCTCTGCGATCGAGATCGCACTCCGAAACGGGTCAAACGTCAGCACCAACTGTTCCGCTGCTGATGCAGGTGACGCAAACAGGGTCATCGCGCCAATGCTCAGGGCAAGAGAGCTACTCAGTCCAAAGTTTTTAAGAGAGTTCATGGTAATTGGGAATAGGTAATGGATTATAGGTAATGGGGAATCGGTAATTGGGAATGGGTGATGGGGAATGGGGGACGGTAGTTGGGAGGAGAATCCTAACCCTCTTCTGCCACACTGCCTGAAGGATACTGTCGGAGCACTCTCGTTCCAGGCGTCTCGCCTGGAATGGGGGTCTGGAGGCTCTGCCTCCTGCTACACGAGGAGGCAGAGCCTCCACCGGGCATTTCAAGGCGGAGCCTTGAAACGAGACATCTTTTAACTACCCCGTCCAGCTAACCTCATAATTCCATTCCCCATTTTCATTACCGATTCTCAATCTCACACGTCGCGGCCTGTAGCGTTGCGGACGGCAGATCACTGCGGGGAGTCCCTGGCGCTGCTTCTTCACAGCGACAAACAACGCCCCGTACCGTTTCTTTGGCGCTTTCCAGGGCGGGCATCAGGCGGTTGGCGATCGCCACCACACTCTCATAGGTGCGCACCAGCGGGGTGATATCCAGGGTGAGGGTCTCAGTGGGATAGTTCTCGATCAGCTCCAGGAGCGAGATGCGGCGATCGTTCTGAATCGAAGCACGCAGACTGGTGCGCAGGTTAGGTATGGGATCGGCGCTCTGCACATGGCGGACAAGCTGGCTGAGCACCAGTTGGCCGACGGAGGTATCGAGGAACTCAATGCCCAGGTTTCTCGGCACCTCAATCTCGCGGGTGAAGGCCCGCTGCACGATTCCCGGCTCCTGATTGCTGCTATTAAAAAAGTCACGCACAGGCTGCCGTAACCCACCGTTGCTGACAAATGTCTTGATTTCTTCTAAGGACACTGTGACCTCAGAAGGGGCAGAACCTGTTCCACTGTTGACGAACTTGACCGTCTCAATGGCCTGCGCTTCACCCGTGCCCGCCAGCAGGGCAGCTCCGGCGCTCAGCAACAAAACTTTTCCTGCCCAGTGGGCAATTGGGGAGAGGCGATGGAGGTGCAGTGGGTCGGAGTTCATATCGTTCAAACCGCCTATTGTGATGGGTAACTTTCACAGAGGAATGCTAAAGAATGAGCCAATAATATACAAAGGAAGTGTATGAAAGTAATAAGAATCGTCAGTCGAATCAATTTCGCTACGCTTTGTCCGACCTCACCCCACCCCAGCCCTCTCCTTGGTAAGGGGAGGACTGGGGTGGGGGTTTCCCTTACCAAGGGGGGATTGAGGGGGGTGAAGTTATTAATTTACAAGCCCTAAGTTTGAGCTCTCGGACAGGCGCTAAATACCGGGGCGTCCAATCTTATAAACCAACTGATAATGGCTCTTCTCGACTCGACTGCGGTAGAAATGATCTTCGGCATAGATCGACTGCGTTCCTCCCGGATCGCTCACCGTCTTCGACCTCGGCACCCAGGACGTGTAGACATTTTGATAACCAAACCAGGAGTCCTCACCCAGGGTTGGTAGGGGTTGGGTGGGGTCGGTGCGGTTGTAGAGGGTGTTCGCATCAAACACCATAAAATCAAAGGCGATTGGGTCTGCGGGTGCCCACAGCGCATAGAAGATGCCTAGAGCGGCGATCGCAATCAGCGCCACCCCTCCCGCATACCCCGTTGTACTCATCACTCCCGTTTTGATTAAAGTCGTGAGCGCACTACCCACTACTCCAGCAGACGTTGATGCACCGAGTTGGGTGTAGAACTGCTTCCAATATTCGACATAGGCTTCCCCAAATGCCTTAATCTGCTGCTTGGCTGCGTCCTCACTATCTACCTCAAGACCAATCACCGTGAGGGCAACCACTTCGCCCAATTTGAGCTTGTCCCGGAAGAGTTGGGCGCGGGGAAAAACAATGGGTTCGTTATCATCCACGTCCTCGGTGTTCATGATTTCAATCGAAGTGAAGGAGGGAACCGTTTGGGAGCCGTCAGGTGTAAACCGACTGACAAAGGCTTGAAACCACGGTTCATCCCCACCGCCACCAGAAGTCTCTGCATGGCAGAAGGCTTCGTCTGTCCACAGCCCAAACAGTGTATCAGGGTGCGGTTGCAGATTTAGCCATACCTCGTTGCTGAGAAACTCAGGAGGGGTAGTGTTGCCCGGAATAGGCGCATATTGAATGTCATTGGGGGCGATCACCTGCACGGAGTAGCGCCCCGGTGGAACAGACACGGCGCTGAAAGCGGTTTCCACTCGTTCCGGGATGCGAAATCGAATGATGTCTTTGACTTCGCAGGTGGCCACTGGTTTACCATCCCGCTGTTCAGGCGTTTTTTGATCGCCCATGACCTCACAATTCAAAACCAGATCCTGAAAGGTAGGGGCGTCTAATTTTCTCAGTCTTACCTTACAGTTCTGTGAAAAGAAGTTGAGTCCCCGCAGGCTGATGTCCTGGCCGGGATAGGCAATCGGAATCGTCAGGCAAACCACTCTGTTTTGAGGTTTGCTGAAGAAGTTGTAGCGGAGATGATCATTGCAAAACCCGCCAAAATTAAACGGGCCGTTGCCTGCTGGAGGTGTGGTGTAGTCGCACTTGACTAAAACTGTTCCTGGACGATTGAAATCCTGCTCCCGTGAGCATCTTTTTGAGAACTGGTAGTCATCCCACGGGTTGAAAGCTTCTAGTGGAACGTTACCAGGAATCGTAACATCGGTGTTCCTGTACCACTGTTGGTTGTCGGCACCAGGATTGACGCCGCAGATCCAGGGGTATGGTGCAGTAAAAGTATTGTCCCCTTTCGAGTCCGGGTCTCTGGGAAATACCCTCGTCCAGGGTCTGACTTTTCCTGTTTTCGGAGTCCCATTACTTTGATCAAACAACCTTGTGCGACCAATACGAACTGCCTGCTGCAAAATCGTTTCCAGAATTAATCCTGGTTCCAAAAGCGTTTCATCATTAGCCGTATCAAACTGGGTTTCAAAGATACAGTCTCGTTTGATACCGGGTATAGTATCGTAAACATTCAGCCCTGCTTTCAACGCTTCAACGTTTGTGCCGGACAGATCAGCCAGATATTCCTGCATTGCTGCTTCAAAAGAATTAGCGGGGGGGGTACCGTCTAAAAAGCGACGCAGAACGAGCATCGTCACTGGTATCACAGCGTCTCTAGTGGGCAACGCACCACAGAGATTGTCTGTTCTGGACTCAGGGATTGCCAGTGCAGCAACTTCTTCTGCGGTAAGGGCATCGTCCAGGATCGTTACTTCATCAATGTCGCCAACCCATCCTGATGATCCGAAATAAGACCCAATCAGGAGTGCCCGATCCGACGGCAAGTCATATTTAATTAAGGTGGCAACGGGGGTGCCGGAACCGACCTCTGAGCCATTGACATAAAGTCTAACGGTGCTACCGTCGTAGCTCCCAGCCACATGCACCCATTTACCGTTCCAGATCGCCTCAGGGGTAGTGACTTCAGGGGAGGAGTAGTAGTTCTCCCCATCATAAATATAGAAAGCCAGTCCACTATTGCTACCGGAGTACAGGGCGAAGGATGCGGCAATGCTAGAATCTGCACCTTTGGCCAGGATGTAAGACAGATCCTGGGGGCGATCGCCCCTCACCCAGGCTGCTACTGTTAACCGATGGGGTTCTAGCAATGGCTGGCTAGGCACCTCAATAAAGTTCAGACCATTGAACCTCAATGCAAACAAGTTGGAGTGTTGGCTCTCAACCCAGAGAGGCGGTGCAGTGCCAGGGATCTGTTCTAGTTTTCCCTGGTGGTTGTTCCCCGAAGAGTCCTCCACAACTTCCCCAGTTCCTTCATTAAACTTCCAGCAACCGATGATTTGTGCCATTCGTTTTCCTTTTCAATTGCGAATTAGCGATCGCTATTCTTGGCATGGCAAAGAAACGACACGCGCTTTGCACGCTCGTGCCTTATCCATACAAATGCCGCAAATATGGCTCCAGCAGCCGTTGAGCATACAATTGATTGCACAACGGGAACACTCACTGCGTCATCTACTCTGCTTGTGGATGAGCGATGACGAGCATCCACAGAAGTGACACGATTCAGTGCATACCTGTGAGCCAGGGGGTATCGCCAGAAATGAAGCGATTACTCTCTTGAATATTGCAATGAGGGACGTACTTTCCTTCCCATCTTGTCAATACCGCTATTCTACTCAGGCTTTTCCTCGCTGCCAAAGATGTTTCGAGTCTCGTAATACTTAGAGCCTATCCAACAATCCAATTTTTAAGAGGTGCTACAGCGTCGCGCCTCTCAAAAATTGGATTGTCGGTTGTTGCAGGTGCTTAGATCTTGTACCCAACCCAAAAGCTTGAAGTTGGCGTGCCCTAAGCACACGCAACTTCAAGCTTTTGGATTTCGGTTTTCAAATCGGCTCTTACCAGATCCAGGGAATCAGGCGTGAACTGCTTTGTTGATACGCGGCAAAGTCTGAATATTTGTCAGACATCGCCTGTTCCTTTTGCGTGATTCGCTGCAAATACAGCAGCAAAATTACCGCAGGTAACAGAAAAGCCCAAAGTGAACCGGAAACAACGCTGAAACTGGTATACCGCATCAAATCCCCAAGGTAGTTGACGTGGCGCACTGATCGCCAGATACCGTCGTTGACCAGTCCTGCTCCCATACTCTTGGCGGTCATTTTCTGGATGTCGGCGGTGGAGTTAATCAGGCTTCCAAAAATATAGAGCGGTAATGCAATGGCGATCGCCCAGTATGACATCGGCTCAGGATTAACAAACGCTAACCAACCCGGCAGCGCATAAAATACGCCGACGAACAGCAGAACGGCTATAAATGTACTCAGCCCAATCCTGTCGGTAAAAATTTGCTGACGGCGCTGCGGAAACAACCCTTGTTCTAATAACCACCAACTGCAATAGCTGATGTGTAAACAGAGGTAAATTACCTGCCGCTGATCATGAATGCCATGGATCAGTGACAGGGCAATCAGACAGAGAATCGTAATCACCTTGGCGACATTGATCGCTGTCAGCTCAGTCACCTGAAAACCAGCAGATGGGGTTGAGGTTTGCATAATGGGTATTGCGCTTTGCCTGGATAAACTTGTACCTTTTCTGTACAAAATTTATACTTTACCTAAAAACTGGGATTTCTTAGAAGTGGGCAAGATGCCCGCCCCACACCGCTGCTCACACTGGTTCACCTGCTACCATCGGGAAAGTCATACCCCAACCCCAATGCCTTTCACCGAATCTACCCGGAATCCGCTACTTGATCTGAACTACGAACCCGCCTTTGAGTCCCTGGGGGGCGAGTACTACGATTCTGTGCCCGCTGCTGAATTCCCGCAGCATCTTCTCCGGTTTCGCAACGATGACCTGCTGCCAAAGCTGGAGCTAGATGCTGCTGCTGTTAGCGACGAAAACTTTATTCAAGCGTTTGGACGATTTGAAGGGCGGGTGTCGTTTCTGGCCATGCGCTACCACGGCTATCAGTTTGGAGAATACAATCCATTTCTGGGCGACGGGCGCGGATTTCTCTACGGTCAGGTGCGCGGTGTTGATGGCGGACTCTACGATTTTGGGACAAAAGGATCAGGCCAGACACCCTATTCCAGGGGCGGTGATGGACGGCTGACTCTGAAGGGTGGCGTGCGCGAGGTGCTGGCGGCGGAGATGCTGCATGTGCTGGGAGTTCGCACCTCCCGCTGTCTCAGCCTGATCGAGACGGGAGACTCGCTGTGGCGGGGGGATGAGCCTTCTCCGACACGAGCCTCGGTGATGCTCAGGATGCAGCGATCGCACATCCGCTTCGGCACCTTTGAGCGATTGCACCACCTGAACCGTCCCGACCTGATCCAGAAATTGCTGGATCATGTGATTGAAACCTATTACCCCCATCTCAAGGGCGATCCCGACGCCTATCCCCGCTTCTATGCCGAGCTGGTGCAGCGCGTTGCCGAACTGACGGCGCAGTGGATGTCCGTTGGCTTCTGTCATGCAGTATTGAACACCGACAACATGGCAATCACCGGGGAAAGCTTCGACTACGGCCCCTATGCGTTCATCGATCGCTTCAATCCCCAGTTCACCGCCGCCTATTTTGACTATTTCAAGCGCTACTGCTACGCCAACCAGGCCCCCATCTGTGAGGACAATTTGCGCCTGTTGCAAAAGCCCCTCAAAGCAGTGATCAGCCAGAAGGATATGGAAACAGGTCTTGCCCCATTTGCCGACCACTACATCGCCACCTACCGCCAGCGCATGATTAACCGTCTGGGCTTTGAGTGCAGCTTTGACCAGTTACCCCAGGAGGTGGCCGACGAACTGCTGAAGCGGACGCTGCAATTCCTCCAGGCCACCCAGATCGGCTATCACGATTTCTTCCTCAGCCTGCGAGAACAGTTCTCCCCCCAATGGCGGACAGATGCGGGAGCGATCTTTGCTGATTCTGTTTCTTCGAATGCCGAAGCGCTGGTCAGTTCCTTCAAGCAGTGGCGACAGTTCTACCACCAGGTGTTAAATAGTCTGCCGGAGAATGAGATGCCGCTGGTGGCCAAACGCTTAAGCCGGCACAATCCCAATCTTATGATTGTGCGCCCGGAGATCGAGGCGATCTGGGAGCCGATTACCGAGGCCGACAACTGGGAACCTTTCTACGACTTGCTGAAGCGAATTCGGACAGCCGTTGAGCATTAGGACGAGGCTTAGCCATCCGTATTTCACCGCAGAGGCGCAGAGAGCGCAAAGGTTCTACTCTGCGTGCTCTGCGTCTCTGCGGTGAACATCGTGGTAAACATCGTCACCCCGACCAGAGCTGCTGCGCAAACCGGATCGCCAGTGATATAAGCAATAGGGCAAAGAACCCCACCACTGGCGCACCCCAGCGGGGGTGGCGGCTGAGCAGTAGCCCAAAGGCGATCGCCACTGACACCACCGCGTAGGTATGCCGCTCTGCTGATATGGTGCGTCCTGTACTTAAGATCAGCCCCATACTCAACAGGCCATAGCTGGTGGCAACAGGAGTAAGTTCTCGGCGGAAGTGCCACAGCAGAAGGATGCTCCCCACTACCATGACAAAATTGATCAGGGGGGCACCTGCGAGAATCCAGAACACCAGAACCAGGAAGCAGTAGCCGTATTGCACCCGCTTCTCCCCAATCTGCGCTCGAAATCGCCAGAGCAGAAAGGCGATCGCCCCCAGCGTCAGAATGGCGATCGGGTAAAGCGGGTCCGTCAGCCGCCCGGTGCGCCACACTGCCGGTCCCAGAAAGATCTGTACCAGTGACTTCAGCCATCCCTGCCCATAGGCCAACCCCTCCGGGTGCCACGCCTGCTGCACTCTGACGAAGGCCAGCGGATCGCCGAACCGAAGCCAGCAGAACAGGCTGTAGGACAGTATTCCTGCCCCTGCCGCAAGGCTCCAGAGCATGGCAGAAATGCCGCGTCTCTCTCGCCAGCAGACCCAGAGGAAGGCGGGAGCCAGCACGATTCCGGGGGGACGAGTGGCACTGGCGATCGCCCCCCACAGCGCCGCCTGCCCATGTCGCTGATGGTCAAAGGCCACCAGGGCAGCGGTACTGACTAGAAGAAAAATGCCCTCCGTGTAAAGCACGGAGCCAAACAGGGAGAAGGGGCACCAGGCCAGGGCGATCGTTGCCCAGCGGGCGGTGGCCAGCCCGTGGCGCTCCTGTGCCCAGCGGTAGACCAGAATCAGCGCACCTAACAGGGCCAGATTGTTGGCCAGCAGTCCGGTCAGAATCGGGGACAGGCCCAGGGCCATGCCTGCCCGCATCAGCAGCGGCAGCACCGGGAAGAAAGCAATGTTGTTGGACTGCCCTTTGGAGGCGTAATCATAGCCCTGGGTGGCGATCGCCAGGTAGTGCTGGCCGTCCCAGCGAGTCAGGGCTTCCCAACTGAGAGGAGCGGGTAGGCCCCCCTCTGGAACGGGCAGATGGGTCGCCACCAGAAAAATTGCCCCAAAAATTAGCAGACGGCTCAGCAGCCATTGGGCGATCGGAAATTTTAAGCTTGGGGCCATGAGAGGGATAGAGCTTGAAACAATGCCTTCTCAAATATTGCTAGAGTTATCGACAATATCGTGCTTTGCGCTGAACTAAAACCAAAGTTTGTGTTGAGAACCGCGCGGCGCGCGGTTCTCAACACAAACTTTGTACCAGATGCACTTGCAAAGTGCCGTATCACCTCTTCTAAACAGTTTCCTATGCAATCCCCAGAAAATAAAGGCGCTGACACCCCTGCTACAGCGATGCCAACCAGTGACGATGCGGCGGCGATCGTCACCGTTCGTCCAGATTCTGAAACCCTGACCCGACAGCGCCTGCCGTACTTTGTTGGGATTTCTGGGGCGACTGCGGGGGCAAAGGGCATCTCTATGAATCTGGTGATTATTCCCCCCGGTGGAGCCGCTGAACCCCATTTCCATCGAGATTATGAAACGGCGATCTATCTTGTCAAAGGTCGGGTAGAAACTCGCTACGGGGCGGGTCTCAAGCAATTGGTGATTAATGAAGCAGGGGATTTCATTTTTATCCCTCCTGGTGTCCCTCACCAGCCCTTTAACCTCAGCGCAGATGAACCAGCCCACGCCCTGGTGGCCCGCAATGATCCCAATGAGCAAGAGAATGTCGTTCTCTACAATCCTGACGGAGAAAGCTGAGTGCTCTGGATAATGCTGTCAATTCGGACACAATTTTCTGAGCAAAGATTCAAAAAACTATTAATTTGTGATTTGTTTTGTAAATGATTGGTGATTAAGTTTTTTCAAATCCTAAGACTGCCTTTAAGTCGGATGGGTGATGTCAGGCATCGGATTTACAATAAATAAATCAATAAAACTTGTAAAACTGGGCGCACGGTGAAGTTATGACGGTCGCTTGCGAATATAGACCTGGCCTTGAGGGAATTCCCGCTACCCAATCTGCCATTAGCTACGTCGATGGCAAGAACGGGATTCTGGAATATCGTGGCATTAATATCGACGATCTGGCAAAGAAAAGTACCTTTTTGGAGACCTCCTACCTGCTCATTTGGGGAGAGCTTCCGAATAAGGAGGAATTGGCGGCATTTGAGCACGAGATCCGTTATCACCGCCGCCTGAAGTATCGGATTCGGGACATGATGAAGTGTTTTCCCGAAAGCGGCCACCCAATGGACGCACTCCAGGCTTGCGCTGCGGCCCTGGGCCTGTTCTACTCCCGACGCGCACTGGATGACCCGGAGTACATCCGGGGAGCTTGCGTCCGCCTGATCGCCAAAATTCCTACGATGGTGGCGGCTTTCCAGCTTATGCGCAAGGGCAACGATCCCATTCAGCCCCGTGATGACCTGGATTATTCTGCCAATTTCCTCTATATGCTGACCGAGCAGGAACCCGATCCACTGGCAGCCAAAATCTTTGACGTGTGTCTCAACCTCCACGCCGAACACACAATTAACGCATCTACCTTCTCGGCAATGGTAACGGCTTCCACCCTCACCGATCCCTACGCCGTAATCGCCTCCGCTGTGGGCACTCTGGCAGGTCCCCTGCACGGTGGAGCCAACGAAGAGGTGATCGAGATGCTGGAGGAAATCGGCTCGGTTGAGAACGTCCGCCCCTACCTCGAAAAGTGTCTGGAAGGGAAGAAGAAAATTATGGGCTTCGGCCACCGGGTCTACAAGGTGAAAGACCCCCGCGCCACCATCCTCCAGGAGCTGGCTGAGCAACTGTTTGAGAAATTTGGGCGCGACCACTACTACGATATTGCCGTCGAACTGGAAAAAGCGGTTGAAGAGAAATTGGCCCACAAGGGAATTTACCCAAACGTAGATTTCTACTCTGGCCTGGTCTATCGCAAGATGGGTATCCCCACTGACCTGTTTACCCCGGTGTTTGCGATCGCCCGTGTTTCCGGCTGGCTCGCCCACTGGAAGGAGCAGCTCGAAGAGAACCGCATCTTCCGCCCCACGCAAATCTATACGGGGTCCCGCAACGCTCCCTATATCCCCATTGAGCAACGCAGCTCTACTGGGGAGAAAGAACTGCTCGAAACCCTCGTTAAGTAAGGGAAACCCCGATTCTAGAAGGCGTGGCGTTATAGCGCTGCGCCTTCTAGAATCGGGGTTTTGGCAAGGCCCCTGACCCACTGATGGGTCAGACCCCTCTTGTGGATCTGAGTTTCCCTTGCAATCATTTACTTCAGTGACGATTTTCAGGAACTCCAGCCCTCAGGCGTCCCCGTTTGAGGGTTTTATTTTTTGAGAAAAAGCAAAAACTGCGAAAGCTTAATCGCACCAAACTATTAAGAGCCTCAGCGCTAAAAGTGCATCGAACGAGTTGTCGCGTTGCGCGATCGCTCTACCCAGATCGCCTACTCCTTCCTGCAACCGTTGATCGCCCATTACATTCGAGAAGTCCATCCCTGTTCTTGATGGGCTGCTCGCAGTTCCCTTCTCGTTGTTCCCTTCGACTCCGCTCAGGGAACAACGAGAAGTAAGTGCCTTTGGGAACCTCAGTTTTTCTTCTGCATCATCTGCTCAACAAAGTTCGTGTAAACATTCCCTGCAATGAAATCTTTATTCTCCAGAATTCTTTGATGAAAACCAATTGTGGTCGGCAACCCCGTGATCGCACATTCCCGCAAGGCTCGACGCATCCGCCGGATAGCAGCAGGGCGATCGCTCCCCCAGACAATTAATTTCCCGATCAGCGAGTCGTAGTATGGCGGAATCTCATAGTCGGTATACACATGGGAATCCATCCGCACCCCGGGGCCTCCCGGTGGCAGGTAGCCGCTGATCCGACCCGGTGCCGGACGGAAATTTTGGTCGGGATCCTCCGCATTGATCCGGCACTCGATCGTGTGCCCCTCCAACCGCACCTGATCCTGGGTCAACCGTAGCTTTTCTCCCTGCGCCACCCGGATCTGCTCTGCAATCAGGTCTACTCCGGTCAGCATCTCCGTTACCGGGTGCTCCACCTGAATCCGCGTGTTCATCTCCATAAAGTAAAAATTCCCCGACTGATCCAGCAGAAACTCCACGGTACCTGCACCCGTGTAGCGGATCGCCTGTGCCACTCGCACCGCTGCTGACCCCATTTTTTCTCTCAACTCTGGTGATAGCGCCGGACTGGGAGCCTCTTCTAATAATTTCTGGTGACGCCGCTGGATGGAGCAGTCTCTTTCCCCCAGGTGGATTACATTGCCGTGGCTATCGGCCAGCACCTGAAACTCAATGTGTCGGGGCCGCTCGACAAACTTCTCCAGGTACACCCCGCCGTTGCCAAAGGCCGCCTCCGCTTCTCCCTGCGCGGCCAGGAAGGACTTCACCAGTTCCTCTTCCTCTCGCACCAGACGCATCCCTCGACCGCCGCCGCCTGCCGTAGCCTTGATCATAATGGGATAGCCGATCTCACGGGCGATCGCCAGTGCCTCTTTCTCATCGGTCAGCAGTCCCTCGCTGCCAGGGACGGTGGGCACCCCAATCCGCTTCATCGTCTCCCGTGCGGTGGACTTGTCCCCCATCGATCGCATCGCCTCGGGTGAAGGCCCAATAAAGGTGATCTGGTGGTCAGCACAGATCTCGGCAAACTTTGCGTTCTCCGCCAGAAAACCGTAACCCGGATGGATGGCGCTGACGTTGCGGGTGAGGGCTGCCGCAATGATATTGGGTATATTCAGGTAGCTCTTGCTGCTGGGGGCGTCGCCAATACAAACGGCTTCGTCTGCCAGTTGGACATGCAGGGCATTGCGATCGATCGTGGAGTGTACCGCAACCGTTGCGATACCCATCTCTTCACAGGTGCGGAGGACTCGCAGGGCGATCTCGCCCCGATTGGCAATCAAAATTTTGTCGAAACGCATCTGTGGAGAGGGTTGTGAACGATCAGGAGACGATCGTATCACGTTGGGGGTGGGGGGTTCGAGGGATTTTCGCCCAGAAGATTGGCTGGAAATCGAAAGCAGACTCACCCAATCACAAAATTCCAGTGTTATTATAGATAAGCGCAATTTTGGTGCGCGCCAGTTTTCTGTTGCGTTTTGACAGGTGTCATCGCAGAAAGTTGGAGGAGTAGCGGCGGTAGGCTCGGCAGAAAGAGAGGTAGATCGTGGCGAAGAAAGATAACGCAAAAGCACAGGCTAAAGATCCGAAATCGAATGACTCCAATGCCGCAGAGGCACAACCTGCCGAGGCAAAAGCAGGAGCCACGAAAGACACCACGAATACCAAAGAGAGCGCCAAGGGCACTGAGGAGTCCTCCGGTTTCAACGTTTCTGAGTTCATTCAAGGAACGAAGGAAGAGCTGGATAAGGTGGTCTGGCCGAGCCGTCAACAACTTATCAGTGAGTCGATCGCTGTCATTCTTATGGTCACCCTTTCAGCAACCATCATCTACCTGGTTGACAACCTCTTTAGCTGGGCTGCCAGTAAGGTGTTCTAATGACTTACGCCTCAGACGAGTTGAATAACTTAGAAAATTTTGAATCCCCTCTCATCAACGAAGAGGAGGAGGGAGGAGACGACGTTCCTAAGGGAAAACCCCGGTGGTATGCCGTCCAGGTTGCATCCGGCTGCGAGAACCGGGTCAAGATAAACCTGGAGCAGCGGATTAATACGCTGGACGTGGCAAACCGCATTCTTCAGATCGAGATTCCCCAGACGCCGATCCTGAAGCCTCAGAAGGGCAACAAACCCAAAGAGTCCTCCGAGAAAGTCTTTCCTGGCTACGTCCTGATCCGCATGGTGATGGACGACGAAGCATGGCAGGTGGTGAAAAATACACCCAACGTCATCAACTTTGTGGGGGCGGAACAAAAACGCCGCTACGGTCGGGGAAGGGGTCACGTCAAACCAATGCCCCTTGGTGCGGCAGAGGTGGAGCGGATCTTCAAACGCGCCCAGGAGCAGAAGCCCGTCGTCAAAATTGATATGGCGGCAGGTGACAAAATTGTGGTGCTGTCGGGGCCATTTAAAGACTTTGAAGGCGAGGTCTTTGAGGTCAGCCCTGAGCGCAGCAAGCTGAAGGCGTTGCTCTCCATCTTCGGACGGGATACACCCGTTGAGCTGGAGTTTAATCAGGTTCAAAAACAGAGCTAAATTCAATGGCAAAAAAAGTCGTCGCCATCATTAAGCTGGCACTCAATGCCGGAAAAGCAAACCCGGCTCCTCCGATTGGTCCCGCGCTGGGTCAGCACGGGGTCAATATCATGATGTTCTGCAAAGAGTACAACGCCCGAACCGCCGATCAGGCAGGGACGGTCATCCCGGTAGAAATCTCGGTCTACGAAGATCGCAGTTTCACCTTTGTACTGAAAACGCCTCCCGCTTCGGTTCTGATTCAGAAAGCGGCTGGCATCGAGCGGGGTTCTGGTGAACCTAACAAGAAAACGGTAGGGTCCATCACCCGTGCCCAACTGCGGGAAATTGCCCAGACCAAAATGCCTGACCTGAACGCCAATGACGTTGAGATGGCAATGAACATCATTGAAGGTACCGCCCGCAACATGGGTGTGACCATCAAAGAAGCGTAATTTCTACGAGTTCGGTTCAACCGAAATTCGCACGGAAATTCGCACGGAAATCAACGAACAACCTTATCGGGGCAGAGGAAATCCCCTCGCCATGACCCCAGGAGAGAAAAATGCCAAAGAAAGTATCACGCCGCCTGCGGGAGCTTCAAACAAAAGTTGAAGACCGGGCGTATGAACCCCTCGAAGCGCTGAATCTACTGAAAGAAACGGCGACCGCCAAGTTTCCCGAATCTGCCGAAGCCCATATCCGTCTGGGAATCGACCCCAAATACACCGACCAGCAGCTCAGAACCACGGTTGCCCTGCCCAAAGGCACCGGACAGGTGATCCGGGTAGCCGTCATTGCTCGCGGTGAGAAGGTGGCGGAAGCGATGAACAACGGTGCTGACCTGGCCGGATCTGAAGAATTGATCGATGAAATCTCCAAAGGCATGATGGACTTCGACGTCCTGATCGCCACACCGGATGTCATGCCCCAGGTGGCTAAACTGGGTCGGATGCTCGGCCCCCGTGGTCTGATGCCGTCTCCCAAAGGCGGCACGGTAACGTTTGACGTGACTCAGGCCATTTCTGAGTTCAAAGCTGGTAAACTAGAATTTCGTGCCGATCGTGCGGGTATTGTTCACGTTCTGTTTGGTAAAGCAACCTTCTCAGCAGAAGACCTGCTGGTTAACCTGAAGGCTCTGCAAGAAACCATCGACCGGAACCGTCCCACGGGGGCGAAAGGTCGCTACTGGCGCACGATGTACGTGTCTGCGACGATGGGGCCTTCGATTCAGGTGGAGATCAACTCCCTCCGCGATCTGAAGGCAGCCGAGATCGGTGTTTAATCAAAGTTTTTCCAATCGTCAGGAGAACGTCTGATTGAAGAGTGCTCCAATTGAATAGCAAGGCCAGAGACAGCAGGTGCCATTGGCTTAATTTCCTGCCGAGGTTGATTTAATGCTTTCCGCTCCTGATGCGGAAATGAGCATTTGATTTGCCCCGGCAGTGTGTCCGGGGCTTTTTGTTGGAACCCTCAACCCCTCTCCAGGGAAAGGGGAGCCTTGCCGGGAGCAACAAGTTTTGGTGATTCATACCCACTTAAGGAGGTGAGACTAACATGGGAAGAACACTGGAAGATAAGAAAGAACTGGTGGCCGAGCTGAAAGAAGGCTTGAGCCATGCCCAATTGGCGATCGTGATCGACTACAAGGGGCTGACCGTTGCTGAGATCACCAACCTGCGTCGCAAACTGCGTCCGCTGGGTGCCGACTGTAAGGTGGCGAAAAACACCCTGATGCGGATCGCCGTTAAGGATGACGCCAACTGGGAACCCATCACCCAGTTCTGTAAGGAATCCTCCGCCTTTCTGCTGCTGAAGGATGACATTGGCGGTGCCATCAAGGCTTACCAGGATTTCCAGAAAGCGTCGAAGAAAACCGCAATTCGCGGTGGTGCAATGGAGGGCCGTGCCCTGTCCGAAGCCGATGTGAAAGCGATCGGTGACCTGCCCTCGAAGGAGCAACTCATGGCCCAGATCGCGGGTGCGATCAACGCCGTCACCACCAAAGTCGCCGTTGGCATCAAAGAAGTGCCGTCGTCGCTGGCTCGCGTCACGCAGGCGATCGCCGACAAAGACAAAGACGCCGCCTAGTCGCGGTTTCTTTTACGCGAGACGCTGTTACCCACAGCCGATCGCCGTTTCACACACTAACTATGCAAGAGGAATCTGCTCATGTCTGCTGCAACCGATGAAATTTTGGAAAAGCTAAAAACCCTCTCGCTGCTGGAAGCAGCCGAACTGGTGAAGCAAATCGAAGAAGCCTTCGGCGTCACCGCAGCGGCTCCCGCTGGCGGCATGATGATGATGGCTCCTGGTGCAGGCGCTGCTGCTGCCCCCGCTGAGGAAGTCGAAGAGAAGACCGAGTTCGACGTAATCCTGGAAGACGTTCCCGCCGACAAGAAGATTGCCGTTCTGAAGGTCGTCCGTGAACTGACTGGCCTTGGCCTGAAGGAAGCGAAGGATGTGGTGGAATCCACTCCCAAGCCCGTCCGCGAAGCTGTGCCTAAGGAAGCTGCTGAGGAAGCCAAGAAGAAGCTGGAAGAAGCTGGCGGTAAGGTCTCCGTTAAGTAAGACTCCGCTTAAGATCTGAAAGCCCAAGTTGAGAGGGCGCGGCGCTGTAGCGCCGCGCCCTCTCAATTTGGGCTTTCAGGTAAGCTCTGATGACTGTCGCCAATTCTCAGTTTGCAAACCTGGAACTCGCTGAAACTACTGCTGATTTGCGGTGACCATCATCAGGTTGTTTTGAAGCGCAGTCGCTGCGATCAAAACATCGTAAGCTCCGATTGGTCGCCCTTGAGATTTTAGGAAAGCACGGATCTGGGCTGCTTGTTCGGCTTCTGCAGTGCCAAACGGGAGGACGATGACAGAAGCGATGAGGCTGGCGATCGCAGGTTCAACTTTCTGGGCACGTTGCGGATTGAGCGCGAACCTGTAACGTAATTCCATGACTGCAATTGACGAGATGGCGATGTCTGAAGGAGGAGTTTGCTTCAGCTTGGTGGTAGTTCCTGTTTCTCCCTTGATGAAGTCACTAATGACGCAGGTGTCGAGCAGGTATTGCATCAGAAGATCTTTGGTTCAGGAGGTGGAAGTAGTTCACTGCGATAGGATTCAAACTCAGGGAAATCAGAGATGCCTTTGTAAGACAAAATAACTTCCGACCAGTGGGAAGCTTCAACAGGAGGGGTTTGAATCAATTGCCGTAAGGCTTCCAGAATTAAAGTTTGCAGTGAAACGTTAGATTGTGCCGCTTGCTGAATCAGATTTTGTTCTAAATCAGGTGGTAGGTCAATTGTGACTTGCATGGGGAGGTTCTAGAGAGATTGGGTAATACTAACAGAATCTCTAGCTATGGTTCTTTCATCTCGTCGCTTTTGATTTCAGGCAATTCCCAAAGTAAAGACTGTATCAAAGATTTTTAATTATCTTACCTATCAGGGCAAGGACACTTTGTGTTACTTGAGGCATTTTCACAGTGTTTACTTGAACTCCATGAGTAAAACGATCCCTCATTTGCTTTGTCCCCACAAACAAATCATAATCACTAGTATTTAGAAATGTCCAACAGAAAATAGTTGAGTATGCGAATTTATGGGTAATTGCAGTTATTCTACGTCCTCGTTTCGGATCTTGAAACAGTTTCGAAATGCGAAGCTCGAACTCGCCAAGCCCTTCACAGGGAAACTCTTCGACGGTACAATTTTCCTTGTGATACTTGTTAACAAGTATCTCTACTGCTGTCCATGCAAAAATAAATGATTTGATTGCATCTTTCTCCTGCATTGAGGCGTATATTAGACTTGAGAAACGCTCCCCAGGTGGTTTGTAGTCTGTAAATTTGTCAAGTATGCCTGTAAAAGACTCCTTCAACGAGATCTTGTCTAATAAGCCAACCTCTCCGATCGCACTTACTTTGGAATCTCTTATAAGTTTTCTATCAGAAGTTTCGCCATAATAATGAGCTTCTAGGTGATTGACCCGGACTAAATTATCCCCCCGTGTAAGGTAAGCCGATATTAATGGAATATATGGAATTTCATATTTGGCAACGCACTTATCTAAATCGCTTTTCGAATTGGCAAAACAATCGTATGTCAGAATTTCATCCTCGCAGTCTTTAATCCATTTACATGAATTTGAGTAGTCAATATTATTTGAGGTCAATGTCATCAGAAAGCAAGGGATTACTCTCTTTTCGCCAAGCCACACATTCGGATCATCGCAGTAGGCTTTGCCTGTAATCTTCACGGACAGGTCGTTGATATCGTTGCCCATTCCAATCATGCAACACTCATTTAATCGACCAATAGCTGCCCCTTCTTCAGAATCAAAAGTGATTCCAACTAGTGAGTATACTTTTAGAGCATAAAATCTGCACTGCAAGCGAACGGGCGGTGATTGTTTCACAAAGCCCATCCACTCACTTCCACTGTGATGAACAATCGATTCGATCATCGTCATGACATCTGCTTAGTCAGCTAAAATACAGCGCCTATCTAGAATTTATTGAGCAACTTTCAAATCTTGAGATGTTTCAATCAGTGAAAGAGAATCGTAATGCGATCGCCTCCCTACCCATTCCCCTCAAACCACGCATCCAGGTCGGCCATTGACTCAAAGTCCAGAAGGGCGATCGCCAACTCCTCCAATTGGGGCGTCGTGAGTTGAGTGAGGCGATCGCGCTGAGACGAAGAGAGTTCACCCAGCTTTTGTTGCAGAAGAAGGGTGAGGAGCGATCGCTCTCCTTCTTGACGACCCTCTTCCCGGCCTTCCTCCTTTGCCTCCTGGTAAACTCTGGTCTGTTCTAGCGTAATCCCCAACATGGACTCGACCTCCTGCCGACTCAGTGTTGTGAACCTGATTGACTGACAAAACTCCTGAAACCCCAATTCCTGCGTAGGTTGGGTTAGCGACAGCGTAACCCAACATAACCGCTGCTGGTGTTGGGTTTCACGCTGTTCAACCCAACCTACGGTAAAATCTGTCAGTCAATCAGGTTGTGAACTTATAAATCATGATGGTCGTAATCATCTCTATGATGGCACGACTGCCTGATGGCGGTAACTCTGCCTGGGAGCAGGCCAGCAACTTCCGAGCCTCTGCCGCCTGATTGTCCTGGACGATTGTCAACACCATCAAAGCGATGACCAACCTGGGAATCGGCCAATAAGTCAGCCCTCTGTAATTCCTAAGATTCCGGGGGCTTTGTATTTCAGTACTGCGCGATCGCCTACTCTAGTTGCTGCCATTGACCTTCAGCTTCTCAAGTACAATATTCAGCAATTACCCCCTTTGTTCGATAAGGTTCAGTTTTTTATCAAAGCCTTTCGCACACTCGCTTGATGGTTCTGTGAACACGACCTCCCTCAAACAATCCTTTGTTCAGAAGTATCTTGAACCGGCGGACAGCCTATCCGAAATCTTCTTCGGAGTCATCATGGTACTCACGTTTACGCTCGGCGCTGGGGTCGCAGCAGAAACGTCGCAGGTGAGCACCCGCGCCATGCTGGTGGCAATTGTCGGCTGCAACATTGCCTGGGGAATCATTGATGGTGTCATGTACATCATGGGCAGCCTGTTTGAACGAGCCAGTCAGACCCGGATGCTGCGTGCCCTGCGGCAGGCATCCGATGAAACCAGGGCCATTAACGCGATTCGCACTCATCTCGACCCCACGCTGGCCCCCATTCTGGAGGAGGACGAACGATCGAGGTTCTACACCCGGATCTTCCAGAGATTACAGCAGATGCCCCCCAAGCGAACCCGGATCGAAAAGGAGGATGTATATGGGGCGATCGCCAGCTTCTGGCTAGTTTTTCTCTCCACCCTGCCCGCCATTATTCCATTCCTCTGGATTTCCGATTTTCACACCGCCCTGAGAGTGTCCAACGGATTGTCTCTGGCGCTGCTATTCATCGTCGGTTACAAATGGGCGAAATACACGAATAGCAACCGATGGATCGCAGGTTTTGGGCTACTGCTGTTGGGGGTAGTGCTGGTGGGGGTGGCGATCGCTCTGGGTGGATGACATCAATGACGACGGGTGTATACCCTGATGGTGATCGCCAACAAAGGATATTAATACCGCTCCAGCAACAGCTTCACCTCATCCTCCAACTCCATGCCTTTGAAATACTCCCACTCCGCCCTGCGAACCGCCAGGAACGCCTGCGTCAGTTCCTTTCCGAGGGCATCTTGCAGCAGGGTGTTTTGTGAGAAATGAGCGATCGCCTCCCCCAAATTCTCAGGTAGACGGTCAATACCTCGCTGTTCTCGTTCTTCCAGGGGAAGGTGGCCGGGGTCGATGCTGATGGGGGTTCCGGGCGATCGCTGATGTCGAAGGCCATCCAGACCAGCGGCGATCACGGCTCCCAGCGCCAGGTAGGGATTGGCGGAGGCGTCAACGGTTTTCAGTTCAAAATGAGTGGGGGATGGCGGATGGGGGTTGCCGGGAACGCGCACGGCAGCTTCCCGGTTATCGTAGCCCCAGGCGCGGAAGGCACCGCTCCAGAAGTGGGGTTGCAGGCGGCGGTAGGAGTTGGCGCTGGGGGTGGTGACCGTCATTAGAGCGGGGAGATGGTGCAGGATGCCGCCGATGAAGTGTTGGGCGATCGCCGAGAGTTGACCGTTCTCCCCAGGAACGAGGTTTTGGCCGTTTTGCCATAGACTTAAATGCAGGTGACAGCCGCTTCCGGCATGGTTGGCGAAAATTTTCGGGAGGAAAGAGGCTTTCAGCCCATGCTGAAGAGCAATGCCTCGGATCGTTTCACGGAACATCACCTGCCAGTCCGCTGCCTGGAGGGCGTGGGTGTAGCGGATAGAGATTTCCTGCTGACCGGGGCCAGATTCGGGATAGTAGCGCTCGACAGGAATATTTTGAGCCAGCAGGGCTTCGGCCATATCGTCGATGACTTTATAGTTCAAGTCCATGCCCAGAGTGGACGCGAAAACGGTGCGATCGGCGGGGATAAGGGAGTCCTCTGGTTTCAGCAGGTAGAACTCGTGTTCAAAGGCGGCCATGATTTGCAGTCCTTCGGCCTCAGCAGTGGCGATCATGCGCTTGAGGAAATGGCGAGGGCAGAGTGCCCAGGGTTGGCCGTTGACCTGGAGGGTCGCCATGACGCGCCCGTGGCCTGGTGTGTAGGGCAGGGGGGTATAGGTGTCCCAGTCGGGGGTGAGCCAAGCTTCGCCGACGGGGCCAAGGCCGCTGTCGGGAACTACCGCATCGTACATCACGGGGATGGCCTGTTGTGCCATCGAGATACCAATGCCATCGGTCTCGTGTTCTTTCAAGAATCCAACGTGGAAGGCTTTGCCTCGCACGATGTTGGCGTTGTCGCACCAGAGCAGACGCACGAACCGTACTCCCTGTTCTTTCAGCGTTTGCTCTCTATCAACGGGAATGGATATTTGCATCGATTGCTTTTTCATCACCGTTCATCACCCAGTCAAAGATCGCAAATAATTGTAGGGGAAACTTCGGTTCAGCATTCATGCTCTCTTTAATCAGCGAACATTCTTGCTTTGGGGGGAAGGTAGCCTTCTACAGTCATCCCTCCTCAGCTTGCAACAGCGAAATGCGGTTTTCGGTCTATATTCCGCCTCAGGCACAGACGACTCCTGTCCCTATCCTTTACTTTCTGTCGGGGCTGACCTGTACGGAGGAGAACTTTATGGTTAAGGCAGGTGCCCAGCAGTTTGCAGCGCAGTATGGGCTGATGCTGGTTGCTCCTGATACCAGTCCCCGCAATTCGGGTTTTCCTGGGGAGGAAGATAGCTGGGATTTTGGGACTGGGGCAGGGTTCTACGTTGATGCAACCGAAGCTCCGTGGAGTAGCCGCTACCAGATGTATCGCTATGTGACCACCGAACTTCCGAGGCTGATTCAGGAGAATTTCTGGGTGAGGGGCGATCGCCAGGGAATTTTTGGCCACTCGATGGGCGGTCACGGTGCCCTGATTTGTGCCCTTAAGAATCCCGATCGGTATCGCTCCTGCTCAGCTTTTGCCCCGATTTCTGCCCCCAGCCGTTGTCCCTGGGGAGAAAAGGCATTTTCAGGTTATCTGGGGAGCGATCGCGCCACCTGGCAGAATTATGACGCAACCGAGTTGGTGCGAATTTCACCGTTCGGACGGGAAATCTTAATCGATCAGGGAACTGCTGATTCCTTCCTGTCCACCCAATTGATGCCGGAGTTATTTGTCCAGGCGTGTGCCGATGTGCATCAACCTATTAATTTGCGGATGCAGCAGGGGTATGATCACGGCTACTATTTCATCGCGACCTTTATGGAGGACCATATCCGCCATCACGCAGCCGCGCTGTGTGATTGAATGGTGTGAGTTCAATACCAACGGCTCGATCGCATTCTCCCTGACCCCTCTAGACGAATCCCCCCATGACGTTAATTAACTCAGTCGGACTCGCCGCCGGGATCCTGACAACTCTTGCCTTCCTGCCACAGGTTCTCAAAACATGGAAATCACGCTCCGCTAAAGAGATCTCCCTCAGTTGGTTAGTCACCTTTATGAGTGGGGTATCCCTCTGGCTGTTCTACGGTGTGTTGATTGCCTCCGTCCCGGTAATTCTGGCCAACGGAATGACCCTGGGGCTGACGGCAGTTATTCTATTGCTCAAGGTCTATTTTCGATAATTCAGAGCTGCCTACCTGCGAACCTTAAATCTTTTTGAGGGAATCCCGTCCTTCGCGTTGTTCCCTCAAAAATGATTTGTGCTTCCTCTAACGGTTATTGGTCGGTTCATATGCGGCGATACAAGTTCTTTCTCCCCTGGCTGGGGGGACTGCTGTTGTCCCTGATGCTGGCGTTCCCCGCTCTGGCCCAAATGGGGACACTGCGGGGCAGCCCAGGGAGCCAGATTAATGTGCGAACGCAACCTTCTACCAGTGCTCCTGCTCCCAGCTATGGGGTACCGGGCGATCGCGTCCAGATTCTTAACAGTACCCGTGCCCCCGATGGCTATACCTGGCACTACGTAGAATTTCCCCAATCCAGAGTGCGGGGCTGGATCCGGGGCGACCTGGTGATCGTCGATAGCAGTGGTGGCGGAGATGTGACGCAGCGGGTCACGTTCCCACCAGGGTCAACGGGCACCAGCGTTAGTGGTACGGTGCGGAACTATGAGACGCGCAGCTATGTGTTAAACGCACGGGCAGGTCAGGAAATGGCCATTTTTGTGAGCGGCGATAACCGCTTTCTGGAGGCAGCGGTCATCAGTCCCAGAGGCGCAACGCTGTATGTGGGCACAGACTGGCGTGGCAGACTTCCCAATAGTGGCGACTACATTGTGCGGGTTGGTCTGGTGAGAGCAGAAGCCCGCCGGAATGGAGTGGGGAATTTTAGATTAACGCTCCAGGTTCGGTAGAAAGATTCGTTCAGATGGGCGATGTGGGGCACTTCCCACATGATTGCAAAATAGAACACCCAGCCTGCGACTGTAACTGGAGAGGGTGCCATGTCTGAACAGGTGAAATTCTGGCGAGACCCACGCTACTGCAACCTGGAACTGCTGCACGCCTACTACATCACCCAGAACTTTAGCCGTCATATCCACGACACCTACGCGATCGGGGTGATCCAGGAGGGAGCCGAGGGATTTACCTATAGAGGCGCTTCCCACATCGCGCCAGCAGGTTCCATTGTCATGATTAACCCCGGAGAAGTCCACACCGGGCACGCCGCCACTGAAGCGGGTTGGAAATATCGGATGCTGTATCCCGATGTCAGTCTGCTCCAGCAAGCGGCGGCTGAGGCGGGCTACGGAGTGGGCATCATCCCCTTCTTCCCAAAAGCCGTTATCCAGGATGATCAAACGACCGCACTCATCCTGAAGCTTCATCTGGCCCTGGAAAGCAATCTTTCCCGTCTGGAGCAGGACTCCCGCATGCTGTGGACGATGGCGCAACTTGTCAGTCGCCATGCAGAAAAGCACTCTACTCCACCGCCTACCGCCGTCGAATCTCAACCCCTCCAGCGGGTTCGTGAGTATCTGGAGACCCACTACACCGACAACCCCTCCCTGGAAGAATTGGCGGCGATCGCCCACCTCAGCCCTTTCTACCTCCTGCGCAGCTTTCGCAAACGGTTTGGCCTGCCGCCCCACGAATACCTGAACCAGGTGCGCTTCTGGCAGGCCAGACGGTTGCTGGGTGAAGGCCGAGCGATCGCAGAAGTTGCCCAACTGACAGGCTTCTCAGACCAGAGCCACCTGACCCGCCAGTTCAAGCGAATACTCGGCGTCACCCCCGGCCAGTACCAGCGCTTGTAAAATTCTCGGCAACATTGTCAGCTCGGTTGCGTCAATTTTCGTGTCTCCTGGTTCCAGGAACAGGGTGGGGGAGAGTTCGGCGATTATCCCTTCTGCAACCCGCCCATCCCCCACCAGAACGTGTCATGGGGCAGGAGCACAAGCCATGACCAAATCGGATGAAGTAGGCACAGTAGCGAATGGAGAGTCAGTACTCGGAAGGGCAAGTAAATGTTAGGCTAGTGCTTTGTATGGAGCGACCAGCAACAAAATAAGTGCCCGGGCACATTCTGAACAATTTTATTAGCCTGATTTAAGGAGATTTCTAGCAATGAAATTACCTGCGTCGTGTGGATGTCTCCCCCGCTGCGCGGGGGAG
>CAZVXA010000067.1:0-29957 GCA_964630955.1 uncultured bacterium | reverse complement strand
GCCCGCGCCACTCGCAAAACTGGGTTTGGAAATTTGCAAAAGTGGGATGCACTCGGAAGCGATCGCCCTACCGTGATCTGAATTTACTTATCAATCACTGCATATCTCAAACATTTAACTCTGGCAAATTTCTATGACAATGGCAACCATCGTGCGTGAGCAGGTATGGGGAAAGTTGCGTGGAGTAACGTATCCTGACTCACGGTTTCACTTCAATTTTGCAGAATATATCCCTGACTTTGTAGGGAGTGACGCTGCCCTGTCCCGGTGTGTCTCGCTGCCGCTGTAACATCGGCGGTGTCACTGGAGGGAATGCGGTTTGGCAAGGGGCATGGCTTCTTTGACCAGGAGTGGGGTATGTTCTCCACGGTCGGGGCTGTGGTTGAGGAGACGGCGATCGCCGTCATTCTCGCCATGCCCAGGTCGTGATCCTCGACGAACCCACCAATGGGCTGGACGAGATTGAAATTTAAACTCTGATGCAGCACTGACCCAGCTCCATCAGCAGGGACTCACGGTGATTCTGGCGACCCCTAATTTCCCCTGAAATGCTGATACCGTCAGCGTTTCAGGGGAAATTAGCGCTAAAATTAAAGATGCTGCGAAACCCTCTCCTGAAGAGCGTTTCGCAGCATTGTAGAAACCTAATGAACAGAGCCAACCTTACTTTCAGCCGCAGTCCTGACTGGAGAGTGCTCAGGTTGACCATGGCTCTTGCTGACGCGGAATAGCGCGAACACCAGGGCGGTACTGTCTAACCGGGAGATGTGCAATAGCTCCAGAATCCGCTTTGCTCCCTCCATCGTATCGCTCAACAGATGACTCCACCGGAAGCGCGGCAGCAGATCGGCGGCTCCCTGGTAAATTGCCCATTCCCGCTCTGTATCAGTGACTTCAGTTTGTGCCCCATTAAACAGAACAACGCTCATCTCTGGGTATTGGTGATGACACCAGCGGGCGATCGCATAAGCGTTGAGCCGTAGCAGTCGGGTATCTATCAGTAGCATATCGGGCAGGGGTTTTCCCGCAAGCTTCAGGTGATTGAGGCTGTCGATCAAATCGACATCGGCAGACTCCCATAGGACAGCGATCTGCTGGGATCGCAGTATCGCCTGCCAGATCATCCCCTGGCGGCTCGGCGGTTGAATCATCAGGACGAACTTATGCGATTCAACCATGGGTAGATGAAGGTAGCATAGATAAAAGGCGATCGCGAATGTTCGCCTAGCTTATCAATCTCTTAATGTTTCGACCAGAGGGGGAACGCCACCCCAAATCGTTGGGGGCTATCCTGCACTGATGTTCTACACTCTCTCGCTTCCTTTCCAACAACTTGGATTTCCTGATGCAGGCTTAAGGAGATTTCCAGCAATGAAATTACCTGCGTTGTGTGGGTGGTTTCCCCACTACGCGGGAAAACCACCCACACAACAGGTATCTTCTCAGTGAGCTGACCGAGCTGCTGCCGAATTCGTCTTCTGGCTTCAGTAAAATCCATTGTCTCTTTGGCTTATGAAGCAATAGATGTAATCGAAGTCTCTAAAGCAAATCCTGAGTACTTCCGCGCCAGTGTTCTGTTGCCAGATGGTCTTGAAATCAGACACTTAGAGGCTGCCATGAATCAGGCTCAATCAATGTTTTACAGAATTAACCGTAATCTGATAAGTAAGTGGGCGTGGAAAAAGTCGAAACCCAAAAAGCTGTTCCGCCCGCGCAGCGGGCGGAACAGCTTTTTGGGTTTCAAGCTTAATCGCGCCTACCTACTTATCTGAAGTAGGTAAACCCATTCGGGCATTTATTCAAAGCAATAATTTCAGTGGACTGGTTTCTAATATTTTTGCTGATGCATTGAACGATCAGTCGCTTTATAAGCACAACCACCATCAAAGGTATCCAGATTTAATCAATCAATTCGCCAACAATGGAAAAGGTGAGGGTTTGGAGGTCAAGGCAACCGTTCATGTGACCAAAGGGGGTGAAAGCCATAATGGCCACAGTGGTTGGCATACGATTGTGCGTTACGAAATCAACGAACAGTGGGACATTGACTTTATGCTAGTTATGTTTGCTGACCTAAACGGCCACCAAACCGCCGAACCAGACTGGGAATACGTGAAAAGTACATTCATCCCCAGATCCAGCGCCCGGTGAATCGCCGCGATCGAGTCCTGATCCTCCTGATAACCCCAGCCAAACTCCCAGTTGCCCCCACCGATCGCCCAGGCTCCATATCCAACGGGCGTGATCCGAAGGTCAGAATTGCCTAAAGGCTTTGTTTGAATTGTGCTTTGTTCCTGTACTGGCATGGTGAGTTCTCCACTGTTTAATCAAGCGGTTGCTTTTTAGATGGTGACTCCCGCTACGCGAGGGGTCACCATCTAAAAAGCAACTAATCTAATACCGAAACACTGCCGCTAACGGCGCATCATCCGGCACGTCTTCTGGTTGTACAGCATAGACCTTACCGCCATTTTTCAACGTGTGAACCGCCGCAAAATCTAACAGATCTTCGTCACCCGGTTTCTGTTCGCCATGCAGATCGACCCTGCCGCTGCCTTCGTCAAACAGGCCCCACTGCTGGACACCGATGGGAACAAAGAGCGTATCCACCCGCTGGAAATAGGCGGCGGGAACGATTTTGTTGAGGTCGGTGGTGATTTTGTCGGTGTCGGAAAGTTCGTGATAATGAGCGATCGCCCTTTCCTGCTCCTGTACGAAGTGGGAATGCACAATTTCCCACGCCTGCTGGTGCAGTTGCTCCACGGTCACATCTTCACCACTGCCCGTGATTCCCTGTTCTGTCAGAACGGGGTGAGCGTTGGCCTCCCGATAGAGGGGCAACAGATAATCCACGCCTGCCAGCACCAGGGGAGCTTTCTTGTTGTTCAGCTTTGACTGGATGCCATCATTCACCCGATAGAAATACTGCCGGATGTCGTTGTTGATATTTTTCTCCTCACCGCCACCGTGTCGGAAGAACATACCCATTTCCTGACGAGTACTGCCTGCACCAGTGCTGGGTATTCTGGCATCGCGCCAGGTCTTATCCAGTCGGTCAAATTGCAAAACTTCTTCCATATTCTGAGGCACGTCGGAGGTGTCGATTGCCTGAATGCTGAAGCGATCGCCCTCAAACAGTCGAATTTGATGCTGACTCAGGGCCAGAACATAGAACTGACCGTCGCCCGTGAGCAACTGGAGCAGGGGTTTCAGGTGGAAGCGATCAGTCACCACCACCAGTTCCGGTAGCTCGATGGGGGCACGATAATAGCGGAAGGTACTCTCAGAGACGAAAATGGCCAGTCCCTGGTTCTGATGCTGCCAAAAATCCTCTTCATCCAGATCCATTGCAGACTTCAGCAAATTGCTGGCCTCCTGATGCTCCAGTCCCCCTTCGACCAGCAGGGACTCCGCCTGCCGAATCAGATTCTTGAACCGAATTGGGTTTTGCTGCACTTCGGAGCTTTTCCATAGTGTTGGCATATAGATAGACACACAGGTTCCATCACTCACCGCTGCCAGCGCGGTCAATTCTTCCAGTGAAATTGTCGTCATTGCTTACGCCTCCTTTTCCTTCATCCCAAAAGCTTGCCGAATGCTCGCCTTCATTACACCCGGCAATATCCGAAACATGGTTGTAAACAGTTTTGCAGAACCAACGGTGACATCCGAACGTCGATGTTCTACTGCGTCATAGATCGCGTTTGCCACATCTTCCGGTTTTTCAATCATTGGCAGTTGAATTGATTTTTCAACCATCTCACGGCGATCGCTTTCTGTCTCCGCTGAATTTCCCCGAATCACCGCCCGCTCTAATACCTGGCTCCTGATAAAACTGGGGTAAATACCGCACACCTGAATTCCCTTCGGTTCTAGTTCTGCCTGAAGCGATTTAGAAAGCCCGGTAACAGCGTACTTACTGGTGGTGTAGGGCACCTGATAGGGAATTGGTGTTACGCCGCCAAGCGAACTGACGTTGACGATCATGCCCCGCTTGCGTTGAAGGAAGTGGGGCAACAGCGCATGGATCATGTGGATGTAGCCCCAAACATTTGTGTCAATGATGGTGTGCCAGTCATCCAGGGAAGCGGATTCCACGGAACCGAGAAACCAGATCCCAGCGTTATTTACCAGTACGTCAATTTTCCCGAAGTGGGCGATCGCCTGCTGCACCAGTTGTTCCACCTGTGCCGGGTCTCTGACATCGGTGGGTACGGTCAATGCGTCTCGACCGAGCGATCGCACTTCATTCGCTGCTGCTTCCAGACAATCGGCATGACGGGCAGCCATAACGATGTTATATCCATGCTTTGCAAACTTCAGCGCCGTGGCTTTACCAATGCCCTCAGACGCTCCGGTAATCAATACAGTATCAGTCATGTGGTTCTATCAATTCTGTGATTGGCGCAGGTTCTTAGCGGCTCTCGTTCCAGAGCCTTACCCCATTACAATTGCGCCAACCAGAGACTTCATCCAACTCCCGACTGAAGATTATGGTTGAGGGGAGTGTGGCTTTGCCACGCTCCCCTCAACCTACTGCACCACCCGTCCCATATACTCACCCCAAAGCTGCGCCGCCTGAGAACTGCTGCCGGATGTTGGTGAATTATCATCGTTGCCAAACCAGACTCCGGTTACCAGTGTCTGACTGGGAAGATAGCCCACAAACCAGAGGTCCCGGTTATCGTTATTGGTGCCTGTCTTCCCGACCTCCCCCAGACCGATCGCCGCCGCTCGACCCGTTCCCCCCTGCACCACACCTCGCATCAGAGTGGTCATCGTGTCTGCGATATCAGGGGAGAGCACTGCCTGATTCGCCTGACGGTCCTGTGCGCTGTCGTAAATTACCCGGCAAGTCTGGAAATTGTCGGGGTCGGTACAGTCGCTGCTATCCAGAATCCGGCGGATCGTGTGAGGCGGATTACGCACCCCCCGGTTGGCAAATACTGCATAGGCCCCCGTTAGCTCCAACAGATTTACCTCACTTTGACCCAGTACCAGACCGGGATTGGGGATCAGTGGATCTGTAATGCCCATTTTTTGAGCCGTCTGGATTACCCGATCCAACCCTGCCTCCTGACCGATCCGCAGGGCAACTGCGTTTTCCGACAGGGCCAAACCATCGTACATATCCAGGCTCCCGGCACCAGAGCGCTCACATCCGCGAAAGGACTGTCCCTGCCAGTTCAGAGGACTACACGAGAACTGCGTGGTGGGCGAAATTCCCTGCTCCAGTGCGGCAGCATAGGCAAACACCTTAAAGGTAGAACCGGGCTGCCGTAGGGCTTGACTGGCCCGATTAAACTGACTTTGCTGGTAGTCTACCCCCCCTACCAGCGCCAGCACCGCACCGTTGCTGGCGTCCATTGTCACCAGTGCGCCCTGAGAGAAGCCAGCGGCGGCCCCCTCTATCTCGATTGCCGCCTTCAGGCTGGCCTCCGCCTGTCGCTGCATCTCCGGGTTAAGATTGCTCTCGACGATGAAATTTCCTTCCTGCGCCAACTGGCTCCCCAGCAGTTTTTCCAACTCCGAAAAAACCTGCGCATAGTAATAGGGGGCGATCGCACTCTGCAACTGCTTCACCGCCTCAGGGTTAATGTCAATGCGCGATCGCCTTGCCCGTTCACCCTCCTCGACGCTGACCTTGCCCTGGGCCACCATGCGGTTGATGACGCGATCGCGGAACTGCACTGCTGTCTCGTAATCCCGCACCGGGTTGAAGGTATTGGGAGCAGGAAGAATTCCCACCAGAGTGGCGGCTTCTGAGAGCGTCAAATCTTTGGCTGATTTACCAAAATAGAAGCGAGCTGCATCCTCAAAGCCATAGTTGCCGCTACCCAGATACACCCGGTTCAGGTAGGTCAGCATCAGGTCATCTTTGCTGTAGAAAGTCTCCAGTTTCAGTGCCACGACTGCCTCCCGCAACTTGCGTCCGGCGGAGTCCTGGGTGCCCACGAAGTCCCGAAACAGGTTGCGGGCAAGCTGCTGGGTCAGGGTGCTACCGCCCTCCCGGATCTCACCCCCCCGCAGGTTGGTGAACAGGGCGCGGGCAATCCCCAGTGGGTCAACCCCCAAATGCCAGTAGTAGCGACTGTCTTCGGAAGCAATCACCGCATCGGGCAGGTAGCGAGAAAACTCCGACAAACTCTTGGCCTCGACGTGGGTGCGATTCTGCACCGGGTTCAGGGGCGTCACGCCATCGCGGGCATAGACTAATACTGGCCCCTGGACTGATTGAGGCAGGGGAATCACGCTGAACCGCTGCCACTGAATTCCCACCCAGACGGCGGCGATCGCCGTCAGTCCGGTAAACCCGTACAGCCCATACCGTGCCATTTTCACATACCACGGTGGTGGGTCTTGAAACTCAATTTTGACCACCGAAGCCAGTTCCGGTGGCCCCAGAGTAAAGCTATCTCCGTCTCTCAGCGGCAGTTTAGTCAGCCGTCTGCGCCCCCGATAGATGCCGTTGGTGGAGCCTTCGTCTTTCATCACGAAGGCCGTTTTGCCCTGGCGACTATCCCGCGTCAGCGACAGGTGAACCTGGCTGACCACCGGATTGCGAACTACTATGTCGCAAGACTTGGAACTGCGTCCCAGCAGATAGCGATCGCCCAGCAGTGGATATTCCTCAACGGAAGCTGCGTCGGCGTCTTGCACCCGCAGCTTGGCCACTCTGACCTTAGGGTTGATTTTCAGCTTCGAAAAATTGACTTTGCCGCCAACGCGCTGCACCACCTGGGTCACGCGACCGAGGAGGGTATTAGCAGCGGCGGGTGGCTGGGGTGGCTTTTGAGGGGAGTTCATGCACAGGACGAACAGCACAACACTGAAGAAACACAGTCGGCGGCAGTAATTCCGCAAAAACGACCAGATTTTGAAGCAAATCTTGATCTCAAGCGGCGTCAGCAAGTCTACCGCCCCTCTGTTAGCTCATTGTACTCATTCGGGCTGGTTGCGCCATCACCTGTCGGACACGGGCTTCCAGAAGTGGATGCACACCGTGATTCGCGCAAACTGTAAGTAAAAAATAATACATTAAAAATCGCAAAATCACTGAATTAATTGTGGCCTCTAGGTATCTTTGACAGGCGTCAATCCAGATGATAGAAGTTCTTTCCAAAGTGTTGGTGAACCAGAAAAAGCGGGCACTCTTTGTATACTGAGAAACTATTCAAACTGCTACTCCACCTGAAAACGCTCATGATCAATAAGAGGGTCGCGATGCTAAGCCCAGAAAACAAAACGCTCAATCGCTCTGGTGATGCCTCTCATTTGAACCCAGAGCAACAACGGCTGAAGATGCTGGCGAATCTGGGGTTGCTGGAGGCAGAAAGCGTGACTGTATTTGAAGAAGCGACGCAAATTGCGGCCCACTTCCTGGATGCCACCATCTGTATGCTGGGACTGGTGGATCGTGAGCGGGAATGGTTTAAGTCGGCAGTGGGACTTTCCCGTTTGGGGTTAATGAATGACCTGGCGGTGACCCGGCAACTCCCCCGCCATGATTCGCTGGCGGCCTGGGTGGTTGATACCCGGCAGGTGTTGACCGTGAGTGACCTGCGTCAACATCCCGACTACACTCACCATCTGCTATCGCAGCGCTATGGAATTTCTGCCTACCTCGGCGTCCCCCTGCTGACTTCTAGCGGTCACTGCATTGGTGCACTGTCTGTGATGGAGTTGACACCGCGCACCTTTACTGCAAAAGAAATTGAAAGCCTGGAGTTGATTGCTCGCTGGTGCATGAGTGAATTTGAGCGGAATCATGCGCAGAAACAGGGCAACCAGCGCCAGCGTGAAAATGGCCCATCTTCTCCCCTGGCCGGATCAGTCAAAGTGAACCTGATCGCTCAAATGACGCAGGAGTTGAGAACGCCGCTGACCTCAATCATGGGGATGGCGAGCGTGCTGATGCGTGAGATTTATGGCCCACTCACTGATAAGCAAAAGGAATACATGGACATCGTTCACCATAGCGGTCAGTATTTGCTGACGCTGGTCAACGAAATCCTGGAGTTGGGGGCGCTGGACGACAGCAGTCTTAGTCTCAATCTGGCTCCCGTGGATATTGAAATGCTGAGTCAGCAGGCCATGAGTACGTTGATGGAAGCAGCACAGCGCCGATCGCAGCAGTTCCGCTTGACCATTGAACCAGGCCCCCGCATCTGGCTGCTGGACAAAGACAAGGTGCGCCAGATGCTTTACCACCTGATGTTTGGCATTATTCAAGCGTCCAGCACCGACAGCACGATTCGGCTCCACATCTCACGCAAGCAGGCCCGCCTTAACCTCACCCTATGGACATCTCACCCCTGGCTGGGGGAGGGGCTACCCCAGATGGACGTTCTGGCAGAGGAGAAGCAGGATGAATCTGAGGCGGAAGCACCGTTCGGTCGCACACCGGGTGCCAGGCGCGCTGCTGCTGAGTTGATGGATGCGGAGGGTTGGCAGAAAGCGGATGGAGCAGACGCCAAACCTGTATCCGGAACTGCGGGCGATCGCCCTGCGAAATCGATTGCTTCCCGGCAAAGTTTGGGCCTGGCTCTGAGCCGTCAACTGGCAGAGATGCATGGTGGCAGCATTACCATTCAGGGGTCTGTAGAGGCAGGGTACCGCTATGTGATCAGCCTGCCCCAGTTGCCAGATACGGAAACCGCCGAAACAATGTAAAAAACTTTTGGGTTCCCCTTGATCATTTCCGGCAATTCGTTATGATTTATAAACGAGCAGGCATCGCTCTAACTCGGTCAGTCTCTACCTACTGACTGGTCTAGTCTGCACTAAGGAGCTTTCTGGCGAATGGACTACATCGAGAAGGTACTGGAAAAGCTAAGGGATTGGGCACAAAAGCTCATCGAAGCCCTCCTGGGTCCAGAAGCCCAGCCAGAGCCTGAGCCGATTCCGGTTCCCGTGCGCGACCGCGATCGCCGTCGCTAATCTGGACGGCATTGCTGTGAACCAACCTGTTCTTTTGGTTCTGCACGGGCCAAATCTGAATCTCCTGGGGAAACGTGAGCCAGGGGTTTATGGAGTGGTGACCCTGAGTCAGATCAACGAGTCGCTTCGGAATGAAGCTGCTGGTCTTGGGTTTGAGCTGAAAATTTTACAGTCGAACCACGAAGGTGTCCTGGTTGATGCTGTCCATGATGCAATGGGTCAGTGTCAAGGTATTCTGATGAACCCCGGAGCCTATACTCACACCAGTGTTGCCCTTCGAGATGCGATCGCCGCTGTTGATTTGCCCACTGTAGAGGTTCATCTCAGCAACATTCATCGCCGCGAAGCGTTCCGTCACCATTCCTATATTGCTCCGGTTGCCGTTGGACAGATCAGTGGTTTCGGTGCCTATAGCTACATCCTGGGTCTGTGGGCACTCGTCCAGCATCTAAAAAATAAGCTCTAGGTGCGAAAAGCCAGCACAAACCGCTCTACCCCCGCCAGATCCTGGTGAATCTGCACGTCCCGGTAGCTGCCCTGCTGTTCCAGGAACTGCTTCACTGTGCTGGCCTGCCCCATCATCAGTTCAATCAGCCAGATTCCCCCCGGCTTCAGATACGCTGGCGCACTGCTCACCAGATGCCGGATACTCTCCAGGCCATCGGCTCCTCCATCCAGCGCCATTTGGGGTTCATGCTGGGCCACCTCCGGCTGAAGCGTCAGCACCATCTCTGACGGTATATAGGGTGGATTCGATACCATGCCGCTGAGTTGACCTTTGAGCGAGGACAGCGGCTCAAACCAGTTCCCCTGATGCAACTGAATCCGATCGCCCAATCCATACGCTTCCGCATTCTGCTGCGCCACCGCCAGCGCTGCTGCACTCCGGTCAACTGCCTGAACCTGCGCAGCGGGAAATGCCTCCGCCAGACCAAGGGCGATCGCCCCACTCCCGGTTCCCAAGTCTGCCCAGATGCCATTAGAGAACCCTGACGTTCTGGCAGCAGCGATCGCCAGATCAATAATCTCCTCCGTTTCGGGACGGGGAATCAGTACCGCCGGGGACACATGCAACAGAAATTTGCGCCAGGGGACGACTCCCGCCAGGTACTGCACCGGAACACGCTGTTTTAACCGCTTCTGCCAGAGATCATCCAGTTGCTCCAGCGACAACTTCAACGACAGGACAGACTGCTGCCGCAGGGAACCCAACCGGAGAGATAGTCGATCCAGCCCTCCGGCCACCTGTAGCAGCCAGTCCAGTTCATCAGGGTCAATCCCTGCCTCGATCGAGCGCTGTTGATTCTGTTCTCGCCAGCGCCAGAGGTCTTCACCCGAAACGAAGGGCATTGCGATCGTACTTAAAGCAGGTCTTAATCACTGTACAACCGCTTCTGTCGAACATCCAGTTCAGTGCCTATCCGAAAGCCGAGAACCCAAAATTTGGAAGGCGCGATGCCACAGCGTCGCGCCTTCCAAATTTTGGGTTCTTGGCTAGGGTTCCAGTAAGTGGGCGTAGAATGAGAAGCGCTAGTCCAGAGGACGAGCCTGCGTCCCTTCACCCGGCGTGATGAATAACACGCTACTGGGCGTAAAAACTCTGGCGGTATGCCATGTCCCACGCGGAATTAAAACATAAGTGCCTGGTGCAGTTAACGATACCACCTCCTCGCTCCCATCCTGTTCCAGGATGAAATCGACGTGACCGGACAACAGGCAAACAAACTCTTCTCCGGCTGGATGCATCTCCCAGCTATCCCAGTCCTGTTCAAAGCTGTAGTGGGAGACCAGGCGTTTGCCTCTGAAGTCTCCAAATTGTTGCTCCAGATCCTGATAAAAGCGATCGCTCACAGCAATAGGAATCGCATTGCCACTTTCTTCAAGAACAACAAAGGTAGAACTGACGTTAGAGACGGGAAGTATACTCATTATTGAATTTATCTGGGACGACTACAAGATGATAATCTACAGTGCTTTGTAAGCACATGAGGACTAAGGTTTTGTTGAGATCCACGCAGAGCGCAGATTTCAACAAAACCTTTGGTTGTATCTTTGTGCAAAGTGCTGTATCGTTCATCAATTCTTGAAGGCACTCCCTACTGTGCCAATCGCGCTAATTGTTCTGAAGGACTGACACTGTCAGTCCTTCAGAACAATTAGCGCCAAAATCAATTCGCTGCGAAACGCTCTCGTAGAGAGCATTTCGTTGCATTGCAGGAAGGTTTACTTACTGATTGACCGTTTCAACCGTGGTGCCAGTGCTGACTTTGGGTGCATTCTTGCTGGCGAAGTAGCTGTTCAGGAAGGTGGTGCCCAGGGACAGAACAATGGGACCAAGCAAGAAGGCCAGCAGGCCGGAAACGGTGAAGCCGGGAACCAGAACGGAGGCCAGCCAGAAACAGATACCGTTAACGATCAGAGAGAAACCGCCGAGGGTCAGGAAGTTAATTGGCAGAGACAGGAAAGACAGAATTGGTTTGATAGCTCCGTTGACCAAACCGATCGCCACGCCTGCCAGCATTGCAGCAGGGAAGTTGGCGAGGTTGACACCAGGAACCACAATGTCAACAATCAGCAGGCTCAACGCTGTGATTAACGTATTCAGCAAATATCCAAACATGATGCTTCTCCTTGTTCAGGAATGAATGAGTTGATTAACAGCCACATGAACTAGACGGTTCCTTGCTGGCTGGCTTTTTCGTCATATTTGGCGATCGCCCACAGCGCATGGATGATGCCAGGAACCCAGCCCAGAAGCGTCAGGAGAATATTGATCACCAGCGTCGAGCTGATGCCGTAGGTGAGAAACACACCAACCGGGGGCACCAGAATTCCGAGAACGTAGCGGAGGAGTTTCATGGTATTACCTCAATGAAGTTGAACAAAGAAGTTGAACAAATCTGTTTTGAACGCCTGTCTCCTAGCTTTAACTGAAGCAGTGGAATGCAACATCGCCTAAGAGTCAGGTTTTGTTAAATCTACGCCTACCATCTCGAAATTGAATATATCGAGAGAGGTAGTTGCCGAAACAGGAAAATGATTAAGAAAGGTTGCCGGAACAGGCTTCTCAGCGGTAAATCAGTCACAAGAAGGAAGATGTCAGGGCATGATGAATCAGGCTGTAGAATGCCCTGACTGCTCATCCATTAGTGCTTCTCAGTCGAGGGTTGAACGAACTCGCGTACCTGCTGCAGAATTTGCTGTTCGCGTTGAGCTGCGGTTGTACCCAGTTCTGCCGCTTTGTCAGCTAGTTCTGCCTGCTTTTGATCCACCTTGGTTGGCTCAGGTTTGGTAGCCTTTGCCTTTTCCATGGTGGTGCGGTACCAGGTGGCGGTCTGGTCGAGGCGCTGTTTTGCAGACTGGTAGCGATCGCCATGCCGCTCATTCAGCGTTGCATCCAGGCCACCCAGGCTTTGTTTAATCAGGTTAAACAGGCCGAGAATCAGATGGCTGAAGGTAGATCCAGTCCACTCACCTGCGGCTTCAGCAGGGGTTTCACTGGTAGTGCCGTCTGTGGGCGCAGCAGCTTTGCTGTTGAGGGTTTCGGTGACGGTGGAGAGCCGATTTTTGGCGATCGCCCCAATCTCACCAGAGCCTTCTTTCAACTCAGCAAACACTTGAGATGCAGCCGTTTTCACAATCTCTCCAATGCGGCTGGCTCGCGGAGCACCCTGAGTTTTGACTTTTTCCAGGTCTTCAGCCAATTGGTCTTTCATTGAATCCGTCATAGTTCACCTTTCAGATTTAGGGGGAATGGGGAATGGGGGTGAATGTTCGTTGACTTCTTTTCAGCTCACTCTCCCGATGACTCACACGCTCACTCTCCTACGCCTCTTGAGATTGCTCATTCTTCTTGCGATTCTTCAGCACTTCCAGCAGAATTTGGGAACCTTCAGTGACCAGAATTGTGGCAATCAGACCATCATCTAACCAACCCACAACAGGAATGACATCGGTTGCGAAATCAATGGGGCTGACGAGATAAAGCAAACTGGCGGCGACCACAAGCCAGCGATATTTGGAATTGCGAAGCAGTTTGCGATACAGGTCGTAGAGCGGTTTGATGAAGAATTTCATTGGCGTGTTCTCCGTTGACATGATCATCTTCGCAATTCTGCTCAGAAAATTCTGGTGTGGAGAACCGTTAAACAGGTAGTGTCAGTCCCACTACGGGCCGATTTCGACCGTGCGGAATACTCGAAAAGAGGTAGGGTGAACCGTAATTGGAGCCTATCCGAAAACCCGAATTCTGGCAGGCGCGACGCCACAGCGTCGCGCCTGCCAGAATTCGGGTTTTAGAGCTTACCGATTAGCGCTACTGCGGAATGATCTCGGTTGCAACACGACCACCGCTGATGACAATGGTGCGGTTATCCAGGCTGCCGTTGGCCTGATTGCCTCTGACGTTCAAAGAGGGATTTGTCTGACGGTAATTGATGTTGCCCTGCGCCTGGAGTTCTTTGGTGCTCAGGTTCCAGGTGAGGGTGTTTGCGAAAAGCTGGGACTGATTACGCTGGCTGTTGGCCTGAACGTTGCCCTGGAAAGTGGCGATGCGGGGTTGAATATCAAGTCGGCCCCGGTTGGCGGTAAGGGTGACCTGTTGCTGGCGATCCAGCAGGTTAATCGGGGCATCAGATTGCAGGGTGTTCTGATTCAGGTTCCAGGTGAGGCGATTACTCACTGCCTGCACCGCCGGGTCAATCAGATTTACAACGGCATTATTGCTGAGAACCGCAACTTGGGTTTGCAGGTTGACCTCAGCGCGATCGCCCCTGGCGGTATCTGTGGGTTGGCCGTTGACCAGTTTCTCCGCCTCTACAGGGACATTACTCAGTACCTTCTGTTGATCAATCCGCCAGATGAGGGCATTCGTTTTGAGGCGGAGATTGGGGTTGGTGGTGACTGCGACAACATTGCCGCTCAGTTCCAGGCGGCGATCCTTGTCAAACAGACGAGCTTCCTGGGCATTGGCTTTAATCTGGGGGTGGGTACCCGTTAGATTCTTGCGGACAATCAGAACCCCCTCCTTCGGTTGCCACTCTAGTTCTTCACCGCGAAAGATAGCACCACTTTTGATATCGGTGGCCACGATCGCTCCCTTTAGAAAAATTTTCTCGCCATCCTGCTGAACAGTTCCCTGCTGCGCCTGGATCCGGTAGATCGCTTTGCCATCACGGAACAGTTCTCCGGTGGGGTTACGAACTTCTGCGCGCTGTTTATCCTGACTGTAGGTGGCCTGTTCGGCTATGACGCTCCACACCTTCCTGCCCTGGGGATCGGCCTGTTCCAGCGTGATGTTGTTGAACGTGAAATCGGTGTCGATCTGTTCGACGGTTTGCGTGTCCTGGGCCAGCTTTTCAGCTCCCCGGTTGGAAGGGCGACAGGCAGGCAGCACCAGCAGAAATAGAGCCAGTGCTAATCCAGCGCCCGCCTGGGGGGCAAGTTGATAACCATTCAACCGTTTCATAAACAGCCCAGAGCCTGATAGTTCTCTTACTTGGGGTGGATGTGTAATGAGCACCCTTCCTTTAGCTTAGACAAAGAAGGTCAGCAGTTGCTCCTGCACCGGGGCATTCAGGCGAGCGATCGCCAGTGCCCCGTTCCCCCGACTGCCCGGGCGGCCTTTTTTGTTCCCAGCGTCCTGCACATCGAATAATGTTTGATGGCAAAAAATCACTAATCATCAGGCGATTCCTGAACCAGGCCGATTCCCGAAAGGGGGCGGTAGGTGTAACTTTGACGGGGCGTTTTCTGAATGTCTTCTTTAATGGAATCGAGATCAATGTAGCGATCGGCCACGTTGATCAAAGAGTCACTGGTCATGGATCGCAGGCTCACCACTTCGACTCGCACACCACGGTAGCTGACGGCATCCACGGCATAGGCCAGATCGCCATCGCCGCTGACCAGCACTGCCGTATCGTAGGCCCCCACCAGCGCCATCATATCCACAGCGATTTCCACATCCAGGTTGGCTTTTTTGGAGCCGTCAGGGAGCTGCACCAGATCCTTGGAAATTACCCGATAGCCGTTGCGCCGCATCCACAGCAAAAAGCCCTGCTGTTTCTCATTGGTACGATCGACCCCGGTGTAAAAGAAGGAACGCAGCAAGCGAGATCCGGCGGTCAGCCGACACAGTAGTTTGGTGTAATCGATCTCAATTCCCAATTGGAGGGCGGCGTAGAACAAGTTGGAGCCGTCAATAAAAATTGCAACTCTGCCCCGATTCTCTAACACCTGTTCTGGAGTAAACACGGCGTCATTTTCCGCTGGGTTGAACATCTTTTTATCCTCGATTTGTTAAATGAAAAAAGTTTGGGCTGTGCATTCGGGGGTTAGATTTTGAACGAAAAACGAATAGTTGAGGTTTGACGGGCTATACAGGTGTCTCCAATCGGGGGAAGACGGGCTGTGGCTCACCCAGTACCTGACCCGCAGGCAAGGCACCCCATTGGGCATGGTCGGTGAAGGGGGCAGTGGTTTCCACCTTAGCAGCATCAAAATCGACTGAGTAACCTAACTGTTGATAGACACGATTGCTAATTCCCGGGATAATGGGTGACAGCAAATAAGCCGCCAATCGAGCTGTTTCCAGCACCGAATACAGCACCCGTGCAGCTTCTTCAGTCTTGCCCTGTTTATAGAGTGTCCAGGGAGCCTGCTCGTCGATATATTTGTTGCCCACTCGCACCAGCGCCAGGATCTCCTCGCAGGCGGTGCTGAAAGCGAGTGCCTCATAGCTGCGAGATACAGAGTCCGCCAGTAACTGTCCTTTCGACTTCAGAACATCGTCGTTGGGAATATCCGCAGCGGAAACGGCGGGGATCTGGCGATCGCAGTACTTCTTCACCAGATTCAGCGTCCGGTTCAGCAGGTTGCCCAGGTCATTGGCCAGATCTGCATTGAGGATATTGATGAACCGCTGTTCACTGAAATCCCCATCGCGTCCAAACTCAATTTCTTTCAGGAAGTAATAGCGAATCGCGTCAGCCCCGTATCGACTCACTAAGTCGAACGGATCGATGACGTTACCCAGGCTCTTGCCCATCTTCTGGCCATCCTTGGTCAGAAAACCGTGTCCATACACTCGTCCGGGCAGCGGTAGCTCTGCGGACATCAGCATGGCAGGCCAGTAGACGGCGTGGAAGCGCAAAATGTCTTTGCCAATCAGGTGAACGCTGGTGGGCCACCAGCCATTCAGCGCATTCTCCAGGGTGGGTTCCCGATCCAACGGTACGGAACCCGTCACGTAATTCAACAGGGCGTCAAACCAGACATACAGCGTATGACCCGGATCGGTGGGCAGGGGAAAGCCCCAGTCCACATTAATCCGAGAAATAGAGAAGTCTTGCAATCCCCGGCTGACGAAGCTGAGCACCTCGTTGCGGCGGCTTTCTGGCTGAATGAAATCGGGCTGGTCGGCGTAAAGCTTCTCCAGACGCTCCTGAAAGTTAGAAAGGCGGAAGAAATAGTTCTGCTCGTCGCGCCACTCGCATTCCTTATTGGGATGGAGGGTGCAGCGGTGGCCTTCCAGTAGATCGCGCTCTTCCTTATACTCTTCACAACCGACGCAATACCAGCCCTGCTGCTGCCCCTGGTAGATGTCGCCGTTGTCCCAGACGCGCTTGAAGAACTCGTTGACGATTGCCTCGTGCCGTGTGTCCGTTGTTCTGACAAAGCGATCGTAGTGGATATTTAGCTCCTGCCAGAGGGACTGAAATTCCGCCACGATCTGGTCGCAGTGTTGTTGGGGCGATCGCCCCAACGCCTCAGCGGTGCGCTGGATCTTCTGCCCATGCTCATCGCTACCTGTCATAAACAGCACTGCTTCTCCCCGCAGCCGACGGAACCGTGCGGCCACATCGGCAGCCATCGTCGTGTAGGCGCTACCAATGTGAGGGACATCGTTAACGTAATAGATGGGGGTCGAGATGGAGAAGCGAGCGTCAGTCGAAGATGTCATGGAATCTTATCAAAGACCAGCCGATAGGGGGGTGAGGTACGGTTTAGCTAAGCTTATATTTTTACTGCTATCCATCCTAACGCTCAGAGCGAACATCCACCGATATTCGCTGATTTGATATAGATTTTGGGGGTTACCCTATCCCAGACGATCGCCCAGGTTCGTTATTTCGGTAGACTGCGGATCAATCTATTGAGCGAAGCCACGGTTTTCCTGTAAATGTAAATTAGTATTAAGTAGTGGGAATGATAGAGTAGACCTCCACTACAACAATGCAAAAGGGTTTTTGATACCAGAAATGTCTTTTTTGAATCCGCTCCTGATTTCACAGCAAATCCTGGCAGCGCTAGGGACTCGTGTCTTTGCTCACCACCAGGATCGGATTCCGCAGCAGGGGTCGATGCTGATCGTGAGCAACCACCGCAGCATTATGGATGCCCCCGTGCTGATGTCAGCTGTGAATCGGCCCATTCGGTTTGCCTGTCACCACTACATGAGTCAGGTACCTGTGATGCGTGATCTGGTCACCCGATTTGGAGCTTTACCCCTGGATGCACCAGAGGAGCGCCACAAAACTTTTTTTCACCAGGCCACTCACCTGCTGCAAACCCGGCAGGCGGTGGGAATTTTCCCTGAAGGCACAGAACCGATGGTTCAGAAGACGTCTCCAGAGAAAGTAGGGAGCTTTCATCGCGGCTTTTCTCACCTGGCACTACGTGCGCCTGTAGCGGATCTGGCCGTGCTGCCTGTGGCGATCGCCTCCCACGAAGAGCTGAATACGTCCCTCTTCCCCGTTAAGCTCCTGCACCTGGTTGACCCGTCAGAACCGCTGTTTGACCAGGGGGGCTGGCATCCATTCGTAATGTATCAACGGGTAACGGTACTGGTGGGGCGTCCGGTGTGGATCTCCTCGGCAAAGCAGCGCGACTATCAGGGTAAATTGGGGCGATCGCGGGTGACGGAATTGACCGAACAGTGCCATAGTGAGATCCAGGATTTACTGCGGCAGGGAGCCTGGAGTTAAAGGATCAAGTAAGCCACCGATGATTCGTTTTTTGCCGCCGCACAACCGTAACGAAAAAGCACCGCTGTTCGTTTATCTACCAGGAATGGATGGAACTGGGGAGCTACTCCGCCCTCAGATGACTCGCCTGGAGCAAGCCTTTGACGTGCGTCGCCTATCGATTCCCCCCGACGACCTGACCGACTGGGAGGGGCTGACCGCACGCACAACTGCCCTGATCAAAGCAGAACTGGGAGACGAGATTCCCCGCAGACCCATGTACCTCTGTGGCGAATCCTTCGGCGGCTGTCTGGCCCTGAAGGTGGTGTTGCTGGCCCCAGAACTGAGCGATCGCCTGATTCTGGTCAACCCCGCCTCCTCCTTCAATCGCCACCCCTGGATTCAACTGGGTGTCCAACTCACCCGCATGATGCCCCACCCGTTCTACCCCTACTCCTGTGTCGGGTTTCTCCCCCTCCTATCCAACTTGGGACGAATTGAAGCCGAAGATCGCTACGCCCTGCTGCGCGTGATGCAATCCATCAGCCTCGAAAGCGTCCTCTGGCGACTTTCTCTATTGGAAACCTTCCGCGTCAGCCCCAATCACCTCCAGGGAATCCACCAACCAACGCTGATTGTGGCCTCCGAGAGCGATCGCCTCCTCCCTTCCAAACGGGAAGCCGAGCTGCTGATGGAACACCTCCCCAATACCCATCTGCACCTGCTGCCCGACAGTGGTCACGCCGCTCTGCTGGAGTCGGATGTAAACCTGTACGAAATTCTGGAGCAGCAAGGTCTTCTGCCCAGCGCGGGCGATCTGTTGCAGAAGCAGGCGGTTTCTTAAAGAGCGTTCACTCCTCCAGCCATGTAGCTCCCTGAGCGGAGCCGAAGGGAGCGGTCGGCAAGGGCGATCGGACGTTGGCTTCGACTCCCCTTCGACAAGCTCAGGGCAAGCCGCTCAGCCAACGGGCTTCTCAAGGTAAAGCTAAAAACCCATGGTCAGGAGTGGGTTTTCAAGCAGAATTGACATCCTCCCCACCCTATAGAGGGATGGGGATTCCCAAACCTCGCGATTTAGGTTTCTGCTTCATCCACGTTTGCGTACACAGACAAGCCATGTTCCCGTCTTACATCATGTCCACAGACTTTTTGACCCATTTCAGAGTCCCGATCCCGTGTGTCCCACGGTACGGAGAGAAGCATCTCAGTGACTTGGTGCTCAGAGTTTTTACCTTGCCAAGCATTCCTGGCAAGAACCCCCTAACCCTGGTTTTCAAGGTGGTTCGAGATATCTTGGTTTTTAACATCTCGTATTCTCATTTTACATTGGTACGACTGTATTGGCAATTGAGGGGTATTGAACCCCTCAATTGCCACTCCTATCCCTCCCCACCGCGTGGACGGATGGGGTATCTCGGAGAAATGCGATGATGTCAAAGGTCCAAATCATCCATCGAGAACGTCGGTAAGTTGGGTGGCACCACCGATCGCGGGAGCGATACCTTGTGGCTCTCATGCTGGGTGGCAACATCGATGGCAACCGCCTCCACCTTGACTTCCAGGCAACCGTGGGGAATGGTCAGCTTATTGCGGGCGACCAGCTCACCAAAGCCATCGGGGACAAAGCCCGTGATCCAGCGGGGACCGTCCAGAATCGTATGGGTTTGGGGGTCAGAAACCCAGAGCTTGACATAGATCGGTCGCCCTCCATCCGGTAGCTTCACCGTGAGGGTGATGCGTTCCCCAGAGATCAGCTCTCCGGGGGGTATCAGCAGTTGGGGCATGGGTACGGTATCGGCATCGTCGGAGGGGAGGGGGACGGGGAGGGGTTCAGCTTGAGCAATCGTATATAGACCTGTATCGACTGGAACTGGGGAGTTGTCTTCGACCACCATTTCTTGAACTGCAACTGGTGTACTGTCCCCTGATGGCGCTAAGTCGGCTTGTAGCAGGGCAAACAACTCCCGGTCAGACGCCAACTCATAGAGGCGTTTCCAGAAGCGGTGCTGGAGGTTGAGGGCGCGGAAAGCGAGGTCCTCTGGGGAAAGGGGGGCTTCGGCGATCGCTCCATTCGGGGCAGCCAGGGCAGGGGCAAGCTGCTCCCATTCCAGGGGACTGTCTGCGATCTCTGAGAGCGATGGGATGGGAGTGTGATGAGTGGGAGGCGGTGCGATCGCCTGCTCTACTGCTGGATCTTCGACCGGAGTCATTTCTGGAGTTGATACAATCTCCTCCGTCAGCTCAGGGGCTTGTTGGGAGAGGCTTTCTACGGCAGCGATCGCCGCTTCCCGCACTTCTTGCGGAATCTCCTCCGATACGGTTGGGTGGCTCTCCGTGGACGCTGGGGTTGCTCCCGCATTGGAGAGTTCTGCCTTCGAACCCCCTCGATCAAACACAGGCAGCTCGATTGCCTTTGGTTTCATCCGGTGCCGGTTCGCGTGACGAATCTGCGGCGGTAGTATCTGCTTGCCCGACTGGTGGAAGTTGAGCAGGGGTTTAGGCGTGTTGATGAACTCCAGGAAGGACAGATCGACGCTGGGCAGCGGTTGCTCAGTAAATTCCAGCGGCGGGTGCAGATCAACCACAAAGCTGTTGGCGATCGATTCCAGCAAATCGTTCAAACCTGCGGTGACAGTGAAATCTGCAAAGGCAACAGAAGTTCCCTCATGCAGCAGCGAGGCTTCTCCCAGCAGAAGACGAGTTCCCGTCAGTTCGGGTGGTTCCAGCATCAGACTGAACGAGCGGGGCAGTATTCCTGCCTCCAGGGTTTGCGCGGTTCGGGCCAGCAACTGCGCCGTCTGCGGGTCGCGCAGGGTGATCTGGAGATCCAGGGTAGGAGTTTCAAAGTCGGGAGCTGTATCGAGCGCTGTCACCTGTCCCTGAATCTGGAGCACCTGATCGCGCTGGAGGCTGTAGTGGTCGGCGATCGCCAATCGCAGGCAGGACAGATCAACCTGCCCTTCGGTGTCGCTGGCCGCCCCCGTGACCAAAGTTTCGGCGAAAACTGGTTCTGGCTGTACTTCTGGTTCTGCCTCTGGAACGACTGGAACTGAAACGGTCGGCAGAGCCTCGGAGGGAACAATGAACGATTCTGCAGACCGCTCTACTGCTGCAACGGCTTCCTCCGGGGCATCAGCCATCGAGTTGGTGTACCCTTCGACGGGCGAGTTCTCGTCCTCAAGGTCCCCTTCCCAGCGATCGTCCCGATCTGACTCCTGGGCCAGCACCTGGAGCTGGACTGCATAGCGCCAGCCGTTGCCCATCATGTCTTCCATCAGGTCGCCCGCGCAGCGCAATTCCCATACTCCCGGCTGGAGGCGGCTGAAGGGCATAACGACGATTAAGCCTTCGGGATTGGTTCGGGCCGTGCGCTTTTGAATCCGTCGCCGGGGCGGGTCTTCTTCAGTGGCAATGTGGGTGAGACGAATTTCAACCGGAGTGTTGATGCGACTGGAGCGAGCCACCACCCGGTAGCGCCCCTCCAGAATCTCAGCTCCCGGCGATTCGATGGGTAGCCAGGAGCGATCGCCGTCTTGCTGGATCAGGAATTCCCAAAACTCCATTGATCACCTCCGCCATATCCCCACTATTCAACCACGGTTTTTCAGGTAATTCCACCGGGAGGATGAAGTCTACACAGATGCAGTTCGTTGAAATAGTCCTGGCTATCTGCATCCAGCTTCAACGTCAGAATCAACGGTAGTGGTGATACCTGTGTCATCGGGTGCATCCCACTTTTGCAAATTTCTAAAACCTGCAAATTTCTAAAACCAGTTTTGAGAGTAGCGCGAGCTTCATCCGCGCTACTCTCAAAACTGGGATACACCCTGTGTCAACCCTTTTCAGCGACAGGAAACGCCAGCATCGTGCAGGGGGTTCCCTTGAAGTCAAAATCGCGCAGGTGCGTCATCCCCAACTTGTGGGTGTGTGCTCTGAACGATCGCCCATTCGTTCGGGCCACAAAGGCCACGCCCACCTCGTACTGTTTCGCCGCCTGCATCAGAAGTTCTCTGTACATACCATTCAGTACTCCCGTCCCCCGGTGGGGGGCCGCAACACAGACGGGACCGTAGAGGAAGGATTGGTACTCGCTGAGCGGTCGTCCCTGAAATGGCGTTTCGGGGTACAGGTTAATCATCTTCCTCAGCAAGGGAAACCGCAGATTGTAGGGAACGGTTGTACCGCCCAGATAGCCTGCGATCGCCCCTCCATTCCCTTGCTGATCAACCGCTTCATCCACGGCCACGACCACCGCCAGATCTTTGTTTGCGCTGGCGATTTGTTCAACTGTCCATTCGATCGACAAAAATCCGTCCTGTCGCTGCTCTGGAGGCAGATTCTGCCACAGGTTGTCGTGGTGCAGTTTGGCGATCGCCGGATAGTCCGCGTCGAGGGCACGTCGATAATGCATTTCACCTTCCTAGCGCTACGCTAGAGTCTACAGCCTTCACAATTACGATGTGAACAGGGTGGGGGGTGTGCCCCCTCAAGGGGAGCACACCCCGGCACCCCGTTCACATCAGCACAAGATGGATACACAATATTTCGGTGAGGTAAACGGGTGCTACCGTCAAAATCTCAGCAAACTGCTCCTCCCCCACTGCAACGGGTTCTGGGCCGACTCAGCGCCTACCGCTGGACGGCACTGGGGGCGTTGCTCAGCTCTCTACTGCTGACAGCGGCTTATGCGGTGACTCCCCAACTGTTTCGCTGGGCGATCGACCAGGGGATTACCCAGAAAAACCTCCAGGTGGTTTTGGAGAGCGGTTTCTGGATGGTGGTGGCGGCGATCGCCAGGGGCGTGTTCAACTTTGGGCAGAGCTACTGGGCTGAAGCGGCCTCTCAGGGGGTGGCCTACGACCTGCGGAACCGGATTTTTAGCAAAATTCAGAACCTCAGCTTTAGCTACCACGACCAGTCCCAGACCTCGCAACTGCTGACGCGGGTAACCAGTGACATTGAGCAGATTCGCGCCTTCCTCAGTACCAGCCTGATGCAGGTGATCAGCGCTGTGGTGACATTAGTGAGCATTGCCATCATTCTGTTATTGATGAACTGGCAACTGGCCCTGATTACGCTCACCGTCGTGCCGATGGCGGGGTGGCTGCTGGCACGGTTCTTGCAGAAGAATGGTAGTCTGTTTCGCCTGGTGCAGGAGCAACTGGGCGACCTCAACGCAGTACTCCAGGAGAATCTGTTTGGGGTGCGGGTGGTCAAGGCGTATGTGCGGGAGTCGGCAGAGGCCGATCGCTACACTGAGCGCAACGATGAACTGGTGCAGACGAATATGAAAACGATCCGCGCCATTCGCAATACCTTTCCCTTCATCTTTTTGCTGAGCAATCTGGTGGCGGTGGTGGTGGTGGGCTATGGCGGTGCTCAGGTGATTGGCGGGACATTTTCAGTGGGGGAACTGGTGGCGTTCAACTCCTACCTGCTGCTGATTTTGCAGCCCGTGCTGTTGATTGGCTTTGCGGCTCCAGCGATCGCCCAAGCTGCTGCTTCTGCCACCCGCGTTTACGAAGTGGTGGATGCGGAGATCGAGATTCAGGATCGTCCCGGTGCAGCCCCTTTTACCACCTGCGGTGGCAGAATCACCTTTGAGGATGTCTGGTTTCGCTATCCGGGGTCTACGGTCGAGGCGCTGAAGGGCGTCTCGTTTGAGACGAAACCCAGGGAGCTGATCGCCATTCTGGGCATGACGGGTTCCGGGAAGAGCACCATTATGAACCTGATTCCCCGCTTTTATGATGTGACACGCGGTGCCGTGCGGATTGATGGGCATGATGTGCGGGAGTTCACGCTGAAGAGTCTGCGATCGCACATCGGCATTGTGTTCCAGGAAAGCACCCTGTTTTCGGGCACCATCCGCGACAACATTGCCTATGCCAAACCCGAAGCCTCGCTAGAGGAGGTGATCGCAGTCGCCAAAACCGCTCAGATCCATGACTTTGTTTCCGGTCTTCCCGACGGCTACGACACGATTGTGGGGGAGCGGGGTGTGGGTCTGTCGGGTGGGCAGAAACAGAGAATTGCGATCGCCCGCACGCTACTCACTGACTACAGTATTCTGATCCTGGACGACAGCACGTCTGCCGTCGATGCCCGCACGGCGGTGCAGATTCAGGAGGCACTGGATGACCTGATGCGCCAGAAGACCTGCACCTCTTTTGTAATTGCCCAGCGCATCAGCACGATTCGCAAGGCCGACCGGATTCTGCTGATGGACAAAGGCCGACTGGTGGCGCAGGGAACGCACGAGGAGCTGATGCGATCGAGTTCGCTCTATGGCGCGATTTTGGAGTCTCAGGTGAAGCGATCGGTGGCTTCGGCGCGATAGATACAGCGCTTTACATCACCCAACCAACCGCTCGATCGCCATCTCAACATCAGCAAACGCCAGAGGGCAGATCGTCCCCTGCGTAAACTCCTGCCTGGAGCGATAGCGTCCCTGCGCCGGGTCACGGAACACCACCAGAATGCCATCCTTCAGATTCACAACCCAATATTCTTGGATATTGGCTTCCGCGTAGATTTCAGCTTTGATACCCAGGTCTTTCTCCAGGCTGGTGTTGGAGTATTCCATCAACCAGAAGACGTTTTCAGGATAGGGATGGTGCTTCGCGTAACCATCGGTTGTCCTTTGAACGATCGCCAGATCTGGCTCTGGTTCAGAACCATTCGGTAAGGTAATCGGGGCACCCACACGAACCTGAACGCGATCGCCCAAAGAGCGCCACAGAATCTCCTGAGCGTCCGTGCGTTTGCTGGCGTGTGGGATTCCCTCTGGCGACATCTGAACAATTTCCCCGCGCAGTAGCTCCACCCGCTCGTCATCCAGCACCCCCGCTTCAACCATGCGGTGGTACTGTTCCAACGTCCATTTCACCTTGATTGCCGTCATAACGACGCTTCTCCGGGACGCTGAGCAGGGGCGATCGCTTCGAGATACCCGCAAGGGGTTGCTTGAACTGCTGAAGGGCGAACGAGGGGACTCGAACCCCCGAGTGGCGGAACCACAATCCGCTGCCTTAACCACTTGGCTACGCTCGCCATAATTCTAGAGTATACCATTTTGGTGTTTTTTATCGCCAGTGGGAGAGGCCAGAGCCAGGAAAAAGCTTACTGGGATGGGATAGTGGCGATCGCCCACCGCTTCGCAAAACACCCACTGCATCCCGGCAACATTGTCTCCAGAATTTGAGTCCTATACTCAAAAGGGGGCGCTGATTAGAGAGGGTTATGGCGAAACTGAATGTTGGACTGTTTCTGGTAGGGATGGCGATCGCCGGAGTTGGCGTCGCATCGGCATCAACCAATCCTGATGAGGCCGCCTATCACAATTACGCGACTACCCGTCTGACCAGTCATCTAAAAACCAACGTCTGCCCCCAGGCTCCCAACCTGTTTGGCAACGACCTGGAAGAAGAGTGCATGGAATTCCTGAACAACAATCAGAGCCAGCTCAAGCAACTCATTGCCTCAGAGACGACGCGGGAAAACTACCTGTTTCTCAGCATCTATAGCACCCGGCTGTCCGCCGAAGGCTTGCTGCCCGCACCCATCAGTCAACTCCTGCCCTCCTACCAGTTTCAGACGGTGGGGGTGTTTCAGCAGTTTTTTACCATCAAGGCAGAACGCCAGTAGGGGGCAACGGCCGTTGCCCCCTACTGGCGTTCTGTATCGGGGGTAACGGCACTCTTCAGTGAAGGAAACGCCTGTCCGCCAGAAAGACTGGAATAGCCGTCGGAAGTTGTGGAGAGCGAGCGTACCTGCCGCATCAGATTGGCCATCTCGATCGCGCTCATCGCATAATCCCAGCCGTGGTTGCTCTTGATACCCGCCCGCTCCAATGCTTGCTGCATGGTGTCGGTGGTTAGAACGCCAAACACGATCGGCACCCCCGTCTGGAAGGATGCGGCGGCGATGCCCTTCGAAACTTCTGCTGAAACGTAGTCGAAGTGGGGGGTGGAACCTTTGATCACTGCCCCCAGGCAGATAATGGCGTGATATCGACCAGAAATGGCCAGTTGCCGCGCCACCATTGGGATTTCAAAGCTGCCGGGAACCCAGGCGTAATCGACCTGTGTACCATTAGGGTCGGGGTCGATGCCGTGACGCTTCAGGCAGTCCTGACAGCCCTCCAATAGTTTGCCGGTCACCAGGTCATTGAACCGTCCAATGACGATCGCAAATCGGAGTCCCTCTGTCTGGGTAAAAGTTCCCTCAAAAACTGCCATGCGTTCCAGTTGAATACCTACTTTTTTATATTAGTGCCTAACTGGAACGCTAAATTTGAGGGATGCAGCGCGACAGCACAGCACCCCTCAAATTGAAAAAGGGGCATTGCATCGAGCCGTGCTAAGCACAGCCCAATGCAATACCCCTTCTGGAAAAAAATTCTGGCTAAACCAGCCCTAGACCACCAGGTAGTTTAGCGCCCCAACAATCACCACCAGGCCAACCCAGATAGCAGAACCCAGGTACAGCAGCTTCTTTGACTGGTCCCAGTTGCGCGGAGAGGCGTAGGCAACAGGAACGCCGATCACCATCACAAAAGACATCGCCACCAGCAGGAACAGGAAAATTTGGAATATAAGCGTCATTGTGATCCTCCCAAACAGCACGGGCAACCCGAAAGTATCTCAGCCCTCAGTAGTAAGCTATCAGAAATTGGTGCCCTGCGGGAGATTGTCTGTCAAGATTGGAGCATGGATCTCATTCTCTGCCACATGACTGCCGACTTCGACACGCTGGGGGCCGCGATCGGGCTGACCCGCCTGCATCCGGGGGCGCGGATTGTGCTGACTGGAGGCAGTCACCCGACGGTGGGCAACTTTCTGGCCCTGCACCGGGATGAGTACCCTCTGATCGAGCGGCGGGCAGTGAACGCAGAGCAAGTTCGCTCCATCATCGTTGTGGATACTCAGTGGCGCGATCGCCTCGGAAAAGCTGCCGAGTGGCTGGATCTTCCCATTCCCATCAGCCTCTATGATCACCACTTAGAAGACGGGGGTGATATCCCTGCCACTGAGAAAATCGTTGAGCCTGTGGGAGCCACCACCACCCTGATCGCCGAGCAGCTCCAGCAGCAGGACATCGTCCTGACGCCGATGGAAGCCACCGCAATGGCACTGGGCATTCATGTAGACACCGGTTCTCTGACCTATGACCACGCCACCGTGCGCGATGCGAAAGCGCTCACCTGGCTGATGGAGCAGGGGGCAAGTTTGAGGGCGATCGCCGAATATGTGGAACCCGGTCTCTCTCCCCAACTCCAGGATTTACTTACCGTTGCCCTGGAGAAACTGCATACGGAGATCGTCCGGGGGTACACATTGGCCTGGGTACTGTTGCCCTCAGATGAATACGTGCCAGGGCTTTCCAGCCTTGCCAGCCACCTGATGACCCTGACGGAAACTGACGTGCTGCTGCTGGCCTCGCGCTACGGGTGTACTGACTCTGGGGAAGAGCGGGTGACGGTAATTGGGCGATCGCGCAGTATGACCGTTGGTGATGGCGTGAACCTGAGCGAACTCTTCCAACCCCACGGAGGGGGAGGGCACCCCAGAGCAGCGGCTCTCACCGTCCGAGCGAGTGACCCGGAGCGACTATTAGGTGAACTGCTGGCGGAGCTACGCGGCATGATTCCCCATCCCCCCAGCGCCCGCGACCTGATGTCCTCCCCGGTTCGCACGATTCGTCCAGAAACAACGATCGCCGAGGCTCAGCGAATTCTCCTGCGCTATGGGCATTCTGGCCTGTCCGTTGTAGATACCGATGGCCACCTGTTGGGGGTGATTTCCCGACGGGATCTGGATATTGCGCTGCACCACGGATTTAGCCATGCCCCGGTGAAGGGCTACATGACGACGCACCTGAAAACCATTGCTCCGGAGACCACCCTGCCCGAAATTGAGGAGCTGATGGTGACCTACGACATTGGGCGGCTCCCGGTGCTGGATAGGGGCGAACTGGTGGGCATTGTCACCCGTACCGATGTGCTGCGCCAACTGCACCAGCAGAAGACGATTGGAGAACGCCGCAGCGATCGTCCCTCCCTGCGCGACTTCTGCCCGTTGCCCCAGGTGATGCTGGAAATGCTGGGCGATCGCCTCAATCCTGCCCTCTGGAATTTGCTGAGGGCAGCGGCGCGAGAGGCAGAAAGTCGGGGCTGGCACCTCTATGTGGTGGGAGGGGCGGTGCGCGATCTGCTGCTCTGCGGTGGCGGCGCTCCCCTGCTGCCGGACATTGACCTGGTGGTGGATGGCTTCCATCGCACCGCAGAATCGGCGGCGGGGGTGGAGTTGGCCCGTGCCCTGCAGGAGAAATACAAAGGGGTGCGGCTGCAAGTTCATGGGCGTTTTCAGACGGCGGCGCTGCTGTGGCACAACGACCCGCAGTTAGACTCGCTGTGGATTGATATTGCCACCGCCCGCACGGAGTTCTATCCCTATCCGGCGGCGAATCCCGAAGTGGAGGCCAGCTCGATTCGGCAGGACCTCTATCGACGGGATTTTACAATCAATGCGCTGGCTATCCGGCTGACGCCTCCCCGCGAAGGAGAACTGCTGGACTTTTTTGGCGGACTGCTGGATCTGCGCGATCGCCAGATCCGGGTACTCCACGCCAATAGTTTTATCGAAGATCCCACGCGCATTTACCGGGCGGTGCGGTTTGCGGTGCGGCTGGGTTTCCTGATCGAGCCTCAGACGGAGGGGTATATTCGCCATGCGATCGCCAGTGGTATCTACCACCGTACCCAGTCGGAAATGGAACGCACCCCTGCTCTGCAAACGCGCCTCAAGCGAGAACTCCAGTTCATTCTGGAAGCGCCCTACTGGGAGGATGCCGTCCAACTGCTGGCGAATCTGGACGCACTGCGCTGCATTCACCCCAGCCTGGAGCTGAACCGAACGCTGTGGTGGCAGCTCCGACTGTGCGATCGCTGGCTGAAACGCTTTCCCCATTCGTCTTCCCTGGAGCACTGGGAAGTTTTGCTGGAAATTCTCATTGCCTATCTGGAGCCTTCAGAACGGGGAAAAGTAGCCTCCGGGTTTCAGCTCGCGGCGGCGGCGATCGCCCGTCTGGAGGCGCTGGAGACGACCGAAGACCGGGTGACAGAAAGGCTGGCCGAATGCGATACATTGGGTGGCATCGATCGCCCCAGTCAAATCGTTCAATTCCTCCAGCAGTACAGCCTGGAAACACTGATTCTGCTGGCAACTCGTGCGCATCGCTCAGTCAGACGCATTCTCTGGAAATACCTGGTTGACTGGTCACAGGTCAAACCACCGCTGGATGGCAACGATCTGAAGCGCATGGGCTACAAACCAGGAAAGCATTACAAGCAAATCTTGGACGCGCTGCTGGCGGCAACTCTGGACGGGGAGTTGGGTGAGACGGAGCGCAGCAATTCCTGCCCTGAGGAACTGCAAAGCAGATGCCTGACGCAGGCAGAGGCATTTGTGAAAGCCAATTTTCCACCGTAGGAGCGCGGCATTCGGCCCAACACTGTGATGCGGGACCGTTCTCCCTGGCAACTCCCGTTTGCATGGCAGCCACACTCCTCTCGATTAGAGAGGCATCCTCTGAGGCCAATCAACAGCGCCTCTTCAGAGAAGCGATGGTGGGAGGATTGGGAAGTTTTCTACTGCTGTCGCTGACCTACTTCATCCGGTTGGGAGTCGCGCTGTTGCCGATCGCCGATCCGCCAGTTGCCAGAGCACTGGGGCGGGTCGTTACCTACCTGACCAATGGCAATCCTGCCGGGTATCTGAACGGTGAGGGACAGGTTCAGGCAATCCATATAGCAGGTTTAGGTTTCTTCCTCTTTGGATTTGTGGTCTATATCATTTTGTTTCGCCTGTTTCAGCCTAAACCTGACCCCAGGCGATACGAAGTCCCGGCCCTTCTATTTATCATGATTATTGCCTGGAACCTGACGCTGATGTTTGCTGGGATGGCTTTTTACCTGGACGATTACCGAAGGGGATAGTTTGAGAGGGGATGCAATGCCCCTGGCTTCAGACATGGGGATGTAGCATCCCC
>CAZVXA010000066.1:15514-30300 GCA_964630955.1 uncultured bacterium | reverse complement strand
TTGACCCCACCCTGCTAACGCGAGGATGGGGAGTGCGACGAAGTTTGTTCAAAATCCAAAGATGAGAAGGGGAGGCGCTACAACCCTGTCCCTGCTCATTCCTGGGGATTTGCGCCAGAGGGTGTGCCCCCCCCCTGGCGCAAATCCCCATGAACATTCAATCTAAATCTGCGGATCTGGTGGGGAATACTGAGAAGAAGGGAAACATTGGATAAAGAACTTCATACTTGAAAGTGCCTGTCCCCGCACTGACTCGGAGCTACACGCAATATGGGAGGCTCTCCGCATCCGCGCAACACCCTATCCGTCCGATTGATCGCCCTATTTCTGACGTTCGTCCTGCCGTTTGTGGTGGTCATTTTTCAACTGGTGCATGAAATTCAGCACCGGACTGACTTTGCCCAGGCAGAACAGCACGGGACGGCCTACCTGAAGCCGCTGGAACAGTTGATGATCGACGTGCCGCAGGGCAAGTTGTTGGTGCATCGACTGGCGCGCCAGGAGCAGACCCTTGATCGGGTGGCACAGCAGCAGATGGCGATCGCCCAGGAGATGCAGTCCCTGGCACAGGTGGAGCAGCAGTACGGTCGTGGGTTAGAGACTGCCGAACGCTACGAGGCCGTGCAACAAAGTTGGGCCAGGATTGAGCAGGCGTTGCCTTCGGAGGCGGGCGGAGTGGCGATCGCCAACAGTGCTGCCGTCTCAGACACCGATCTACAGCTCCTCTACAGCCAATTGATTGCGGATCTGCGTAGTCTGATTGCTCAGGTTGGGGACTTATCAAACCTGATCCTCGACCCCGACCTTGACAGCTACTACCTGATGGATGCAGTCCTGCTCAAACTGCCGGAAAGTCAGGATTTATTGGCTCAGGTGCGGCAACTGGGGGAAGACCTGGTGAAACGGCAGACCCTCAGTTCAGAAGAAAAGGGGCGGTTGACCGTCCTCATGGGGGCGTTGCAGAACAATGTGAATGCCACTCGCAGGGGGTTTGGCGTCGCTTTCCGTCATACCCCCTCCAGCACGCTTCAGGCCGTTCTGGACACGCCCAGACAGGAGACCTCAGCGGCGATCGCCCGTTTTCTTTCTGCCCTAAACCAGGCTATAACCCAGGCCAAAACCGTCCAGGTGCAACCGACGGCCTACGACACGACGGCCTACGACACGGTTGCCAGCGAGGCCATCACCGCCAGCCATCAGCTCTGGCAACTCACCACTGCACAACTGGAAGAACTGCTACAGACGCGAATTCAGCGGTTTGTCCACAGAACTTATTTCATTGAAGCCTTTGGGGGCATTGTGCTGGCGGTGCTGAGCTATCTCTTTGTGGCCTTCGCCCGCAATCAGATCAACCGCAACCAGGCAGAACTGGCTTTAGCCGATAGCGAACGCCGCCTGAGACAGCAGAGCGAAGCATTAACCAATCTAGCCCAGCAGAATGCTCTGGCGGAGGGTGACTTACAGATAGCCCTGCAAACAATCACCGCAGCAGCGGCGGCGTCTCTGGAAGTCGAACGGGTGATTATCTGGCAGTTTGATCACGATCGCATCCAGTTCCAGTGCCTCAATCTGTATGAGCAATCTCCACAGCGGCACTCGATTCTGGACAGCATTTCAGTCGCAGACTACCCAATTTACTTCAGCCAGCTCGCCCCCAATCGAACCATCGCAACGATAGATGTCGAGCAAGACCCACATATGCAGGAATTGTGGAAAGACTATTTCCAGCCGCTGGGCGTTGTCAGCAGCCTGGATGCACCAATTCAAAGGGGCGGCAGGTTGATCGGGCTGGTTTGCTTTGAGCATATTGGGGAAGCTCGCCGGTGGACATTGACGGAACAGAACTTTGCGGGGTCGATCGCCGATTTTGTTGCTCTGGCGCTGGAGGCCAGCGAGCGTAAGCGCGTCGAAGATACGCTGCGCAAAAGTAAGGAGGCTGCCGAGGAGGCCAACCGTGCCAAGAGTCAGTTCCTTGCCAATATGAGTCATGAGCTGCGAACCCCACTGAACGCCATCATTGGCTACAGCGAAATGCTGAAGGAGGAAGCCGATGAACTGGGCTACGGGGACGTGGTGCCCGACCTGGAGAAAATTCGTGGTGCGGGTCAACACCTGCTGGCGTTGATCAACGACATCCTGGACATCTCAAAAATTGAAGCCGGGAAAATGGAGCTTTATTTGGAACCCTTCAGTATCAGCTCCCTGCTGCGTGAGGTCCAATCCACAGTGCAACCCCTGATGGAAAAGAGCGGCAATTGCTTCTCCATCCAAAATGTCTCGAAAGTAGACACGATGGTTGCCGACCTCACCAAAGTGCGACAGTCGTTGCTCAACCTGCTCAGTAACGCGGCCAAATTTACGGAAGCGGGCGACATTACGCTGACCGTTCAAACGAACACTATCTGTGAGGACAGCATCACCCAGATATCCATGATGGTGACGGATACGGGCATCGGCATGACTCTGGAGCAGCTCACAAAACTATTTCAAGCCTTTACTCAGGCCGATGCTTCAACCACCCGTAAATATGGCGGTTCGGGCCTGGGACTGGCAATCAGTCGCCGATTTTGCCAGATGATGGGAGGTGATATTACCGTCTCCAGCACCCCTGGCAAAGGGTCTACTTTTACGATTTGTCTGCCGCTCCAGGTGGCTGACCCCAAAGTTTTGATTCCGGTCAAAATCAGCTCCACCCTTGAGGTCACGCCGCCGACCAGTACCGTCCTCGTGATCGATGATGACCCGGCAGTCCGCGACCTGATGGAACGGTACCTGACCAAATCAGGATTCTGTGTCAAAACAGCCGCCGATGGAGAAATTGGGCTACAGATGGCGCGACAATTCCGTCCTGATGCGATTACGCTCGATGTACTGCTGCCCGACATGAACGGCTGGTCGGTGTTGTCGGAGGTGAAGGCCGATCCGGAGCTGGCAGAGATTCCCGTCGTCGTCATGACGGTGGTGGACGATCGCACTCAGGGACTGGCATTAGGAGCGACAGACTATCTTACCAAGCCAGTGGACTACCGCCGTCTTGCTGCACTGCTCCAGCGCTTTCGGCCTACCCCAGAAGCCCCCAACTCACAAGTACTGCTGGTGGAGGACGACGCTACGATGCGACTGGTGTTTCGGCGCATGCTGGAGCGTGAAGGCTGGAGTGTGACCGAGGCCGAACATGGAGGGGTAGCGCTGGAGTGCATGGCCCAAATGCGGCCCGATCTGATCCTGCTGGATCTGATGATGCCGGAGATGAATGGCTTTCAATTCATCGACGCGCTGCGGCACAATCCCGAATGGCGATCGCTTCCCATCGTCATCATCACCGCCCATGACCTTGCTCCCAGCGATTACCTGCGCCTCAAGGGTGACGTTGAGCAGATTTTGCAGAAGGGGGCTTATAGCCGTGACCAACTGCTCCAGGAGGTGCGCGATCGGGTAATAGCCTGCATCACTCATCGACGGTCTTTGGAGGGGCAATCATGAGGCCAGGCTGGGGCACAGTACTGGTGGTCGATGATGACGCAACAACGCGTCTGTTTTTGACGCGTAACTTGCGATCGCAGGTGCAGTCTCTGGTGGAGGCCACTCATGGGTCACAGGCGCTGGAGTTGATGCGATCGCAGCCCTTCGACCTGGTACTGCTGGATCTGATGATGCAGGGGATGAGCGGATACCAGGTGCTGGAGCATTTGAAGCAGGATGCGGCAATTGCTGCCACGCCAGTAATCGTTGTCTCCGCAGCCAATGACCTGGAGGGCGTGGTGCGCTGCATCGAACTGGGCGCTGAGGATTACCTGATCAAACCCCTCAATCCCGTGCTGTTGCGGGCGCGGGTGGGAGCCTGTCTGGAGCGCAAGTGGCTGCGCGATCAAGAACAGGCTTATTTGCGGCAGTTGCAGGCCGAGAAAGAACTGGCGGAATCTGCAAACCGGGCCAAGAGTGCCTTTCTGGCCAACATGAGCCACGAGCTAAGAACACCTCTCAACGCCATTCTGGGCTATAGCGAAATTCTCCACGAGGATCTGGAAGCCACCAGCAGCCATCTTCTACCGGATGTTGAAAAAATTGCCTCTGCCGGACAACACCTGTTGGGGTTAATCAACGACATTCTGGATATCTCTAAACTGGAAATTGGCGGGGTGGAGCTAAATCTGGAGCTGATTGAGTTAGGAGGGTTGTTGCAAGATGTGATTCAGTTGAGTCAGGCCCTTTGCACCGCCAACGGGAATACCCTCCAACTCCACATACCAGCGACTCCAGTGTGGCTCTACAGTGATGCCAGCAAGATTCGACAAATTTTGTTGAATTTACTCAGCAATGCCGCCAAGTTTACGGAAGCGGGCAGCATTGCCCTGACGGTGCAGGTAAATGGTTCCAATGTGGTGTTTACTGTCGCAGATACCGGCATTGGGATTCCCTCAGAGCAGCAGAAGCGAATTTTTCAGCCCTTTACCCAGGCTGACGACTCCTCCACCCGAAAGTATGGGGGATCTGGTCTGGGTTTGGCCATCAGCGCCCGCTACTGCAAACTGTTGAACGGTGAAATCGAAGTACTCAGTGAAATCGGGCAGGGGGCAACCTTTGTTGTACGATTGCCGATCGTGCAATCGGTGCCCTCAGAGACGGCTCCCATTGGCGTACCGGACAGCGACAATCTGGTTCTGGTGATTGACGATAGCCCCGTTGTGCGGGACTGGATGGTGTCAGCCTTGAACCAGGAGGGATGCCGTGTCGTCACCACGTGGAGCGGCAAGGAAGGACTGCGACTGGCCAGAGAACTAAGGCCCAGTCTGATCCTGATGAATCTGTTCATGCCTGCCCTGGATAGCTGGACCGTCTTCTCCACACTGAAGACCAGCCCTGAGCTGAGTGGCATCCCTGTTGCAGGACTGGTTCTTCCCTGTCCTGGCCGCGATCGCCCCCTCGAAAACCAGCCTGATGAGCACTTTGCACTTCAGGGTCTGGTCATCAACATTGCCACTCTGACCCACAGCGCCGACGATGCGATTCGGTTGGAGACGCTCCTGCACCACTGGCGTAATGCTCCCGTTGGTGGACGAGGTGGTCTCCCCTCCCAGGCGCTCCTGGTTCACGCTGACCCAGACACCCAACAGCGCTTGAAACTGCTGCTGGAAACAGCTCTGTGGACTGTGAATGCAGTAGATACTCCACCCCAAGCTGGCAATGCTGATGTTGAATTTATGACACCTCCGGAGCTGATGTTATTTGATCTGCTCTCCCTATCCCGTGAGGAATTTTCGGGTATTCTCATGCTTCAGCAGTGCTTCTCTCCATCGCCCACCTTGCTGGGCCTTGTCACCCGTGAACTCAGTCCCGCTGATCAGTCTCGCCTCAATAGCAAGGTAGAGTACCTGCTTCAGCAAAAATCACCGCCTGAACTCGACCTGGCAATTCAGCTCCACACTTTGCCCCTCAATCGGCTCCGCCTATGAATCTGCGTCTGCGCATCCTACTCATGGTTACACTGCTGCTGGCGGGCACTGTGTCTGTTACGACAGCGGTGCTGGCCTGGGGGACCCGGCAATCCATGCTGGCCCGATCGGAAGCGGATGGCCTAGTGATTGCTCAGTTTTTGGCCCGTGTTGCCCGATCAACGACTCCGAATACCCCATCCCCCGCCAATCGGATGCGACAGCAAATGGCGCTGGAACGACTGACCGACCAGTTAGTAGATGGCAGAAATATTGTGGCGGTCAGGATTCTAGACCGGAATCTGAACAACCAGGTCCGCAGTTTAAGTGCCGGACAGGGGGTGGTAACCAGTCTGACCAATCGCGATCGCACCAACCTGCGGCGTGTGCTCCAGCGCGGCCAACCCGTTACCGATTTAGATCAGGACTTTCTAAAAATCATGGTGCCCGTCCCCGGTGATTTCCGTCCTGCTGGAGCCGCAATGCTCTATCTCTCTACGGACCCTGTATGGGAAAGCATTCGCAGAGATTTGCAGCGAGTAGCGATCGCCTCTGCAGGAATTCTAGCGGCAGGGTTGCTGGTATCGCTTCTGCTGGCTCGTCGCGTCACTGGCCCCATCGCCCGCCTTACCCTCGCTGCTGCCACCCTCAACGATGACGCCCTCGATCCCCAAACGCTGGATGGTGTGGCCAACCGTCAGGACGAACTGGGGGTACTGGCACGGGTATTTCAGCGAATGATTGGGGAAGTGCGCGACCGAGAAACCAGTCTGCACCAGGCTCAGGCCGAGTTGCGCCGCAGTGAGGAGTATTTCCGCGCCCTGATTGAAAACGCCTCTGATGCAGTCGTGCTACTCAGTCCAGAGGTGCTGATTCAGTACAGCAGTCCTTCCCTCAAAACGATTTTGGGCTACACAACCAAAGCGCTGATCAATCGCCGTCTACTGGATCTGGTACATCCCACCTCGCAGTCCACCGTCACGATTGCGTTGACCGACATTCTCCACCATGCCGACGCACCCATTTCCTTTGAACTGCAACTGCGTCATCAGAATGGGTTCTGGGTCACCCTGGAGGCAGTTGGCAGCAACCTTTTGTACAACAACGCGGTAAATGGAGTGATTCTTAACCTGCGCGACATTACCGAACGCAAACAGGCAGAAGCCCTACAGCGAGCTAAAGAGACCGCAGAGGAGGCCAACCGAGCCAAAAGTCAGTTCCTCGCTAATATGAGCCATGAGCTGCGTACTCCACTCAACGCGATCATCGGCTATAGCGAGATGCTCCAGGAAAATGCGCTGGATATGGATCAGACGGAGGCGATCGCCGACCTGCAAAAAATTCGCAGCGCTGGCCAACATTTGCTGACATTAATCAACGACATTCTCGATCTGTCGAAGATTGAAGCCGGAAAAATGGAGCTTTTGCTTGAAGAATTTGCTGTAATGCCGCTGGTACAGGAGGCTGCCAGTACGGTGCGCCCTCTGGTGGACAAAAACCAGAACACCCTGGAAGTTTGCTGTGATCCTGCGCTGGGCACGATGGTGGCCGACCCGACTAAGGTTCGACAGAACCTGCTGAATCTGCTCAGCAATGCCGCCAAGTTTACCGAGCAGGGAACCATTACCCTGACGGTAGAGCAGGCTGCGGGATGGATAGTATTTACCGTCGCCGATACGGGAATTGGGATCAACCCGGAGGACTTCTCCCGGCTATTTGAGGCGTTTACACAGGCCGATGCCTCGACAACACGCAAGTATGGGGGGACGGGGTTGGGACTGGCGATCGCCCAACGGTTTTGCCGGATGATGGGAGGGGAGATTACGGTGGTGAGTGAAGTGGGGAAGGGGAGTACGTTTCGGATGCGGTTGCCAGAGAAAGTTGGAACGCAGATGGATGCAGATGAATGCAGATGAATGCAGATGAAGGGGTGATAGGTGATAGGTCATGGGTGATGAACAGATGGGTCATGGGTGATGGAAGAATCGAGGGAAGGGGTGAGAATGCCGAAGATTCTACTGGTGGAAGATAATGAGATGAATCGGGATATGCTGTCTCGTCGGCTGGAGCGGCGGGGAATGCAGGTAGTGGTGGCCGTAGACGGGGCACAGGGGGTTGAAGTTGCCCGGTCAGAGGCACCAGATTTAATTTTGATGGATATGAGTTTGCCGGTGTTGGACGGCTGGTCGGCAACACGTCAGCTTAAGGCAGATGGGGCAACGCAGGGCATTCCGGTGATCGCCCTGACAGCTCACGCAATGGCGGGAGATCAGGAGAAGTGTCTGGCGGCGGGCTGTGATGATTACGATACGAAGCCGATCGACTTTGGGCGGCTGATGGGTAAGATCCAGGCATTATTGGGTGAGGGTGCCCCCGCATGACACAAAGCCAGGGCCTGCTGCTGGTTGTGGATGACAACGAGATGAACCGCGATCTGCTGTCGCGGCGACTTCAGCGACAGGGGTACGAACTGGTGACAGCGGAGAATGGGCGACAGGCGCTGGAGAAGATGCGATCACACCCCTTCGACCTGGTGCTGCTGGATATCATGATGCCGGAGATGAACGGCTATGAAGTACTGGAAACCATGAAATCAGACGCTGAACTGCGCTACCTTCCGGTAATCATGATCTCAGCACTGGATGATATTGACAGCGTGGTGCGCTGCATTGAGCTGGGAGCTGAAGACTACCTGTTTAAGCCGTTCAATCCCATTTTGCTGAAGGCCAGAATTGGAGCCTGCCTGGAGAAAAAACGCCTACGCGACCAGGAGCAGGCCATGCTGAAGAGCCTCCAGGAGGAGCAGGAGAAATCTGAGAAACTACTGCTGAATGTGCTGCCGGAGGCGATCGCCGAACGCCTGAAGCAGGGCTGTAAAACCATTGCTGACAACTTTGCGGAGGTCACCGTCCTGTTCGCGGACATCGTTGGCTTCACCGGCTTAGCCACCCAGCTCACCCCCACCGACCTGGTTGACCTGCTGAACTGCATTTTCTCTACCTTCGACCAGCTCGTCGAACGTCACGGCCTGGAAAAAATCAAAACTATCGGTGACTCCTACATGGCCGTCGGTGGCCTCCCCACCCCCCGCCCGGATCACGCTGAGGCGATCGCCGAAATGGCCCTGGATATGCAGGAGGCGATCGCCCGTCTGAATGCAGCCCCCCCGCTTCCCAATCTCCCCCCCCTCGCCCTCCGCCTCGGCATCAACACAGGCCCGGTTGGTGCTGGCGTCATCGGCACCAAAAAATTTGCCTACGACCTCTGGGGGGACACTGTAAACGTAGCCAGCCGCATGGAAACCACTGGACTCCCCAACCAGATCCAGGTCACCGCAGATGTTTACCACCGTCTAAAGGAACGCTACCAGTTTAAGGAACGAGGAGCGATCGACGTAAAAGGCATCGGCGAGATGACCACCTACCTTCTTATCAACCGACGCTAACTCAACCTATAGCGTTTCTCAGCAAACGTGTGTGGGCGTAGCATTCGGCTACAGTGTTTTACCGATAATGTACTGCCGAATGCTAAGCCCCTACACCTCGACACCCATCCATCACCCATCTGCGTTCATCTGCGTTCCCTCACGGATAAAACGCCAACTGTGGCAATCCCAGCATCTCATTCCATCCCATCATCAGATTGAGACACTGTACCGCCTGCCCCGCCTGCCCCTTCAGCAGATTATCGATCGCCGACATGACAATCACCCGCCCCGTCCGCGGGTCCAGTTCAATACCGATGTAGCAGAGATTTGTGCCACAGGCCCACTTGGTCTGAGGATAGGTTCCACTGGGCAGCACTTTGACCCAGGGCGAGGAGCGGTAGAAAGCCTGGAAAATTGTAATCAGGTCATCCCTTACCAGTCCCGGATCGCGCATGGTGGCGTAGATGGTGGACAAAATTCCTCGCACCATCGGTACCAGGTGCGGCGTGAACTGCACCAGAACCTCATGGCCCGCCAGATCACTACACACCTGCTCAATTTCCGGCGTATGTCGATGCCGTCCACCAACACCGTAAGCCCCAAACGATCCCTCCGCTTCCGCCAGCAGCATATTGGTCTTGGGGGGAGTTCTGCCGCCGCCAGAGGTGCCCGATTTGGCGTCAATGATTGCCGTTTCTGGGACGATCAAACCCTGTTTCAGCAGGGGAGCCAGTCCCAGCAGGCTGGCAGTAGGGTAGCAGCCCGGACACCCGACTAACTGTGCTTCTGAGATGCGATCGCGATACAGTTCCGGCAGTCCGTAGATCGCCGTCTGAGCCACGGCATCATCCTCCCGATCCACGCCATACCAGGATTTGTAGGTCTCCAGGTCGCTGAAGCGATAGTCGGCAGACAGATCCAGCACCTTACAGCCCTTCTCTAGCAGGCGGGGGGCCAGCTTCAGCGCCAGACCGTTGGGGAGTGACAGGAAAACGATCTGACAGCGATCGCCAATCACCTCCACATCCACAGGCTCCACCGCCATCGAGACTTGATGCCCAATGTGGGGATAGATATCTGCAAAAGACTTGCCTGCTGTACTGTCGCCCCCCAGGTACTCCAGCTTCAACAGGGGATGGTCGAGCAAGAGCCGCACCAGTTGAATCCCACCATAGCCCGAAGCCCCAACGACCCCAACGGGAATTTTTTCCGTCTCACCCATGAAGCTGTCCTTAAAACTGTGAACGAGTTGAAGCGAATACAGCGACTAACAGAATTAGTAGCAATACAATAAATCAATCTGAACCGATACGCTATTAAACCTGAGGTGAATTTCAGAATTCGTTCAAAATTAGCGGTTTTCCTCCGCAAATCGCTACAGCTATCCCTTGCATGGGTGTAAATGGGTACAGGGTTGGAACCTCTGTGCGGGGGCACCGCCCCACTCGTTGGTTGATAACCGAGCAAGCTGTATCATTCATCCCTGCCCTCTCTAACTCCCATCCCTCAGCGATAAAATAGAGTCAGCAGAACACTTCAAAAAAGTTAACAGTTTCGTTTGGGACATTGTTTGTGGAACCGCTTCACAGCAGCAAAGATACGCTAACTACCGAAAATTCAACGTTTCAGTTTGATTCAATTGACGCTGCCCTGGCCGATCTGAAGGCAGGGCGCACGATTGTGGTGGTCGATGATGAGAATCGCGAGAACGAGGGTGACCTGATTTGTGCTGCCCAGTTCGCCACCCCCGACATGATCAACTTCATGGCGGTTGAAGCGCGGGGCCTGATTTGCCTTGCGATGGCTGGAGAACGACTGGATCAGCTCGATCTACCGCTAATGGTCAGCAGCAAGAGCTTTGAAGACAGCAATGAACAGACTGCTTTTACCGTTAGCATCGATGGCGCGCTTCACCTGGGCGTCTCCACCGGAATCTCTGCCGAAGACCGTGCCCGCACCATCCAGCTCACCCTCAATCCCAACACCAAACCCAGCGACCTGCGTCGCCCTGGCCACATTTTTCCACTGCGGGCACGCGAAGGGGGCGTTCTAAAACGGGCGGGGCACACGGAGGCGGGTGTAGACCTGGCACGGTTGGCCGGGTTATACCCGGCCTCGGTCATTTGCGAAATTCAGAATCCTGATGGATCGATGGCTCGACTCCCGGAGCTGATTGAGTATTCCAAACACCACAATCTCAAGATCATCAGCATCGCCGACCTGATCAGCTATCGCCTCCAGCACGAGCGGTTTGTCCATCGGGAGGCGATCGCCCAGATGCCCACCCAGTTCGGCACCTTCAAAATCTACGCTTACCGCAACTTATTAGACAACTCTGAGCACGTTGCCCTGGTCAAGGGCGATCCCGAAACTTTCAAGGATCACTCCATACTGGTGCGTGTCCACTCCGAGTGCCTCACCGGAGATGCCTTTGGCTCACTGCGCTGCGACTGCCGTATGCAGCTCCAGGCCGCCCTCAAGATGATCAACAGCGCTGGGGCAGGGGTCGTTGTCTATCTGCGGCAGGAAGGCCGGGGCATTGGCCTGGTCAACAAACTTAAAGCCTACTCCCTGCAAGATATGGGTCTCGACACCGTGCAGGCGAACGAGCGTCTGGGCTTCCCCGCTGACCAGCGAAACTACGGTATCGGTGCCCAGATCCTGAGCGACATCGGAGTCCAGCAATTTTGTCTCATAACCAACAATCCCCGCAAAATTGCTGGCCTCAAGGGCTACGGTCTGGAGATGATAGATCGGGTGCCGCTCCTGATCGAGGCCACGTCTTACAACGCTGATTACCTGCACACTAAAGCCGAAAAGCTGGGTCACCTGCTGCTGCAAACCTATCTGGTTACGGTCGCAGTACGCTGGAAGGATGAACCGCTGGGGGTGACCGATCGCTACGATCGCCTGGAAAAACTCCGCCATCTGGCCCGCAACCATGATCTGCTGGTGCAGGAAGAAGCTCGTCCAGTGGCGATCGCCCTGTTCAATTCCGCCTCCCTGATCTTCCACATCGGCATGGATCAGCCCCTCCAGGAGAACGATGGCTGGTTCCAGCAGTGTCAGCATCCTTATGTCAGAGCGATCGCCCAGATCCTCGACGAACTGGCAAGCTGGCCCTCGGTGCAACAGCTCGAATTTCTGGTTTCCCCCGGTGGCGACCCGATGACGAACTTGCAGGTACAGCTCGATCGCCAGATTTTTCGGTTGGATGTGGAGAATGACATGACGGTTAATCCGTCTGCAATTGCCAGTGAACTGACTACCCAGCGGATTTATATCTTCTCAGACCATCCTTCAGAGGATTAATCTTCCACCTGGAGTTTTGACGATTTTTCCTACAATGGCATGAAACGCTCTCCAGGAGAGCGTTTCATGCCATCTTTAGTTTTAGCACCGATTTCTCCTGAAACGCTGATGGAGTAAGTGTTTCAGGAGAAATCGGTGCAATTTTGTCCAAAGGCCAGCTTAGTGCCTATCCGAATACAGCGCTTTGCGCTGAGATAGAACCAAAGATTTTGTTAAGAGCCGCGCGGAGCTCGGCTCTCAACAAAATCTTTGTACCACACGCGCTTGCAAAGCGCTGTAACGAAAACCCAAATTCTGGAGGGTGCAACGCTGTAACGTTGCACCCTCCAGAATTTGGGTTTTCGGATAGGCTCTTACTGGGGGGACATATAAACCGACATCTGATCCACCGTAATTCCCAGAGAAGAGAAATTGGGGTTTGTCGAGGGAAACATCTGATCACCTGTTACCGCACGGTATTCACGGGGCGATCGCTGCGCTGCATCCTGAGCAGGGGCGACCCGGAGCAGGAGTTTGCCATCATAATTTGCAAGCTGACTCCCCTCCAGTACCACCGTGCCGCCGTAGTCCCAGTCAAAGCCATAGAGATTGAATTCCCCTAGCTTCTGCTGAAGTTCTCTGAAAGAAGTCCCCACACCAATTCCTTCGGGGGTCTTCCATGCCGAACCCAGATTAGTCACTGCAACCGCTTCAGTGCGCTGAGGATTGGCCCAGAGAACGGTGAAAGAGCGATCTGCTCTCAAATTCACAACAGTTCCGGGCTGCACTTCGCCCTCTGCACCGGGGATCTCCTTGTCTGCTAAAACAGCATTCCCAAACAGGCGCGCCAGATCCTGACGGGTCGTACTTTTCGTCACCGGGCCAACCCGCTCCCCAGGGATAACCACTGTCTCGATGGCCGCAACCTGAGCAGAACTGGGAGGAGTCTGTGCGAATGCCAGAGAGGGAAAGCCCATGAGCATTAGGGCCAGCATCCCTACTGATAGCAGGAGGGAAATTGTACGAAACCGCTTCAGCCACTTCAGCATAGACACTCTCACAATGATTAAGGGACGGCGCTCCCAGATAGGAGAACGATCGGGCAGAGAAGACGTTTCATTTGTCTGAAACTCTAAACCAGAATGCCCTACTTCTTCAGTAAATACCACTACGCAGGCACCAGTTCCGGCAACAGCGTCAGAATCTCGACGCCCTTTTCAGTAATGGCGAGCGTATGTTCAAACTGGGCTGATAGCTTACGGTCTTTGGTCACTGCGGTCCATTTATCCGCCAGCACTTCGACCTCGTAGGTGCCCTCGTTGATCATGGGTTCAATCGTAAACACCATGCCTGGACGCAATTTTTTGCCCTTGCCCCGCGTACCGTAATGAGGAATCTGGGGGGCTGTGTGGAAGATTCTCCCCACCCCATGCCCAACAAAATCACGCACAACTGAAAAGCCTTGGGCCTCTGCATATTCCTGAATGGCTGCGCCGATATCACCCACTTTGCCGCCCGGTTTGACAGCAGCAATGCCGCGCATCAAACATTCTTCAGTTACTTCCACCAGTCTGCGGGCCAGGGGAGAAGGCTCACCGACAAAGAAAGTCTTGGAAGTATCTCCATGAAAACCATCTACCAGCGGTGTCACATCAATGTTGATAATGTCCCCGTCGCGCAAAATTTGCTTGGCGTTGGGAATGCCGTGACAGACCACCTCGTTGACGCTGGTGCAAATCGATTTGGGAAACCCCATGTACCCCAGGGGTGCGCTCTTCGCTCCATGTTTCTGAGTCCACTCCTCGGCGGCGTCATTCAGTTCCAGCGTGCTCACCCCCGGCTTTACCATCGGTTCAAGATAAGCCAGCAACTGCGCGGCCAACTGTCCAGCCTTCCGCATTTTTTCGATTTCCCGGCTTGATAGCAAAACAATCTGCTCGTTATCCATGAATTTCTCTGCTGCGTCTCTATCCCTCTACTTTAATCGCTAAAGGGGATGGACTGCGTGATCCAGCTATCAAAAGCGGCTCCTGCTGAGGCCGGACGGATTAACTGCCAGTTCTGCGAGTCCTGCTGGCGCTGGAGATAAACTTCAAAGGGACTCTGGCGCTGGGTAGTCTTGCGATCGCGCCACTCCACCACGGCGTCATATGTCCCTCGCAAATGGTAGGTTTTGACGTTCTGAATCACCAGTGTCTCCTGCTGCCCCACCTTCACCCGCCGCACATTCACGTTCACCGCAGGCGCATCTTTCCAGAAAAGTTGGGGAGACAGCTCTGCCTGGGTATTGCGAAACTGAAGGACGATCGCCCGCTCAATTACCCCCTGATTGGGAATCCCCCCGCCACAACCTGTCAGCACCAACCCCAACAGGACAACGATGACCCCGCGAATCCACCAGCGCATGGTTTCCCTTCAGCCCCCAAAGTCTCCTCAGGATTATACCGATTTCCCTGAATACCAGAATGGTGAAGCTGCGGCAATGTAACGTCGCAGCCTCGCCATTCTGCATCGGCAGTCAGCCGCTCACATCGAGTAAACCTTAAAACCCACATTGAGAAGTGGGGGGGGGGGCAAGACGAGCCCCCCCAGACAACAGGGGGTTTAATGAAAAAAAAGAATATAGAGGGAAAAAC